>JACRDU010000101.1 GCA_016218495.1 Elusimicrobiota bacterium
GACGAGGTGCCAGGCGCGCGACAGGTCGCGCGCGACGAGGAGTCGCTCGAGTGCATCTTCGACCTCGTCGCGGGTCGGGCCCTCTGGTGCTCGCGGCTGCGCAACCTCGATCCGCGGGGCCGCGGGACGGGCAGGCGGCGGCGCAGGTCGTACCACCGCCGGGCGCGGCGGCACTGCCTCGGGCACCTCCTCTGCCGGGGAGTGGGGGATGGCGAGCGCACCCTCTGGGGGCGGCGTCGCGACGAGCGCCGCGTCGATGACCGGGGAAGGGAGGTGCAGCTCGTCGGCCGGGACCAGGGGCGGGGGCTAGGCGGAAGGCGGGGGCTCCGGGGGCATCGGCCGCTCGGGGGGGGGCGGGGCGGGCTCAGGCGGGGCGGCGGGCGCCGCCTCCCGCGGCGCAGCGGCGGCCGGGCCGACCTCCGTCGGCCGCGCGACGCCGAGCTTCCAGACGAGCAGAGCGTGGCTCGCCTCCGGGCCGACGAGCGTGTCCAGCGCGGTCCGGAGGTCGTCGAAGTCCGTGCGTACCCGTTCAGCCCGTCTCGGCAGGGCGCGCCGGGTCGCAGGCGTGAAGGTCTTGACATGTCAAGGCTAGACATTTCGAGCTAGTGCTAGTAGAAGGGGGGCATGTGCGCCCCTGGTTCTGCTCCGACTTCCACACCGACGGCCGTGCCGGTCGAGGTCGAGAAGGCCCTCGGGGCGGACGGGCGGGCCTGGCTCGCAGGGATCCTGGGGATGCTGGCCAGTGCGGAGGGGCGGGTCGTGGCACTCGTCGAGCGCGTGTCCGCCGCCGAGGCCCGGGTTGTCGAGCTCGAACGGGAGAACGCGGCTCTCAAGGCCCGCCTGAACCTGGACTCGTCGAACTCGTCGAAGCCGCCGTCGTCCGATCCGCCGAGCGCGGCGGCTCCAGGGCGCCGGAAGGAGCGCCGGAAGAGGTCTGGCCGGAAGGCCGGGGGGCAGCCGGGGCACGACGGGTGCACGCGCGAGATGCGCCCGGTCGAGGAGGCTGACCGCACGGTGGACCACTTCCCGGCGAACTGCGTGGGATGCGGCGCCGACCTCGACGGTGCCCCCGAGGATCATGGGCCGATGCCGCACCAGCAGTACGAACTACCGCCACTTCGGCTCGAACTCGTCCATCACTGGATCCACCGCCGCCGGTGCCCGATCTGCGGAACCACGACCTGGGCCGAGCTTGCAGAGCACGAAAAGACCGGGCAGGGCCCGCGGCTGACGGCGTTCATCGCCCTGCTCGGGGTGCGGTACCGCCAATCGCGAGCCCTGGTGCGCGACCTGGTCGCGGACCTCTTCGACCTGCGCCTGTCCACGGGAACCGTGCAGGCGTGCTGGGAACAGACGGCGGCCGCGGTGGCCGAGCCGATGGACGCGATCGAGCGGGCCCTTCAGCGGGCGACGGCCGCCTGTTTCGATGAGACCGGCTGGCGGCAGTGGGGCAAGAGGTGCTGGTTGTGGGTCGTCACCACCGCCGCCTGCACCTGGTTCATGGTCCATCCGCGCCGCGGGGTGGAGGCGCTCCGGAGGCTGTTTCCGAACGGGTTCACCGGTACCGTGCACAGCGACCGGTGGGTGGTCTACACCACGCTGTTCAGCGCGGACCAGCGGCAGCTCTGCTGGTCCCACCTCGGACGCGACCTCCAGGCGATCATCGACCGGCAGGGCCCAGCCGCCTCGCGCACGGCGACGATCCGCGAGGGCGAGGCCGCGATGTTTCACGCCTGGCAGGCCTTCAAGGACGACCAGGGCGACCGCGCGGTCCTCCAGGGCACGACCGCCCCCTTCCGGGAGCAGTTCCGCTCCTTCTGCGAGGACGGCGCAGCCCAGAAGGCAGACGACCTCTGGCGGAAGCTCGGCAAGGGACTCCTGCCTCTGTGGCCCGCCGTCTTCCGGTTCCTCGACGTCGACGGCGTCCAGCCCACCAATAATCAGGCCGAACGCGCGGTACGACCGGGGGTGATCCTCCGGAAGCTGTCGCAAGGGACACGCTCCGACCGCGGGAGCCTGTCCCTCTCCCGCCTCCTGTCCGTCGCCGCGACCTGTCGCCAGCAGGGCATCGACGTCCTCAACTACCTCACCGAGGCGCTGACCTGCCTCGGGCGCGGGATCCCACCACCCCCGCTCCTGCCCGCACCGGATTGACCGACCCGTACGGACGCGCGGCGCCTCGAAGGGACCCCGCCCGACCCGTTCGCCCCCGAATTGCCGGAAACGCGCAATCCGGGCCCGAACGACCCGGTCGTTCGCCCCCGAATTGCCGGAAACGCGTGTCGCCCCCCGCACTGGTCCGCCGGCCGAAATCCACGTTGTCCCGCGGCGGCAGAGGGTGGCGTGAGCGCGATAGCCGCGCTGGTTCGCCGGCGGGCGAGCGTGGTCAAGAAGAGACCCGAGTGCTGCGGGGAGAGGCCCCTCACGGAGGCGCGTGGGGGTCCGATGAAGCAAGCGTAGGTGGCGCCGGGCGAGGGAATGGACCAGCCCCGGATGGCCGTTTCGAGGCGGACCTGGGCCGCATGCATGCGCGTACGCCGAAACGGCCTGGAGGGGCTGGTGTCGGCCGAAGGCCGACCATCGCGTTGGCGCGCGCCAACACGGTCACCTCCAGCCCCGAGGCCAGAGGCGACGGCCGGGATCAGAACGGGAGGTCGGACCGGGCGGAGTAGTAGCAGTCCAGGGGACTGGCCCGGTGGAAGGAGGCGAGGCGGGCCAAGAGTCGCGCTCGGCCGAAGAGGTCGGAGCGGGGGACGGAGCGGGTCCAGTTGGCCGGGACGACGACCAGGTCAGCGAAGTCGCCGACCTGGTCAGCGATGCAGGCGGCATGGCGGGTGCCCTCGAGGGCGACGAGGATGGGGTCGCCGAGGGGCCGCAGGACGTCGGTGAGGTCCTCTGGGGCGACGAGGTCGGAGATGCGGTGGAAGCGGTCTTTGGGCAAGCGGACGAAGAGGTGGAACCCCAGGGGGTCGGGGATGAGGACGGCGAGGGTCATGTGCGGATCTCCTCGGCGCCGGCGCGGATGTGGTCGGTGTCGACAAGGCGATCGCGCCGGGCGGCCGCGGCGTGCAGCGCGTGGAGCGCGATGGTGTCGATGCGGCGCATGAGGCCCTGGGAGGCGTCGAAGAGGGCCTCGATGGCGGGCTCGGTGAAGAGGGGCCGGTCGAGGCCGGCGACCCGGAGGCGGTGTTCGAGGTAGGTGCGGGTCGTGTCCCGGTCGAAGCCGCGCAGGGCGTAGCGGACGGTGATGCGCTGGGCGAGAGGTTCAAGTACGGCCATGCGCAGCCGGCCCAGCAGGCCGGTGAGCCCGGACAGGAGGACGGGCAGGCGGGCCTGGCCGTCCCAGTCGAAGCTGGTAAGCACGGGCAGTTCGGCGAGGACCTCGGAGCGCATGCGGTGGGCCTCGTCCACGACAAGCAGTACGGTGAGGTGGCGTTCGCGGTGGAGGCGGTCGATCTCGTCGCGGATGGCGCGGAAGGTCCGCGCGCGGGACTGGAAGGGTTCGAGGCCGAGGTTCAAGGCCAGGTGGGTGTAGAACCCCGGGGCGAGGAGGTCGGTGTCGTGGATGTAGATGGGCCTCACGAGTTCGGGGTGGAGGCTGTCGCGCAACCTGCGCAGAGCGGTGGACTTCCCGGAGCCTGGCTCGCCGACGACGGTGCCGATTGCGCAGGTTTCGACGAGCCAGGCGAGCCGGGCGTGGAGTTCGTCCAGGCTGGCGCAGCGGAACCGTTGGTCGGGGGGCAGGTCGCGGCTGAAGGGGGGCTGGGCGAAGCCGAAGAAGGCCTGGATGGTCATGTGTTCTCCTTGCCGTCGCCGAAGTAGTTGCGGGCGACCAGTTCGAGGTACGAGAGGCCGGTGGCGGGGGCCGGGTTGGGCTTGGGCTCGTCGGGCCGGGCCCGCGGCAGGAGGGCGTTGGCGTGGAGGTCCAGGCGGTGGAGGGGGATCTCGGCGGTCTGGCCCCGGGGCAGCATGTGGACCGGCCGGGAGGGGTCGTAGGGGTCGAAGAGCACGGTGACCGTCTCGCCGGCGTAGCCGTCGGGAGCCTCGTAGACGCGGCCGTGCAGCTGGATGGTGCGGTCGCGGCCCACCTTGCGGGTCGCCTTCATCCGCATCAGCGGCTCGAGATCGGCGGGCGCGGGCCGCAGGAGGGCCTCGTCCGCGAGGAAGCGCTCCAGCGGGGTCTTCCCGTCGAGACCTCCGTGGGGGGTGTGGTGGTACTCCGCCTCGAGCCAGGCCCAGAAGACCCGGTTCAGAGCGGCGAGGTCCACGAGCATGGCCAGGTCCAGGTGCGGGAGGAACGCGGAGCGGACCGTGCGGAAGAACCGTTCGATCTTGCCGCGGCCGCGCGGCTGGTGGGGCCGGGAGTGGATGAGCGCCACGTTCAGCGTGGCGCAGACCACCTCCAGGTGGTGGGTCCGGAACGTGGACCCGTTGTCCACGTACAGGCGGCGGGCGACCCCGCGCCGGAACATGGCCTGCTTGAAGGCCTCCTGGAAGCAGGCGGCAGTCTCGGCCGGGTAGAAGGCGCCGTAGGGCACCATGCGGGTGGCGTCGTCGAGGAAGGCGATCAGGTAGGTTTTCTCGCCGTCGCGCCGGCCGGGGACGAGCAGCCGCGGTCCGTGCATGACGTCCGACATCCAGAGGTCGTTGGCGTGGGGCCAGGTGAACGCGCGGGCATCGGCCGACGGGCTCACGCAGGCCGGCTCCACCGCAACCCCGTGGGCGGTCAGCATCCGGCGCACCGTGCTCGGCGCGAGCCTCACGTCCGCCGGGACGCGACCCGAGAGCCGGCAGGCCCGGATGAGGCTCTCCACGCTCGCCTTCGGCCGCTCCCCACGCAGGGCCAGCAGCAGGTCCTGCACCGGCTCCGGGATTGCCCGGATCGAGCCCGCGTCCGACCGGGTCTGGGGCTTCAGGCCGTCCAGGGCCATCGCCTGGTAGCTCGCCACCCAGTCCCGGAGGGTCGAACGCGCGATTTGCGTCCGCCCGCTGCCCGGGATCTTCCATTCCTTCGCGCTGAGCCGCCCGAGCAAGGCCTCCTTCTCCCCTGGGGCAAGCGGCCCCAGGACCAGCTCGCTGATCACTCCGTGGCGGAAGAGAGCGATATGCTCCCTCAGTTCCTCGTCCATGTGGTTCTCCAGGTGCACCGCAGGGTCCATTCCCCGACGGCGTGCCCGGAAATTCTATTGCCGGCCTTGGAGGCGAGCTATCACCAGGTTGTGTGGGAGGGCCGCGGGCGTCCAGCCGTGGTCGCCCGTGGCGGTACAGCGCGTTCGGCCCGCCCAGGAACAGCCCGTGCTTCTCCCAGAGCCACTGCCGCAGCCTGATGAGGACCCCAGGCTGGGGTCCGAACGCCGCGCGGATCCGTTCGAGGAAGGCGCCCTCACCGGGCGGCAGCAGGGCGAGCACGACCTGTTCAACCCTCCCGGAGAGTCCGTCGTGCCACCGGAGAACCCGGCGGACACCGGCATCGCCTCGTTGACCTGCGGCCAGGGCTCCGGCCCGCGGGTCGGAGCCCTGGGCCAGGGCGGCCTCCACCTCGTGCAGCGTGGCGTCCCGGTAGGCCACCAGCTCCTCCGGCACCACCGCGTGGCTGACCCGGCACCGCGGGCAGATGACCCGTAGGACCAGCCGGAGGACCCCCTTGTAGTAGCGCCGGTATGAACCGAGAACGGTCATGCGCCGCCCACACCTTGGCAGTGGGCAGAACAGGATCGGCACCGGCACATCGATGCCGGGGAAGTGGCCGGCGATGCCGGCAACGGATAGCGATTGTCACCGGGGCTGGCCGGAGGAGTGGACAATCCGGTAAGAAAGTCTTGTTCCGGCTGGCCCCGGTACCCTACCCCGCCACGGCGGCCGTGCCGCGCTCCGGCGTCGACGAAATAGACCCGCGGCGGGCCAGTCCGGCGCCCCAGGCCGGGGCGGACGCGGGACAACCTGGGGGCCTACA
>JACRDU010000102.1 GCA_016218495.1 Elusimicrobiota bacterium
CAACACGCTCTGCGTCCGTGGAGCGTCATTGTTCTGGAATCTCAACGGACAACGGCAACAGAAACGGAGGCAAGACCCAGCAAACTACGGCAACGGACCCTCAACGCTCTTCAGGCTCATTCCCGGATTGGAAAATGCTGCCCGCAGGGGGCTCAGCGCCGGGTCAGGACGTCGGCGAGGAGGGCGGTCAGGGCATGCGGCTGGAAGGGTTTGGGCAGGAAGGCGGCGAAGCCCATCTCGGCGAGGCTGCCCGGAGTGGCCTCCTCGGAATAGCCGCTCATCGCCACCAGACGAGTCCCGGGGTCGAGCGCGCGCAACGCGGCGGCGGTCTCCATGCCGCCCATGGCGCCCTTGACCACCAGGTCGAGCAGGGCCAGGCGGAACGGGGCTCCGGCGGCCCGGGCCGCCTCGAAGCGCGCCAGCGCCGCGTCCCCGTCGGCGACGGCGGCGACCTCGTAGCCCGCGGCCTTGAGGATGGCGGCGACGGAGGAGCGCACGGTGTTCTCGTCGTCCATCACGAGGACCTTCCCGCTGCCCGGGACGATGAGCGAGGAAAACGCGGCCTCGACGGGCGGCGTCTTGTCCGAGGCCGGCAGCAGGATGTGGAAGACGCTGCCCCGGCCGACGGCCGACTCCGCCCAGATCGCCCCGGCGTGCTTGGAGATTATGGCGTGGCAGACCGCCAGCCCCATCCCGCTCCCGGCGCCCTTGGTCGTGAAGAACGGGTCGTAGATGCGCTCCAGGATGTCCGGCCGGATGCCGGCCCCCTGGTCGCGGACCCGCAGATGGACATAGGGCGAGGGCGAGACGCCGCGCGTGCGGGCCTCGTCGGGACCGATGTCGACGCGCTCCGCCTCGAGGCGCAGCAGGCCGCCCCCCGGCATCGCCTCCCGAGCGTTTATCGCGAGGTTGGCGAAGACCTGGCTGAGCTGGGACGCATCGGCTTCGACCGTGAGCGCCTGCGCGAGGAAGTCCGTCTCGAGGCGCACGGCGGAGCCGCTCAGGGCCAGCGAGGCCGAATCCCTGGCCAGGGACGCCAGGTCGAGGGGGCGTTTGTCGGGGGCTCCGCCCCGGGAGAAGTAGAGCAGCTGCCGGGCCAGGTCGTGCGCCTTCAGGGCCGCGCGCTCGGCCCCGCCGATGAGCTCGGGCACCTCGGCGGGGAGTCCCGGCATCTCCTGGACCAGGCCCAGACAGCCGAGAATGGCGGTCAGGTAGTTGTTGAAGTCGTGGGCCACCCCGCCGGCCAGGACGCCCAGCGAGCGCAGCTTCTCGACCCGGGCGCTCTGCTCCTGGAGCAGGTTCTCGGTGCGCAGGTCCCGCACGATGACCCGGATCACCTCGTCGCCCTTGCGGCCCAGGACGCGGCGGCAGGAGGTGGCCACCGGCAGGGATTCTCCGGAGGCGGTCAGCAGCGCGCAGCGGTGCTTGCTGGCGTCCTCGCGCAGGGCCGCCGCCAAGGCGTCGTGGTAGGCGGGGTCGACGATTTCAGAGACCGGGCGTCCTACGGTCTGGTCCACGGGACGGCCGAGGAGGGTCTGGCAGCTCGTGTTGGCGAAGACGATGCGGCCTTCCAGGTCGAGGACCAGCACGAGCTCCTCGAGGTTTTCCACGAGGTCCCGGTAGCGCTCCTCGCGCCGCTGCAGGTCCGCCTCGGCCCGGGTCCGGCGGATGCCGATGGCGATGCTGGCCCCCAGCCCCTCGAAGAAGGTCGCCAACTGGGGGGGGAAGCCCTTGGGCGAGCGCGAGAAGAGGACGAGGGTCCCCATGGCGCCGTCGTCGGAGCGCAGGGGGATGTCGGCGCGCGACGGCAGTCCCGCGCCGGGATGGGCCCCTTCGCCGTCCCAGACCAGCAGGCCCTCGCCGGTGTCGAACGCCGCGCCGTCGGCCAGCCCGGACTCCCGGATGGCGCGGGAAACGTCGCGCAGCATCGCGGTCAGGTCGCCCGAGGTGTTCAGCCGGGCCAGGACCGTCCGGGCCAGCCGGGCCCGCACGGCGCGCAGCTCCTCCTCCGAGATGTCGCGGGCCAGGCCGAGGAAGCCGACCGGCCTCCCCGCCTCGTCGTGGAAGAGCACGGTCGACATCCAGGTCGGGAATTCGCCGCCGTCGCGCCGGACATGGCCCACCGGGCCCTGGTGGGAGCCCTGGCTCATCACCCGGGCGTTGAACGGTTCCACGTCCAGGCGCAGCTGTTCGGCGGTGTGGAACATCGCCAGCGACTTGCCGATGAGCTCAGCGGGCTCGAATCCGTGCATCTTCGCCCAGGCCGGGTTGACGAAGGAGATGGTCCCCTGCAGGTCGGCGATGGCGATGGCGTCCCCGGCCTGCTCGACGGCCGCACGGACCTTGCGCAGGTCGGCCTCCGCGGCCTTGCGGGCGGTGATGTCGCGGGCGTGGCCCTCGACGCCGCGGACCTCCCCGCCGGGGGAGCGCACCGGGCGCTCCTTCACCTCGAGCCAGCGCACGCTGCCGTCCTTGTGCCGGATGGAGACCTCGTAGGGCGGCTGTTCGGTGCCTTGGATGGAGAGGCTGGTGCGCCGTTCGACCTCCCAGTTGACCGGGTCGTCGGTCAGATAGGTGGTGAAGTGGGTCTTGAACTCGTCTTGGGTGTAGCCGAGCACGGCGGTGAGGGAGGGGGAAAGATAGGTGAACACCCCCTGCGTGTCGTGGGCGTAGAAGAACTCGTCGCGCGAGAACCCTTCGAAGAAATCCTTGAAGTCCTGCGGCTTGGCCACGGCCTCCTCCAGGGCGCAATGATACTCCAATTTCGGGCCGGAACCATGACGAAAGTCGCATGGCGCCGAACCGCGCATTTGTATATCATCAGGGGGGCGCTTATGGTCGAGACCAAGGTGAAGAGCCGCGTCCTCGTCGTGGAGGACGTGGACGAAACCCGGCTGTACCTCACGCGCTTCCTGCAGCGGCGCGCCTGCCAGGTGGAGGGCGCGCGCGACGCGGCCGAGGCCGTGGCCCGCTGCGGCCGCGAGCGCTACGACCTCATCATCCTCGACGAGCGGCTTCCCGACGGGCTGGGCACCTCGGTCCTGGTCGAGCTCAAGAAGCGCTGCCCGCAGGCCCGCGTCGTGCTGCTCACGGGCGGCCTCAACCCCCAGCTGGAGGCCGAGGCGCTGCGTCTGGGCGCCTACCGCTGCCTGAACAAGCCTCCGGACTTCAAGGCCCTCGAGGCTTTGCTGGACTGAGCGCGGCCGCGGCGCGCTCGAAAGCGGGCCGGGCCTTGTCGAAGTCGGCCGCCGATGCCCTGAGCTCGAGCACCAGGAACCCCCCATCGTAGTCGGCCACCAGGAGCTCCTCCTTCACCGGGACGCTGCGGCCCTCGTGGGACTGGGGGGGGATGGTCTCGAAGGTCTCACGCTTCAGGCGCTTGGCGGGCTTCCCCATAAGGCTGGCGTCCTCTACGGGGCCGGTCTTCTCTCCGGCCACCGGGATGGGACCGGCGTCGGCCTGACGGGCGAGGTAGGCGGCGGAGTCCTTGAAGTAGCGGTTCCCGGGGCCGTACCAGCGCAGGCCGATACGGGTCCGGACGCCGTCCTTCCCCTCCGGGCCGAGGGCCGTCAACGCCGGGGTCAGCGAGCCGGCGACCGCCCCGTCCTGCGTCAGCCCCCACGCGGCGGGGACCTCGGTGCGCAGCTTGGCCGGCTCGAGCCGGGCCTCGCGCGTCTTGGCGGCCGAGGCGCGTTTGGGCGCGGCGGAGGCGGGCAAGGCCAGGAGCAGGACGGCGGCCAGCTTGGTCAAGGCCATTGCGACCTCGGATGGCCGTGGGTGGGGTTCTGGCAGTCCTCATGGCCGCGCGGGACGCCCGGCAGGGTGGACTGGAGCGCGGCGGCGGGCCTCTTCGGCGGGTCCGGCCTGAGGAGGGGGGGCTTGGCCAGCGCCGGGGGCGGGGCGGCCAAACGGCCCTTGAGGACCGGGGGCGGGGGGGGCGGCGAGCCGTCGCCCCCCCTGTCGCCGAGGGCCAGGTTCCCGGTGCGCTTGGGCGTGGTAACCATGGCCAGCACTCCGCCCACCTCCACGCCGGTGCGGCGGTCCCGCGACACGAAGGCCGCGTAGTCCGACGCCGCGCTGACGCGGCCCGCCTCCTTGTCGGAGACGTATTGGGAGATGGCCCGCACCCTCTCGCGGAGCTCCGCGGTCTTGAAGGTGGACACCAGGGCGACGGCTTCGGACGGGGAGTGGACGCTCCGGTCCGGCTGCGGGACGGTCTTGGAATCGAGGGCGGCGCGCTCGGCGGGGGTCAGCTTCTCGCGCCGGGCGAGCTCGGCGGCGATGCCTCTCTGGTACTCGCGCATCCAGGCCGGGTCCTGGGCGGCCCAGCGCGCCTGGGTCTCGATGGAGACGACGCCCGGATAGTAGGCGGTCCGGATGCGCTCGCCGAAGGCCACGGGGTCCCGGCGCAGCTCGTTGGCGATCAGCGAGGCCTCGCGGACGAAGGAGAGCTTCTTCTGCATCTCGGGGTCGGCCATGAACTTCGCGTAGGCCTCGTCTTTCGAGCCCTTCTCGAGGACGAAGGCCGCCTCGCGGGACTTCGCCTCCACCTCGTGCTCGACCACGTACCAGTGCGGGAGGTTGCGGTCGCGCCGCCAGGCCTCCTGCTCCTGATGGATGCCCTCGTGCACCACGGTCGACAGCACGGCCTGGGAGACCTGGCGGAAGATCTCGGGGTCCTGGAGCAGGTCTCCGACGGCCCGGCCCTGCCCGCGCACGAACTTGAGGATGAGGTCCTCGCTGACCGAGACCGTGTTGTCGCGCGGGCTGTAGAGCCCCATCGTGCCGCCCTCCATCGGCTTGACGACCAGGTTGAAGGGCTCCTTCTTGTAGAACTCGCGCAGGCGGTCGCCGGCGGCCGTGCCCTTCATCTGCTCGATCAGGGAGTGCTTGAGCATCTCCGTGTAGGTGGCCCTCTGCTCCGGGGTGAACCTCTGGTCGGCGGTGCCCGGTCCGGCGCGGCGCACGGCCGCGGCGGCCTCGGGCTCCGGGGCGCCGCCCCGGGGCTTGAGCCCGTCGAAGGCGGCGCCCAGGCTGCCGAGCATGGCGTCCAGGCTCCCGGCCTTCGTGGCTTCGGCCAAGGCCGCCTTCACGGCGGGGGCGGGGTTCTTGCCAGCCAGCTTGCGCGCCGTCTCCAGGCCGGTGACGGCGTCGGAGGCGCGGTTGTAGAAGTCCCAGAGCTTGTGGCGGTCGCTGTTCTCGAGGATTCCGTCGAGCTTGCGCGCCCGGGCGAGCAGGGCTTCGAGCTCCTTGGGGGTCTTGGGGACGGTGGCCATGAATTCGGTCAGGGCCTTGGCCGAGACCTGCGCCAGGGCGGCGGAGCGGGCGTGCAGGCTCTGGCGCGCCCAAGCCTCGGGCTTCGCCCCTTGGGCGGCGATGGCCTTCTGAAGGTCGGGGGACAGCGTGTCCCACTCGAGCACGGCCGCGCGGACCGTCTTCTGGTCGGCGTGGGGGAGCTTCTGCTTGGTCCAGGCCAGGAAGCCCGGGGTGTCGGCGAGCAGGTCGAAGCCGGCCCGGGCGGCGAGGGCCTCGCGCATCGGGCCGGGGTTCGGGTGCTCGGTCAGGACCCGGTTGAGGTCGGCCATCTCGGTGGCCTGCCGGAAGATGCTCTCGAAACGGGGGCCGTCGGCGGCCTTCATGCGCGCGTGCACGCCGTTCGAGGCGAGGAACAGCGCGGCCTTGACGGGGTCGCGCTCGGTGAGGACTCCCTCCTCGAAGACCTCGAAGAGGCGCTCGGTCGGCGCGCCCTCGACCGCGGCCTGGTCGTCCCCGCCCACCACGGGCCGCTCCACGGCGGCGGCCGGCAGGGCGGCGCAGAACAGGACGGCGGCGACCAGGCGTGAGAGGGGTCCCACGGTATTAGGATATGCGCCGAGCTTGATATGTCAAGGGGGCGCCGCGCATTCGCCGGGGAATGCGCGGCCCGGGCAGCATGCTAGAATCAGCGCATGCTCCTCATGACCCTCCTCGCCGCGCTGGCCGTGTCCCCCGCCCAGGCCCAGGGCTGGAAGAAGCTCATGCGGGTCGCCGCCGCCGCGCCCGGCAAGGCGGTGTCCTGCCCCCGCGTGGACCCCGTGCACGCCGGCGGCACGCAGGGCTACGCCGACGAGCTGCGCGCGGGCCTGTGCTTCGTCTCCATCACCCCGGTCGACTCCACGGGGCTGGTGTACCGCAACTACGGCGTCTTCAGCGACGGGATGCTGATGGTCTTCAACTCCTTCGGCGACGGGGACGACACCTCGAAGTTCACCGGCGCCCGCGAGTTCTACTTCTTCCCGCGCAGCGGGGCGCAGCGCCTGGCCATAGACCCGGACGGGCCCTCGGTCTCGGTGACGATGGCCGACGGCGGGGTCCTGACCATCGACCCGGCCACCGCACAGCCCAGCGCCGTCGACCGCGGCAGCGTCTCCGTCGCGGCGCGCGTCGACCCGGCCAACAAGGGAGGCGTGGAGTTCCCGGCCTATTCGGGGCTGATGCTCGACGCCGGGTTCCGGATGGGGGAGCTGCCCTCGGGCCGGCCCGGGGCGGAGTCGGTGTTCCGCGACGCCAACGGCCGCGCCTGCGCGGTCAAGAACAGCGAGGTCTACGCCTATTCCGGAGGCGACCGCTCGTTCAAGTTCGACGACGCCGCGCTGAAGGCCTTCCTGAAGGCCCGCTGCCCGAACCTGTCCGTCCTCTACTAGCTCAGTCGGGTATGACGATCTTCTCGGGGTGTTCCGGCCCCGGGGGGTAGGACAGCCCCAGGCGGTCCATCGCCTTGCGCAGGATGCGCGCGACGGCGTAGTCCCGGTACCACTTGTTGTCGGCGGGGATGACGAACCACGGGGCCCAGGGCGTGTTGGTGCGCGACATCACCTTGCCCCAGGCCCTGTGATAGTCGTCCCACTTCTCGCGCGACTTGAGGTCCGCCGGGGAGAACTTCCAGTTCTTGTCGGGCTCGTCGAGCCGGGCCTGCAGGCGGCGCTTCTGCTCGTCCTTGGAGATGTGCATGAAGAACTTGAGGATGAGCACGCCCTTCTCGGCCAGCGCCTTCTCGAAGGCGTTGACCTCGTCGTAGCGCAGCTCGATGACCTCGGGCTTG
This sequence comes from Elusimicrobiota bacterium, assembly GCA_016218495.1. Lineage (GTDB taxonomy): Bacteria > Elusimicrobiota > Elusimicrobia > UBA1565 > UBA1565 > SCTT01. The sequence goes on from JACRDU010000102.1 coordinate 7,082, forward strand.
TGGGTGCCCAGCACGCTGGGCACGACGATGTCCTCGTAGTGGGAACGGTTCAGGACCCCGGTGCCGCCGGGCCCGGGCAGGGCCTTCTTGATGCGCCACAGGTAGTGGTGCCTCTGCTCGGCGGCGGTCGGCTTCTTGAAGCTGGTGACCTTGACGCCCTGGGGGTTTATCGCGCCGACGACGGTCTTGATGACGCCGTCCTTGCCCCCGGTGTCCATGCCCTGGAAGACGAGCAGCACGGCCCGTTCGCCGCGCGCGAAGAGCATCTCCTGGTACTTCTGGATCCGCGCCAGGTCCTTTTCGAGCCGTTTGGCCGCCTTCTTCTCGCTCTTGGCCCGCGGGGTGGCGTCGGAGGGGATGGCCGACAGGTCCACGGCCGCGGGGGGAGCCCTGAGGTCGGAGGCCAGCTTGCCGGCGCCGTCGAAGAGGGTGTTGAGCCTCGCCGCCGCTTCGGCGGAGCCCGCCTTCTCGCCGCGCTCCGCCTTCGGGGCGGCTTCCTTCGCCGCCGAGACGGCCTGCGCCGTCGGAGCCGCGAACGCGGCGCCTGCGGCGGGAGCTGCGGTCGCTGCCGCGGCCCGCGGCGCCGCAGCGGGGATGGCCGCGGCGGGCAGGACGGGCAGGGCCGACGCGGACGGCAGGGAGGGGGCAAGGAGGGCGGGAGCGGCCAGGGCCGGCCCGCTCAACGTCGGGGCCAGCATGCCCGGCACGGCCAGCACGGGGGTCAGCACAGGGGCTTTGACCGGGGCGGACCGGAACTGGGCTTGAACGGGCAGGGCGGCCAGCAGCGCCAGCGCGAGCTTCACCCTATGAAGGTAGCAGGGGGGGCCGGTCAGGACCTGGGCCGAGGGGCCCCTGGGGCGACGGGCATATGGCCTACTTGGCCAAGACCCACTCGACCAGGCGCGCCAGGGTGGGGGTCTGGCCCTGGGCCAGGATGCCGACGCGGAAGATCTTCCCGGCCGTCCAGACGCAGAGCCAGGAAAAGCCGACGGTCAGGGCGATGGCCAAGGCCAGTTCCCAGGGGGCGGGGCCGGGCGGGATGGCCAGACGCAGCAGCATCAGCATGGGGGTGGCCGGAGGGAACAGCGACAGGGCCATGGCGAAGCCGCCCGTCGGGGCGCGCAGGATGGCGACCCAGCCGAACATCGGGACGATGAGCAGGAACATGGCCGGCGTCATCAGGCTCTGCGCGTCGCGCAGCTCCGAACAGGCCGCGCCGATGGCCGAGAACATCGAGCCGTAGATGAGCAGGGCCAGCAGCTGGAAGACCAGGAACCAGGCGATGAGCTGGGGGGGGACCTGGTCGCCGACGCCGAAGCGTTCGGCCATCGCCACCGCGCCGCCCAGGTAGAAGAAGGAGACCGACAGGGAGACCAAGGTGTTGCCGAGGAGCTTGCCCATCAGCAGCTGGAACGGGCTGACCGAGGCCACGAGGACCTCCCAGATGCGCATCTGCTTCTCCTCTATGACCGAGTGCAGGAGCATCGGGACGCTCATGAAGACGAGCAGGAACAGCAGGAACATCGCCGCCGCCGGCACGACGAAGTCCCCGGCCCGGCTGGCGGGCGCCGCGGCCCGCGGGGCGCCGTCGGGGCCGAGCTCGACGAGGCCCAGGCGCCGCATCGGGGCCGGCTTGGTCGCGCGCGCGAAGGCGGCCTTGTCGATGCGCTCCCCCGCGACCCGCGCGGAACGCACCGCCTCGTCGAGCACCCCTTTGAGCCAGAGCGGCAGGTCGAGGTAGGCCTGGGTCTGCGTGTGGTAGGAGAAGCCCGCGCCCTGGCGTCCCTCGACGATGCCGGGGTCGATCATCACGAAGGCGAAGAGCTCCCGCGACCTGACCCTCTTGGAAAGCTCGGCGGCCGCGGCGGTCGGCTCCCCGTCCCGGGCGCGCTCGGGGACGAAGCGCGGGGCGCGCGCCCCGCCCGAGAGCGCACGTCCCTCGGCCGCGGCGGCGATGGCGGGGTAGAGCCCTCCGGACGGGTCGAAGACGGCGAAGCGGCGGTCCTCGGTGTCGACCCTCTCCTTGATGACGATCTGGACGACGGCGGAGGCCCCGATGAAGACCGGGGTGAGCATCAGGGCGAGCAGGAACCCGCGGGAGCGCACGGTGTTGACGAACTCCGTCACCGCGATGGCGGCCACCTTCCTCACGGGGCCCCCTTCGCCGCGGGCGCGGCGTTGGCGAGGAAAATCTCCTTGAGGGTGGGCCGGACCGTCTCGAAGCGCGAGACGCCGCCGCGCGCGACCAGGGCCCGCAGCAGCTCCTGCGGGTCGCCCGAGAGGCGGACCTCCTGCACGCGGCCCAGGTCCCGCACGGCCGCCACCCCCGGCATGCCTTCGAGGCCGGCCGCGCCGAAGGAGCTCTCGACGCGCACCATCCCCGTGCCGTGGCGGGCGCGCAGGTCTTCGAGGGTCCCGTCGAGAACCTTGCGGCCCTCGTGCATCATGCACAGGGTGTCGCAGAGCTCCTCGGCCGCGGCCATGTCGTGGGTGGAGAGGATGACGGTCGTGCCGCGGCGCTTGAGCTCGAGCAGGGCCTCGCGCAGGACCTCCTGGTTCACGGGGTCGAGGCCGGAGAAAGGCTCGTCTAGGACGACGAGCTCGGGGTCGGCGGCGACCGCCGCGATGAACTGGACCTTCTGGCACATCCCCTTGGAGAGCGCCTCGACCTTCTCGTCGGCCCACGCGCTCAACCCGAAGCGTTCGAGCCACGAGGCGATGAGCGGACGCGACCGGGCGGGGGGCAGGCCCTTGAGGGCGGTCAGGTATTCGAGCTGGCGGCGCACCTCCATCTTGCGGTAGAGGCCGCGCTCCTCGGGCAGGTAGCCGATGCGGTCGTTGGCCGCCCGCGTCCCGTGCCGGCCCAGCACCTCGACGCTGCCGGAGTCGGGCAGGAGGATATGGAGGATGAGGCGCAGCGTCGTGGTCTTCCCCGAGCCGTTGGGACCCAGGAAGCCGTACACGGTGCCGCGCGGCACGCTCAGCGACAGGTCGGAAACGGCGGGATGGGTCCCGAAGGACTTGGAGACTCCCGCTATCCGGACGGCTGGGTCGGACACGCCCACTAGGATACGCGGGCCCTGGGTCCTAGGCAAGAGGGAGGCCTAAGAGGTAAATTGTCCGGTATGCCGAGGAAATTCGTCCTCGCCGCGGCGGTAGCGGTGCCCGTCGCGGCTTTGGCCGCCGTCCCGCTCCGGCAGATTCCGGGCGGCGCGGCGCTGCAGCGCTCCCAGGCTTCCTGGGCGCCGCTGCGCGGGCTGGCGGCCCGCTGGCCCCAGCCGGGCTCGCACGCGCGCCGCACCGTGGAGCTGGAGAGCCTGTCCTGGGGGCTGCCCGCCCGGGGCCGGCTCATCAACGGGGCCGAGCTCTCCGCCGAAGGACCGCATTGGCGCTCCATCCGTACCGAGGTGGGGCGGATCTACGGGACCTCGGAGCTGGTGGACGGGTTGCGCTGGGCGGCCGAGCGCCTTCGGGTCATGGACCCCGAGACCCCCATGCTGGCGGTGGGAGACCTTTCCGCCGAAGGCGGCGGGCGCGCCCCGCGGCACCGTTCGCACCAGAACGGACGCGACGCCGACCTGAACTTCTTCTGGACCGACGCGGCGGAGCGCCCGGTCTTCTCCGAACGGATGACCAGCTTCGACGCGAAGGGGCGCGGGGACTACGCCGGGCGGCCGGTCCGCTTCGACGCGCGGCGCAACTGGTCGCTGGTGGCGGGCTTGCTCACGAACCCCCACTTCGGGCGCCGCGTACGCTGGATCTTCGTGTCGCGCGGCCTGCGCGCCCTGCTCCTCAAGGAGGCCGCCGCCGCCGGGGCCGCCCCGGACCTCGTCGCGCGGGCGGCCAAGGCGCTGGCCCAGCCGCCGGGAAGCTCGCATCGGAACCACTTCCACCTGCGCATAGCCTGCAGCGCCGAGGACCTCCGCCTCGGCTGCCGGGACTAGCGGGGCGGAAGCCCCGCTGTGCCGGGCTTCACCGGGGTTATCAAGACGCCCGGCCTAGTAAGGCGGAAGCCTAGGTTTCCCCAAGGTAAAGGCCTGTTGACTGCCGGGTCCCCCCCTGCTATATAGGGAAAGAGGGCGGAGGCGCCATGGCTGATTGGAACACGAGCAGCACCAAGGGGGGCGCGTTCGAACGCTTCATCCAGGACCCCAAGAAAATGGCCGCCGCATTGGTCGGCGTCGGAGCCGTCCTGCTCACGCTCTGGGGCCTGGCCTTCAAGCAGAGCGCGCCTGACACCGAGGCCACCGCCGTCGCCTTCGCCCCGCCGGACCCGTCGCGCGCCTTGCCCCCGGTGGGTTCGGGCATGCTCCCCACCAAACCCCTCGTCGATGCCAAGGCCGACCCCGAAGCGGACGCCCTGAAGACGCTCCAGGCGGAGGCGCTCAAGGAGGCGGCCGGGCCCGCCGACGACGTCCCCGCGGCCGAGGCGGCCGCCGAAGTGCCCACCCCGGCCGAGGACGAAGCCGGCGCTCCCGGCAGGCCCATCGCCGAGGGGGCCGGGTTCATGGGCGGCTCTTCGGGAGGGGGCTTCTCGGGCTCGCTGGGAGAGTCCGGAGGCTTCAGCGGCGGAGCGGCCGGCGCGGGCGCAGCCCCCGCCACCGGGGCCGGCGGCGCGCTGACGGC
>JACRDU010000100.1 GCA_016218495.1 Elusimicrobiota bacterium
CTCGCCGCCGAGCCTTCCTACCGAGGACCGGGGCATCCAGGAGGGGGATCCACACAGGAGGCGAGCGCCAGCCGTTTCGGAAGACTCCGCCAGGTAGAGCCTCGACGCCTTTAAAGACGCCCGGTTAGGCCAGCCTTCGCGAGCCGTCCTATTTTCGCATTCGCAGAGAAAGCTTGACTGGAGCCATAGCTGTGTGTAGTAATACACTCAGCATGAAGATCGCGCCGAAGGGCTCCCCGGCGGCCCGCCTGCGGCAGCGCAAGTTCGAGCTGGTCCGCCGGTTCAAGATTCCGGCCGATTTGCTGCCCGGCTCGCTCGCCGAGACCCATCGTCGCTGCGGCAAGCCGACCTGTCACTGCGCGACGGGGGTGGGCCACCCGGTCTGGTCACTGACCTTCATGGTGGGTGGCAACAAGCGGGTCGAGCGGATCCCCGAGGACTGGGTGGGCGAGGTCCGGCGACGGGTGGAGGCCGGCCGGGAGTTCAAGCAGGCTGTCGCGGAGGTCTTCGCGGCCAACGCGCAACTGCTAGCGCTCTGGCGGCGGCAGACGGGGCGGTGAGGGGGCCGACACCGCGCCGGCTCCGGCGGTACGTGCACCGGCGGCTCCGGCTTCAGCCCTACCTCCGGGAGCCGGGGGACGGTCGAGTGCGGCCGCACATTCGAGCTTCGGTCCTGCTGTGGGCCCTCTTGATCGGCCAGGTGCTCCGGGAGTGGAGCTTTCACGGCGTGGAGGCGCTGGTCCGGTCGCCCGCCCGCCGGGCGCTGGGGGTCAGCCGGCGCTTTGGGGATGACGCGCTGGCCTACTTCACCGAGCGGCTGGACCCGGGGCCGACCCGGCGGGCGCTGGCGGCGACGGTGCGCCGGGCCAAGCGGAACAAGGCGTTCGACGGGGCGCGCTGGATCGGCCTGGCGGTGGACGGCACGGGGGCCGGGCGCAGCGGGGGGGGAGGCTGCTCGCTCTGCCATCCGGTCAAGGACAAGCAGGGCCAGCTGCTCGGCTACCTCCACCACTTCAGCCTGATCAGCATCGTCGGCACGGGCCTGTCCCTGCCCTTCGACGTAGAGCCCTACGGGCCGGGCGACAGCGAGTATGCGGCCAGCCAGCGCCTGCTCGCGCGGGCGGTGGCTGCCGTGGGCCGGCGCTTTGCCGACTACGTGGTGGCCGATGGGGAGTACGCGACGGCGCCGTTTCTGCACGCCGCGGGCGACCTCGGTCTGCGCGTGGTGGCGCGCCTGAAAGACAACCTGCCCGAGCTCTCGGCCGCCGCCCAGGCGCGCTTTACCGGCCAGGCGCCCACGGAGACGTTCGAAGAGGGCGCCGACCGCATCGAGGCGTGGGATGCCGAGGACTTCGACCCCTGGGAGACATTGCGGTGGGCGACAGTGCGGGTGCTGCGCTACCGGCAGCACAAACCCGATGGCACCGTCATCGAGGCCTTCTGGTTGACGGATTGGCCGGTGCGAGAGGTGGGGAGCCGCGCCCTCTATCGCATGGCCAAGAGTCGCTGGGAGATTGAAAACCAGGGGTTCAACGACGGCAAGACCCGCCACGGCCTGGAGCACCTCTGCCATCATCACGCCAACAGCGTCCTGATGGGGTGGTTGCTGGCCATCTTCGCGCTCACGATCGAGCGCCTGTATCGCCTGCGGTATCTGCGGCGCGGGACGCACCACCCTCCCACGGCGATCGACTTGGTGCGGCTCCTCCGCCTCCACCTCTGTCCGCCCCGCCCGCCGGACACCAGCTGACGCGCCGCGCGTCGGCTCTGTAGGTTCCGCCGCCGCGGCCCCGCCCCGGTCTCCCCTCATGACGGTTTGGTCGCCTGGCAACCCAGCACATCGCCTCCCTGACGATAGGCCCCGACGGCGAACTGGCCCCAGACGGCCCTTTCCCCGCCTCTATCAAGCCTCGTAGCCCTGTCTCCTGGGCGAAGATCCGAAACGGCTGTCACCCCGGCCCCTTCCTTGACGCTTGGTGTTTGCGGGTGGTAGCATCTGTGCTTACTAACTGCGTAATTTCCCGATTACTTTATGGACTACAAGGCCACCCTGAACCTGCCGAAGACGGACTTCCCCATGAAAGCCGCCCTCACGCGGATGGAGCTCGAACTGCTCGCCCGCTGGGAGGCCATGGACATCTACGCCCGGCTCCGGGAGGTCTCGGCGGGGCGCCCGCTCTGGATCCTCCACGACGGCCCGCCGGACGCCACCGGCCACATCCACAGGGGCC
>JACRDU010000103.1 GCA_016218495.1 Elusimicrobiota bacterium
GGCCCCGGCCCGCTGGCCGCCTGGCTGCTGGCCAGCGCCGCCCCGGCGGAGGCCGCCGCGGTCTACGCGCGGCTCAACGCCCGCTCCCGCCAGGAGGTGGCCGTGGAGCTGGCCGACGCCGCGGAGCCCTTCGCCGAGCCGCCCGCCTCCCGCGCCGAGCTGGCGGACCGCCTGCGACGCCGCGTGGCCGGCCTCGAGCTGCTCGAGGACATGGTCCAGCGCTGCGGACCCGCGCTGCGCGCCGAGGCCGCCGGGGCCCTGCGCCTGCGGTCGGCCGGCGCCGCCGCGCGCCTGAGCGCCCTGCCCCATTTCCCCGACCTGGGCCTGGCCGACGCCGAGGACCTGCGCCTGGCCCTGAGCCCCTTCAGCACGGCGCGCCTGGCCGCCGCCCTCTCCGGCGAGCCCGCCGAGGTGCGCGCCGCCTTCCTCGACGCCCTGCCCCAGGTTCCCGCCGACCTGCTGCGCGAGCGCCTGGCCGAAGGCGCCGAAAGCCCTGACGCTCCGGCCGCCCAGGGCGAGGTCCTGGCGCGCTGGACCCGCCTTGAGCGCCAGGGCCGGGTCCGGCCCGTCTCCTCGGGAGTCCGATGAGGGCTCGCCTGCTGCTCCCGGGCATCCTCCTCCTCGGCGCCTGCCGCACGCCCGCGCCCCTGCCCCCGCCGCCTCCCGTCGAGGCCTCCGCGCCGGCCCCGCCCCCCGCGAGGACGACCGACCTCCGTCGCCGCCTCATCTTGGACCGCTTGGGGGGGCCGGAGGCCTTCAACGAGATGCTGCGTCCCGACGACCTCGATGGCCCGGTGCTGGCCGGCGGCGCGCTGGAGGCCTTCGCCCAGGGCAGCGAGCTGCGCGCCGTCCTGCTGGCCCAGGCCGCGCTGGGCGCCGACCCCGGCAACGGCGCGCGCCGGCGCCTGCTCAAGGCGCTGGCGGAGGAGACGGGGATAGCCGCCGACCCGGAAGGGACCCTGCCGCTGCGCGCCTTGGTCCAGCACGAGCTGTCCCGCTCCGAGGCCGCCTTCTTCGAGGGAAGCTACGGCCCCGCCGTCCAGGCCTGCCGGCGCGCCCTGCTGCTCGACCCGGACGATGCCATGGCCTGGCTCAGGCTGGGCTCCTCGTTCTACGCGCTGGGCGACGAGGCCCGCGCCCGGGCCGCCTGGGACCGGGCCCGGCGCCTCAAGGCCGACGACCCCGCCTTGGCGCGCTTCCTGGCCGAGCGCGGCTGGGAGCAATAATTCAGAAACGGGATTTCCTTATAGTTATCCTGCATGGCTGACGACAAGTACGAGGACTGGATGGCCGGGTTCCGGCGCGAGGTCGACGAGTCGCTGGCGTCGGCCGTGCCGCCCGTCCCCCCGGCCGAACCCGGCCGCGAGGCGCCTCCGGGCTCCGAGGCCATCTCGGCCATGAGCAAGGTCGTCGGCGAGTTCGAGGACTGGTGGAAGCAGGAGACCTCGGACCTGGGCGCCGCGCCGGAGCCCGTCACCGAATCCGAGCAGGTGGACAAGGAGCTCGACCTCTCCCGGCGCGAGGTGCGCGCCCTGCGCGGCGAGCTCGAGCGCCTGCGCGCGGACCCCGAGACGACGGCGCGGCAGTCGGCCGACCAGGGCCGGCGCCGCCTGGCCGAGGAGCGCGGCTCCCTGGCCGCGCGCAACGCGGAGCTCGAGACCGACAACGCCGCGCTGCGTCGGCGCGAGACGGAGGTCCTGGAACGCTTCTCCGAGCTCAAGGTCGAGTCCGGCCGCGCCCGCGACGCCTACGAGGAGCGCCTGGCGCGCCTCGAGGCGGCGCTGCGCGGCGCGGAGGAGCGCGTGAAGGCCCTGTCCGACGACCGCGCCTTCCTGCAGACCGAGTTCACCCGACAGGCCGGCAGGCTCGACGCCGCCGAGCGCGAGCTGGCCGAAGCCCGCCGGCGCGAGCAGTCCCTGGGCGAATCCCACCGCTCGGCGACGGACCGCCTGGAGGCCGAGCAGGCCCGCTGCGCCGAGCTGGAGCGCCGCGCCGCCGCCCTGCACGGCGAGCTCGAGGCCCTGCGCGCCCAGAGCGCCGCCCTGCAGGAGCGCCTCGTGCGCGCCGCCGCCCCCGATGCCGGCGAGCGCGCGCGCTCGGGGTTCGACGAGCTCAAGCGCCGGGAAGCCGCCCTCACCGACGCCTTCGACGCGCGCCAGAAGAAGCTGGAGGACCGCCTGCGCGAGGCCACGCTGTGGCTGGAGACCAAGCTGAGGGAAGCGGGGGGGACGGCGTGAAATACTGGGTCTATCTCAACGGCGAGGTCCCCGGCAGCTACGAGGCCGCCGAGTTGGCCGGCATCCCGGGCTTCGGCGAGACGGCCCTGGTCTGCCCCTCCACCGACCAGCTGGCCGAGCGGCGCTGGGAGCGCGCCGGCGCCTTCCCGGACATCGCCGAGGCCCTGCGCGCCGTCGCCCGCCCGCCCCTGCCGCCCCCGCAGCCCCCGGCGGTGCGCCTGGAGGGGCCGGCCCGGACCGTCACCCCCGACGAGATCCTCAACGACTCCAGCCAGCGCCTGTTCCGGCATGTGACCGAGCTGATGAAGGAGCTGGAGAACCGCCGCGAGGAACGCGCCCTGACCCAGTCCCTGCAGCGCCGCGTGGCCGACCTCTCCAACGAGCTGACCGCCCTGCGCGAGCGCGCCACCTACCTGCAGGGGCGGGCCGACCTCATCCCCGGCTTCCAAGACCGCGAGCGCGAGCTCCAGGAGGCCCTGGCCCGCGCCCGCGCCGACCTGCACGAGACGCGGGGGGGGGCGGAACGCCTGGACGCCGACCTCGGCAAGGCCCTTACCGACCTGCAGAGCGCCCGGCGCGCCATCGAACAGCTCAAGACCGAGGCCGCCGAGCGCGAGGGGCTGCTCAAGGACGCCTCCACCCGGCTGGCGGAGAAGGAAGCCACTCTGGCCAAGGCCTTCGGCGTCATCCGCCGCCTGGAGGAATCGCTCTACGGCCTGCTGCCCGGAGCCACGGCCGGCATCTCGCGCGAGGTGCCCGAGTACCGGGCGCTGCGCAAGGCGGAGCCCGCTCCGGAGCCGGCCCGTGAGCGCTCTTCAGCGCCCGAGCCGGAACCGGAATCCGTCGCCGCTCCGGAACCGGAGCCGGAACCCGTCGTCGTCCCCCTCGTCCCGGAGCCGCCCGCCGCCGACGAGCGCCACTATTCCCTCGACCGCGCCCCGGCCGAGGAGCAGACGCCTCTGCCTCCTGAAGGCGAGGTGACTCCCGTCCCGCCGCCCTGGCAGGAGAAGCTCTCCGGCCTGCTGTCCTCCCTCAAAAAGAAGTTCGGCTCTTAATTAGCACTCGCGCACCGGGATTGACAACTTTCCCCGGGCCGTGCTATTATTGGCAATCAAGGGATTTGAGTGCTTGCATCACGCACTCGACCAGAGAAATATCCGGAGGTTCCGAACACAATGGCCGAAGCAACCCTCACGAAGGTGAAGATCCAGCCGCTGGGCGACCGCGTCCTGGTCCAACCCATCGAGCAGAAGGAAATGAAGAAGGGCGGCATCATCATCCCCGACACCGCCAAGGAGAAGCCGCAGGAAGGCAAGGTCGTGGCGACCGGCAAGGGCAAGACCTCCGATGAAGGCAAGGTCATCCCCATGGACGTCAAGGCCGGCGACCGCGTCCTCTACGGGAAGTACTCTGGCTCCGAGATCAAGATCGACGACCAGGACTACCTGATCATGCACCAGGAAGACATCCTGGGCATCCTGTCGTAATCGACCCTATCCTTATATAAGGCACGGAGGAAACAACAGATGGCGAAGCAGATTGCTTATGACGTGGAAGCCCGCACGAAGCTCAAGGAAGGCATCAACAAGCTGGCCGATGCCGTCCGGGGCACCCTCGGCCCCCGCGGCCGCGCGGTCGTGCTGGAGAAGAAGTTCGGCTCCCCGACGATCATCGACGACGGCGTGACCATCGCCAAGGAGATCGAGCTCGAGGACCCGCTGGAGAACATGGGCGCCCAGCTCGTGAAGGAAGTCTCCTCGAAGACCAACGACATCGCCGGCGACGGCACCACCACCGCCACGATCCTGGCCCAGTCCATGCTCAACGAGGGCATCCGCAACCTGACCGCGGGCGCCGACGGCATGGCGCTCAAGCGCGGCATCGAGAAGGCCGTGAAGGCGGTCGTCGACGAGCTGCAGAAGAACCACAAGCCGGTCAAGACCTGGGAGGACAAGGCCCAGATCGCGACCATCGCGTCCAACGACAAGACCATCGGCAAGATGATCGCCGACGCGCTGGAGAAGGTCGGCCACGAGGGCGTGATTACGGTCGAGGAAGGCAAGACGGCCGAGACCTCGCTCGAGGTCGTGGAAGGGATGCAGTTCGACCGCGGCTACCTGTCGCCCTACTTCGTCACGGACCCGGAGCGGATGGAAGCGGTCCTGGACGACGCCTACGTCATCATCACGGACAAGAAGATCTCCGCGATGAACGACATCCTGCCCCTGCTCGAGAAGGTGGCGCAGTCCGGCAAGCCGTTCATGATCATCGCCGAGGACGTCGAGGGCGAGGCCCTGGCGACCCTGGTGGTCAACAAGCTGCGCGGGACCCTGAAGGTCGTGGCCGTGAAGGCCCCGGGCTTCGGTGACCGCCGCAAGGACCTGCTGCAGGACATCGCGACGCTGACCGACGGCAAGGTCATCAGCGAAGAGCTGGGCCTGAAGCTCGAGAAGGCGGGCCTGGACATGCTCGGCAAGGCCAAGACGATCAAGGTCGACAAGGAGAACACGACCATCGTCGGCGGCGCGGGCAAGAAGACCGACATCACCAAGCGCGCGGACAACATCCGCACGCAGATCAAGGACACGACGTCCGACTACGACCGGGAGAAGCTCGAAGAGCGGCTCGCGAAGCTGTCCGGCGGCGTGGCCGTGATCAACGTGGGCGCGGCGACCGAGACCGAGATGAAGGCCAAGAAGGCGAAGGTCGAGGACGCGAAGAACGCGACCAAGGCCGGCGTCGAGGAAGGCATCATCGCGGGCGGCGGCATCGCGCTGCTCTCGTGCCAGAAGGTCGTCGACTCCATCAAGATGGAGAACGAGGACGAGATGACGGGCGTGAAGATCGTCCGCAAGGCCCTCGAGGCGCCGCTGCGCCAGCTCGCCGAGAACTGCGGGATGGAGCCGTCGGTCGTGGTCGACACCATCCGCAAGGCCGGCAACGGCACGGGTCTGGACGCCCTGACCGGCGAGTACACGAACCTGGTGAAGGCCGGGATCGTGGACCCGGTGAAGGTGACGCGCTCGGCTCTCGAGAACGCGGCCTCCATCGCGGGCATCGTGCTGACGACGTCGGTGCTGATCGCCGACATCCCCGAGAAGAAGAAGGAGTCGATGGGCGGCGGGCATGCCCACGGCGGGGACATGTATTAAGAAAGGCTAGGGGCCTGACGGCTCCTAGACGCGAAGGCCCCCCGGAGGGAGACCTCCGGGGGGCCTTTCGTTCAGCGGGGGGGAAGGTCGGCGACGACCTGGCAGCTTCCCTTGATGCACCGGACGGCGCTGGGGGGGCACATCATGGCGCAGACCATGGGGGTTTCGGCGACCCGGCAGCGGCCGGCCTTATTGACGGCCTCGAAGCCGCAGCAGGAGCTAACGCTGACGGTGGTGCAGTCGGAGTCGGCGGCGCAGGCAAAGACGGAGGTCGGCCAGTGCCCGGGGTCGTCGCCTAGGTCTCCGATGGGGAGACCGGCGCATTCGGGAGCGCCGTCCTCGCGGATGGCATGAGCCGGCTCGTTCCATCTGCTCCACGCCCAAAAGCAGACGCCGGCGACAAGGACCAGCGCCTCGAGAAGATGTCGTCGTTGGAATGAGGGCATTGTCGCCAAGTTAGGCCCTCTCATCATTCACGCGCATAGTCTTCTGAAGCGCCTCTCGGACATACGACTGATACCGCGCGGCATCTTCTACGACGGCCGTCCCAGTCGCTCGGAGATCCAAACCTTGATAATGGACTGCCGGGTAACGCCCAGCCGGCTCGCTTCCTTGTCCAAGGAATGAATCATCCATGCAGGGAAGTCCACATTCACGCGTTTGGGGGGCCTCGTTGACTCGCTTCGCACGCGAAAGGTCCAGGTACTTTGAGATTTCTTCGCCGGCGTCGAACTTCTTGTCCAGGTCTTTAGCTTTCATAGAGTTCCTTCTCCAAATTCCGAGACCGCCTGACGGAATTGATTCGGATTCGTCCCTGTCTGTGGGTCGCGATGGCGGACCAGAGCTTGTCTCCTACGCGCCCGATGAACATCACTCGAGGCTCATCGTCTGATTTGAGAGGGACCTCCAGGAGTTCTGGATCTTCCCGCCGAAGTTAGAGCGCATAAGCCTTTAGCCCAGTTTTCATGGCATTCACCAGACCCCCGTCCAAACCACCGCTCCCAGCGAACATGTCTTCCTCGAAATCATATGCCCCGGAACTGTATCGGTAGATTCCAAACCGCCAGCCCTCGAAATCTCCAGTGAACTCAAGGCAGCAAATCGGCGCCGCCGGCTCACCGAAATCAGATCGGTCCAGAAGCAAGAAGCGACCCTTGAATCTCGCGACGTACTTGCTGTTCCGCTGTTTGGCATTGAAGGCGCGAATGACTTCCTCCGCGCGCAGTTTGACGTCTGCCGGAATCGCGTTTAATTTCTTTGCCATTTCCCTGCCGCTCAACGCGTGAATGATCGGCGCGCGCTATTGGATTCCTCAGACACGCGCGTGTCCGCTCCATCCGAAGTTAGCGTCCACAAAATCCTCTCTTGATGCCAGCGAAGTCCCCTGCTACCATTTGGGTATGACCCTCACCGCGCTGGCACAGGCTATCCGACATCTCCCGGGCCGGGACCAAGCCAAATTGTTTGAACGGATTGGCCCTTCTCTTGAAGATTATCTCTTGGCCAAGATTGGCCACGATCGATTCAAGAATTCCTCTCCGAAGCGGATTCCCTGGGCCGATTTGAAGCCCTGAATTTTGCCCTACGAAATTGAGTTTCTCGAGGAAGCCGCAAAGGATTGGCTTGACCTCGATCGGTCCGTACGCAAGAAGCTCTCCGGGGCGATTGATCGCCTCAAATCCCAGCCGCAGCAATAAGGCAAGCCTCTTTCGTCCCCACTTCAAGGCCTCCGCCGGATTAGGAGCGGCGATTTCCGAATCGTCTATCGGGTCGACGAGCCGCGAATGAAAGTTGAAATTGGCGTCGCCTGTCATCGTTCCCGCGTTTACGACATCGCGCTCAAGCGGCGCCTCGTCTGAATCTCTCCTGGTTGTCACGCCACACTGTGCCGCGCGCGCTACAGGAACTCCATAAAGAAAGCGCGCGGCGGCACAAGCGCTTGGTTCGCCGGGGCATCAGTAGAAGATTACATCCATGAACGCCACTCGTCGAGACCATATATCCAGCTCCGATTGCTTCTTTGGTTTTGGTGAATTGAACCAAGGGGAAGAATGAATCAATTGGATTAGCTTCACATAGCCATCAACTCCGACAAAGCTTGTTTGCGGAACGTCCAGAACCTCAGAAAGATTGGATCGCACATTTGTCGATGCTACCGTGCAGAAGAGATTGGGGCGCGTAATGCAGAGCAATCGCGCCCAACACTTCATCGTGTTCCCCATGCTGACCAGATCATGGAGCGTGGATTCGAATTTCGCCCAGCCTAACGTATAGGTTAACCAGCCTATCACGGCGAGGGAAACCACTCCCTCCATAATCCCCCACAAAATCCTCGCGAACACATCACCACCCGCCACCCTCCCCGCCGCCTGCAAACACTGCAGACTGGGTCAGCCTATCACCTCCCGCTAATGTACCCTCCCACCTCCCCTAATTCAACCCCACCCATCACCCGCGCCAGGGACCACCGCCGCCGTTCCCTGGTACCAAGGTCCCTTGCCTTTCCCTTCAAAAAGTTTCTCGAAATTTGCTTCCGTCGGACGCCTTTGCTATAATGACAGCCTGGTGGCAAAAGGCCCCATTTTGACGCACCCGCTCTTTGAACGCTGGGAAGCACTACGGAAACGCCTCGACTCCGCCGCGCAGCGCGTGAACCGCGCCCCGCAGTCCGTCGAAGTCGTCGCCGTCGTGAAATACGCCGCCCTGGAGGACGTCCAGGCCCTCGTCGGGTCCGGACTCTGCCGGTGGTTCGCCGAGAGCAGGGTGCAGGACGCCCAGGCGCGGAGGACCGCCCTCGACACGGAAAGGGATGCCTGGAGGTTCATCGGACGCCTCCAGACCAACAAGGCCAAGCACGCCCTCGAGCTCTTCGACCATGTCGACGCCCTCGATTCGCTGAGCCTGGCAGAAGCCCTGCAGAGGCGCCTCGAAGGGACCGGACGCCGCATCGGGATCCAGGTCCAGGTCAAGCTGACCGACCGCGAGACGCAGGGAGGGGTGGCGCCGGAGGGAGTGAAGGCGTTCGTGGAAGGCCTTAGGAACTTCCCGAACCTCCGCCCCGAAGGGCTGATGGGCATAGCGCCGCTGGGGGAGAGCCCCGAGGCCGCGCGGCCCACCTTCAAGAGGATGAAGGAGCTGTTCGATACGATTTTTACGGGTCCGGTCGGACCCGACGGGCCGTGGCTGTCGATGGGCATGAGCGGCGACTGCGAGGTCGCCGTCGAAGAGGGAGCGACGCTGGTCCGCGTCGGCTCGGACCTCTTCGGGCCGCGGGGCTGAGATTTACAGACGTAGGCTGAGGCGGACCAAGGGAGGGAGTGAATGATCGTAAAAGTGCGAGTCATCCCCAACGCCCCTGAGAACGAGGTCGTCAGCCGGATCGGCAGCGTCCTGCGGGTGAAAGTCACCGCGTCGGAAGTCGATGAGGAGGGCAACGGCGCCCTGCGCGACTACCTTGCCGCGTTCTTCGAGGTCAAACCCCGGTCGGTGAACATCATCCGCGGCGCCAAAGGCCGCGAGAAGACCGTCGAAATCACCGGCAAGAGTGAAGAGTCCCTCAAGCGCGTCATGGAGGCGATCCCGTAAGGGACCGTCGCCTGCCTGAGGCAACGAGGCCGGGAGCGGCATGCGCTCTCGGCCTCGTGAATTTCTAGAATACGGAATGCCCGACATCTCCACCCTGACCGACCGGGTCGCCCCTCTCAAGAGGAAGGGCGACGCCGTCTACTTCCTGGACCAGCTCGCCCTGCCGGGGACCGTGCGCTACAAGCGCTGCGCCACCCCGGCCGCCGTGGCCGACGCCATAAGGACCATGGTGCTGCGCGGCGCGCCCCTCATCGGCTGCGCCGCCGCCTACGGCTACGCCTTCGCCGCGAAGGGGGCCGGGAAGGCGGATGCCGCCGTCCTCGGACGGCTGGCCAAGGCCGAGAGGCTGCTGGCCGCCTCGCGCCCGACGGCGGTCAACCTGTTCTGGGCCCTCAAGGCCATGAGCGGCAAGACCCGCTCCCTCTGCGCCGCCAAGACCACGCGCCTCTACCGCGAGCTCCTGGCCGCGGCCGACGCCGTCACCAGAGAGGACGTCGAGACCAACCGGCGCATGGCCGCCCACGGGGCGGCCCTGCTCAAGAAGGGCTCCACCGTCATGACCATCTGCAACACCGGGGCCCTGGCCACGGCCGGCATCGGCACGGCCCTGGGCGTGGTGCGCTGGGCGCGCCGCCTGGGCAAGATCAAGCTGGTCTATGCCCTGGAGACCCGCCCGTACCTGCAGGGCGCGCGCCTGACCATGTGGGAGCTGCAGCGCGAGGGCATCCCAGCCCGGCTCATCACCGACGGCATGGCCGCCCACATCATGAAGACCGAGCGCATCGACGCCGTCCTCACCGGCGCCGACCGCGTCGCCGCCAACGGGGACGCCGCCAACAAGATCGGCACTTACGGCCTGTCGCTCCTGGCCAAGGCCCACGGCATCCCGTTCTACGTTGTGGCGCCCTCCACCACGGTGGACCTGGCCACCGCCGGCGGCGACGACATCCCCATCGAGGAGCGCTCCGAGCGCGAGGTCCTCGAGGTGCGCGGCCTGCGCCTGAGCCCGGCTGGTGCCCGGGCCCGCCATCCCGCCTTCGACGTCACCCCCGCGCGGCTCATCACGGCGCTGGTCACGGACCGGGGCGTCGTGAAGCCCCCGTCGAGGGCCCGTCTCAAGAAGGTCCTGTCTAAGTGCTAACATCCCAGCTTCCCCATGGCGACCCCCTATAGCATCGCCTTCGTCACCGCGCCGGACCGGGCCGCGGCGGACCGCCTGGCCCAGGGCCTGGTCGGCGGGCGGCTGGCGGCCTGCGTCAGCGTCCTGCCCAAAGCCGTCTCCACCTACCGCTGGAAGGGGAAGGTGGAGAAGGCCTCCGAGGCCCTGCTCGTCATCAAGACCCGCACCGCCCTCATGAAGGCCGTCTGCGGCTTCGTGTCGAAGAACCATCCCTATTCCGTCCCCGAGGTCATCTCATGGCCCATAGCCCATGGAGCCGCCCTCTACCTCAAGTGGTTGAAGGCGGAGACCTCGTGACCGAGACCTCGTCTTTGGCCGCCTTGGTCAGCCACATCGCGGACGAAGGTCCCGACGCGCGCCTGCTGCGCCTGGAGCTGCCGGAAGGCCGCTCGCTGGAATGGCGCCCCGGACAGTTCGTCGAGGTCACCTTGCCCGGCTCCGGCCTGCCGGGGCGGGCCTTCTCCATCGCCAACGCCCCGCAGGACTGCGCGGCCGTCGAAATCCTCTTCGACCGCCGGGGACCGCTGGCCGAGCAGCTCTTCCGCCTGAAGGGCGGGGAACCCCTGCTGGTCCGGGGACCCATGGGCAAGTGGTCCTACCGCGACGAGGACCGCCGCGCGGCGCTGTTCTCCTCGGGCACCGGCATCGCCCCGCTGCGCGCCATCGTGCGCTACGCGCTGGCCAAGGGCCTGCCCAACCGCCTCGACCTCTTCTACGCCGCCCCCACGCCCGGCAAACTGCTGCTGCGCCGCGAGCTCGAGGAGGCCGCCGAGAAGGGCGTCGGCGTGCACCTCTCGGTGACCGAACCCGAGGGGATGTGGGAAGAGGGGCTGTGGTGGGACGGCGCGCGCGGCCCGGTGACCTCCGAGGCGATGCGCTCGGCCCTGGGCCCGCTCGAGGACGTGGTCTTCTACATGTGCGGCGGAGGCCGGATGATCGAGGCCCTGCGCGCCGGGCTGCTCGCCGCCGGCGCCCGCGCCGACTCCTTCCGCGTCGAGAAGTGGGGGGATTATTAGCCCGGCCCGCGGCCTGGTCCTGGCCTCCGGCTCCCCGCAGCGGCGCCGCCTGCTGCGCACCCTGCGCGTGCCCTTCCGCATCGTCCCCGCCGGCGTCTCGGAGGCGTCGCGCGAGAAGAACCCGCGCCGCCTCGTCATCCTCTTGGCCCTGCGCAAGGCCCGGGCCGTGGCCCGCAAGCACCCCGAGGCGCTGGTGCTGGGCGCCGACACCATCGTGGTGTCGCGCGGGCGCATCCTGGGCAAGCCCGCCGACCTCGAAGAGAGCACACGGATGATGGACGACCTCAACGGGCGCTGGCACAGGGTCTACACCGGCGTGGCCCTGGTGCGCCACCGACCGCGGCGCTCCTGGGCCGAGGCCGCCGTGAGCCGGGTCAAGGCGCGCAAGCTGCCGGCCGAGCAGCTCCGGCGCTTCGCCGGCCGCCACATGGACAAGGCCGGCGGCTACGCGGTGCAGGACCACAAGGACCCCTTCGTCGAACGCATCGAAGGCTCGCGCGACAACGTCGTCGGCCTGCCGCTCGACGCCGTGCGCCGACTGCTCAAGCGCGCCTGCGCGGACGCGGCGTGAAGCCGTTGTCGGCCTTCAGCGCGGGCGCCGTCCTGCGCGCCGCGAACCTGTTTTTGCTCCTGCTCTGGCTCTGGAGCCTGACGCGCCAGGGCCTGCTGGCCTCCGTGGCCCTGCCGGCTGGGACCGCCGCACTCTACGCCGCCGGCAACGCCGCGCTGGCCCTGAGCCGGCGCGAGCCGCCGCCCTGGGCCGAGGCCTTGCTGGCGGCGCTGGACATCGCCCTGGTCTGCTGGGCCGCGCTGTGGACGGGGACCGCGCAGCCGGACGCCGCGCTGGCCCTGCTGGTCCCGCTCTTCATGGCCGCCGTGCGCCTGCGCCCCGAGTGGGCCGGCGCGCTGAGCGCGGGGGCGGCCGTGGGCCTCTACTTCCTCACCCCGGCCCCGCGCCAGGAAGCGCTGTACCGCTCGGCCTTCATCCTCGCCGCCCCCTGGGGCCTGGCCCTGTTTGCGCGGGCCGCGCTGCGCTCGCGCGCGGCGGCGGTCCGCGAGCGCACGGCGCTGGCCCGCAGCCTCTTCTTCCACGAGTTCATCGCGCTGCTCCTCTTCCAGATCCGCGACTACCTGACCTCGCTGACCGCGGTCGGCCAGCACCTGGAGCGCTCCGCGGCCGGCGACGCGGAGAAGGAGCTGGCCGGGAAGCTCTCCAAGATGGTCAACGAGCTCAACGGCAAGCTACGGCGCATGAGCGAGACCGTCGAGGAGCACACCACGACGCGCCGGCCGGCGAAATCCCCGCTCTGGAGCCTGGAGCCGCTGCTGCGCGAGTGCCTGGACAGCGCCGTCGCCTCCTTCCGCGTGCAGGGGCTCTCCACGCGGGTGTGGGTAGACCCGCGCATCAGGGGGCTGTCCTGCGACCGGGACGCCGCCGCCGCCGCCCTGACCGCCGTCTTCGAGAATTCCCTGGAGGCCTTCCTGGCCGCCGGGCGCGGCGGCGCCATCACGGTCTCGGCGATGCTCGACGGCAACGGCGAGCAGGCCGTCATCGAGGCGATGGACGACGCCGGCGGCGTGGCGGACGCCGCGCGCGAGCAGCTCTTCAGGCCGCTCTTCACGACCAAGTCGGCCCGCGGCGGCATCGGGCTGGGCCTGGCCATGTCCCGCCGCCTGCTCGAACGCGGCGGCGGCACGCTGGCCGTGCGCAGCGAGGGGGGCAGGACCTTCGCGCGCTTCGAGCTTCCGCTCAAGCCGGGCCTGCCGCGCGTGCGCAACGAGGAGTCCACATGGGCCGGGCGACGCTCCTCGCTCTAGCCGCCGCGGCGGCGCTGGGAGCGGCCCCCCAGGCCGCTGTGCCGCGCACCGACGCCCTGGTGGAGGCCGGCCGCGCCCGCCAGAACGCCCTGGCCCCGCTCTTCGACGAGCTCGAGGCCTTGCGCCGCAGCTACTCCTGGGAGCGCGACGAGTCCCGGGCCGCGGCCCGGCGCGAGGACCTGCGCGCGCGGCTCGTCCCGGAGCTCAAGTTCCTCGACGCCACCGCGGCGGCGCTGGAGGGGGAGGTCCGGCGCTTCACCTCCGAGCACGGCCTGGAGACCCTGAACCTCCTGGCCTCGGGCCTGGGCGACGCGCCGCCCGAGGTGAAGTCGGCCATGCGCGGCCAGACCTTCATGTACCAGGCCCGCACCACCGTGCGCACCGGCATGGACCTGCTCAACGCCGAGGAGCGCGAGTGGTCCGCCTTCCAGGCCGTCGCCTCCGAGCGCCGCTTCAGCCGCCGGGTCGTCACCGCCCTCGTCGTCGTCATCGTCCTCGTCGCGGCGTTCGCGATCCGCCTGTCGGTCGTCCTGCGCCGCCGCCGCAACGAGCGCACCCCCGAAATCGTCGAGCGCAAGCGGCTGCCCTAGCGCGCCGCATTCCCCGGCGAATGCGGCCCCGCCCCGCCCTTGCCGCCCCTCCGCGTCCCGTCTATCAGACCGACGTGACGAACTCCGGCCCTCCCGGGCCCGTCCCGGGCGGCCCGATCGACCCTCGTCTGGCGCGGCCCGCCCCGGCCGGCGCACCGTCCGTTCCCAGGCAGCAGCCCGCGCCCCAGCCCGCCGCTCCGGCGGCGCCCGCCTATCCGCCCTCCTTCACCGAACTCCTGGAGGGCTCGGCCATCGGCCTGTTCACCCCCGGGGACGCCTATGGCGCCCTGGGCGCTCGCCCGGAGCCGAATTCCGCCGACGCCGCGCTGGCCATGCTGGCCTGGGGCGCCGCCATGGTGGCCGTGCTCTGCGCCTTCGCCTGGGCGCGCCTCAACGCCGAGTCGTGGGGGGTCCTGCCCCTGGCCGGGGGAGCCTTGGGCGGCCTGGTCCTCTCCGTGCCGCTTGGCTTCGCCGGGGCCGCCGTCCTGCACGCCCTGGGCGCCATGTCGGGCGGACAGGGAGGCTTCGCGCGCTCGGTGGAAGCCGCCGCGCTGCTCGGCCCCGCCCCGGCCCTGCTCTGCGCCGCCCTCTTCGCCCCCGACCCCGCCTGGATGGCGGCCCCGACGCTCTACGCCACCTGGCTGGCGGTCAACGCCGTCGAGAAGCTGCACGACGCGCCGGTGGGCCAGGCCTGGATGATTCTGGGCTTCTGCGGCGCGCTGGCCGCCGGCTCCCAGGTGCTGGGCCGCGAGAAGCTGACCCTGGCCCTGGTGCGCGTCGAGAACGCCGCCACCGTCATGACGAACAACCCCAACGCGCGCGAGGAGCACCGGCCCGCCGCCCGCCTCGACGCCCCACTCTCCACGCCGGCGTCCCGCCCGACGGGGGACCGCATGGCGGGAGACCCCGGCACCGCCGGCCCCATCGAGGCCGACCCCCTGGCCGCCGGCACGCCGGCCCAGCGCTCGTCGCTCGATTACCTGCGCCAGCCCGGACAGCCCGACGAGGCGGGGGGGGACATCCCCATCGAGCAGGACCCCCGGATGGTCCAAGCCAAGGCTTTGCAGCAGAACGGGGTCGACCTCATCGAGAACCTGCGCAGGACCATCGGCTCCAACCCCGAGGCCATGAGGGGGGTCCCGCCCCAGCAGGCCCAGGCGCTGCAGGGGCTGCTCGACCAGTTCCAGAAGAACATGGCCGGCGGGCAGGGCAAGATGTCGCCGGAGCAGACCCAGGCCCTCATCAAGCAGGTGATGTCGGCTTTGGGCAAGAACGCGCCCCAGGGCCTCGCCCCTCAGACGGGGGGGCCGCCCAAGGCCCCGCGCCGCCGCGCCGCCCCGCCCCCGCCCTCCGGCGATTGATATAATCCCCGGGTGAGCGCCCCCGCCGCCCCCGCCCGACGCCTGCCGCCCTGGCTGCGCATCCGTCCGCCGTCGGGCGAGCGCTACGAGGCCGTGAAGCGCCAGATGGGCGACGGGGTCCTGCACACGGTCTGCGAGGAGGCGCGCTGCCCCAACGTGGCCGAGTGCTGGGGCGGCGGCACGGCCACCTTCATGGTGCTGGGCGACGAGTGCACGCGCGGCTGCCGCTTCTGCTCGGTGGCCACGGCCCGCCTGCCCGCGCCCCCCGACCCCGCCGAGCCGGGGCGCCTGGCCGAGTCGCTGGCCAGGCTGGGCCTCACCTACGCCGTCGTGACCACGGTCTGCCGCGACGACCTGCCCGACCAGGGCGCCGCCCACCTGGCCGCCTGCATCCGCGCCGCGCGCGAGCGCTGCCCCGAGCTCCTGCTCGAGTTCCTCATCCAGGACTTCCGCGGCGACGAGTCCCTGGTCGAGACCGTCTGCGGCGCCGGCGCCCATGTGCTGGCCCACAACCTGGAGACCGTCGAGCGCCTGACCCCGACGGTGCGCGATACCAAGGCCGGGTACGGGCTCTCGCTCGGGGTGCTGGCCGCCCTCAAGCGCCTGGCCCCGGGGGTCAAGACCAAGTCCTCTTTGATGCTGGGCCTGGGGGAGACGGAAGGCGAGCTTTTCAAGGCCTTCCGCGACCTGCGCGCCGCCGGGGTCGACATCCTGACCTTGGGCCAGTACCTGCGGCCCACCGGGCAGGGGCACCATCTGCCCGTGGCCGAGTTCATCACGCCGGAACGCTTCGAGGCGCTGGGCACGGCCGCGCGGGCCGAGGGGTTCATGTACGTCGCCTCGGGGCCGTTCGTGCGCTCCTCGTACCGGGCGGGCGAGCTCTTCCTCGAAGGGATGCTGCGCGCGAAATGACCGTCTCCGCGCCGGCCCTGCTCACCCGCGACCTCGGGCTCATCGGCTACGACGAGGCCTGGGCGCTGCAGCGCGCGCTGGCGGCCGAGCGCGCCGATGGCCGAGGGCGGGACGTCCTGCTCCTCCTCGAGCACCCCCCGGTCTACACGCGCGGCACCTCCTCGCGCGGGGAGGGCGGGCCGCTGCCCCATCCCGTGCGCGACGCCGAGCGCGGCGGACAGACCACCTACCACGGCCCCGGCCAGCTCGTCGCCTACCCTATCGTGCACCTCAAGGAGCGCGGGCTAACCGTCGGCGCCTGGCTGCGCGGCCTGGAGTCCGCCGTCATCGCCGTCCTGGCCGGCTTCGGGCTGGAGGGCGAGCGCGTGGCGGGGGCCACCGGCGTCTGGTGCCGCGGCCGCAAGACGGCGTCCATCGGCGTGGCGGTGAAGGGCTGGGTGGCCTACCACGGCCTGGCGCTGAACGCCGAGCTGGACCTGGCCCCCTTCGCCGCCATCCGCCCCTGCGGCTTCGCCCCCGAGGTCATGACCTCGCTGACGCAGCTGCTCGGGCGCCGCGTCGGCGCGGCGGAGCTCAAGGCCCCCCTGGCCGCGGCCCTGGAAGCGGAGCTCTCCCATGCTGCTTGAAGGCCGCCGCGTCCTCGTCACCGGCGCCGCCCGCCGGGTGGGGGCGGCCTTGGCGGAGGCGTTGGCCGCGCGCGGGGCGCGCCTGGCCCTGCACTGCCACCGCTCGAAAAAGGAGGCCGCCGCCCTGGGCAAGCGCCTGGGGGCCGTGGTCCTGTCGGCCGACCTCGCCGACCCGGCCCAGACCGCCCGCCTGGCCCGCGACGCCGTGCGCGTCCTGGGCGGGCTGGACGTGCTCGTCAACAACGCCTCGGTCTACGCGAAGCACCCGTTCGGCACGGCCACCGCCCGCGACTTCGACCTCCAGATGGCGGTGAACGCCCGCGCCCCTCTGCTGCTGACCCAGGCCCTGGCTCCGGCCCTCAGGAAGGCCCGGCCCGGGAAGGTGGTCAACATCGCCGACTGGTCGGGCAAGCGCCCCTACGCCGACTACGCCCCCTACTGCGCATCCAAGGCGGCGCTATTGGCCATCACCCAGTCTTCGGCCAAGGCCTTGGCCCCGCACATCCTGGTCAACGCCGTGCTGCCGGGGCCCGTCCTCGAGCCGGCGGGGGGCAAGGAGGCCGCCCGGCGCTGGAGGGCGGCGGCCAAGGCCACCTTGCTGGGCCGCACCGGCTCGCCCGCCGACGTCTGCGCGGCCGTGCTCTTCCTGCTCGAGGGCTCCGATTTCATCACCGGCGCCGCCGTCCCCGTCGAGGGCGGGCGGCTGGCCGCCTAGGAGGCCGCATGTACGCCGTCACCAAGCACATCTCGTTCTGCTACGGGCACCGCCTGCTCGAGTACTCCGGAAAGTGCCGGCACCTGCACGGCCACAACGGCACGCTCGAGATCGAGATCGAGAAGCCCAAGCTGGACAAACTGGGCTTCGTGATGGACTTCTCCGACATCTCGGCCCTGGTCAAGAAGTGGGTCGACACCGAGCTCGACCACAAGATGCTGCTCAACCAGAACGACCCCATCATCGCGATGATGAAGGAGCACCAGCAGCCCTATGTCGCCGTGGCCGGCAATCCCACGGCCGAGGCCATCGCCAAGCTGGTCTTCGACTGGTGCCGGGCGCACGACGTGCCGGTGACCTCGGTCCGCCTCTGGGAGACGCCCACTTCGAACGCCTGCTATCGGGACTGACGGCGGCTACAGCACGGCGCCGTTGGACTTGACGATGGAGGCGTAGAGCTTCGCCCCGTTGGCTGGCTTGCGCTTGAAGGCCTTGGCGCGGTCCACCGAGTAGAGCCCGAAGCGCGGCGTGAAGCTGCCCCACTCGTAGTTGTCCACCAACGACCAATGCAGGTAGCCGCGCACGTCGGCGCCCTGCCCCATCGCCCAGGCCAGGGAGCGCAGGTGGTCGCGCAGGAAGTCCTCGCGGCGCAGGCCGGTGGCGTCGGCGATGCCGTTCTCGGTGACCAGCAGCGGGACCTTGTAGGCGTTCCACAGGCGCAGGGCCACGCGCCCCAGCCCGGTGGGCACGACCTCCCAGCCCATGTCAGTGCGCGCCCCTTCGCCGCGCCGTCCGCCGAGCAGATGGAACAGGGGCTTGCCCATGGCGGCCTCGAGCTCGCCGTAGCCCGGCATCGCCCCCATGGGCAGCAGGCGCGAGGCCGCGACGTAGATGCGCGTGTAGTAGTTCAGCCCCAGGAAGTCGAGTTCCCCGGCAGAGCCCAGGACGTCGAGGAGGTGGCCGTGCACCAGGCGGTCCCATGACTGCAGGGCCTGCAGGTCCTCCACCCGCGCGCGCGCCGGCTCGAGGTCGGCCACGTTCTGGGCCAGGCCCACCTTGGCCTCCGGCTGAGCGGACTTGATGAGGCGCCGCGCCTCACGGTGGGCCCGCGCCACGCGGTCGATGAGACCGTCCTTGAGGAAGGTCCGCTCCAGCGAGAACAGGTGCCGCAGCCCCGGGGGCCAATGGCCCAGCCCGTAGCCGAACATGAGCCAGACCAAGGGCTCGTTGAACGTAACCCATTCGCTGACCTCGCCGCGCAGGGCCAGGACGACGCGGTCGACGAAGCGCAGGAAGTGCTCGACGGGCTCCTCGCCCAGCCAGCCGCGCGGATGGCGCTCGTAGAGCCAGGCCGGCTCGGAGAAGTGGTGCAGGCAGACGATGGGGCGGATGCCGGCCAGGCGCAGGGAGCGGGCCATCGCCGCGTAGCGCTCCAGCGCCTCGTCGTAGAACTCCCCGGGGTGGGGGCAGACCCGCGACCATTCCACCGAGAAGCGGTAGGCGTTGGCGTGCAGCTCCTGCAGGCAGCGCACGTCCTCGCGCCACATCTCCCAGGAGTTGGCGGCCTGGCCGCACGGCTCGAGGCGCTTCTTGGCCTCCCAGGCCGCCCAGTTCGAGCCGGTGTTCCCGCCCTCGACCTGGTAGGCGGCCGTCGAACAGCCCCAGAGGAAGCCTTCGGGGAAGGGCATCAGAACCCGCGCAGGGCCATGCCGACCATGGCGTTCATCATCGTGAAGACCTGATAGAGGCGCCAGCAGACATAGCCGGTCAGGACCAGCAGGGCCAAGGTCCAGCCCGTCTTTTCGCCGCTGGAGAGCTTCGGGGAACGCCAGACCAGGAACACGCCGAAGGGTCCGAGGCCCAGGAGCGAGGCGACCAGGATGCCCCAGCGCGTGTAGTACCAGGGGATGTGGTCGCCCTGGCCCTTGCCGCAGTGGCGGCAGTAGCGGTCGAACGGGTCGAGCACCTTGGAGCAGGCCCAGCACAGGACCGGGAGGGGTGGGGCGGGGACGGGAGCTTCGGTCATAGTCCTGTGAAATCCTATAATTTACGCATGGAAGAGAACCGGAAGGTCGTCATCATCGGGTCGGGCGCGGCGGGCTACACCGCCGCCATCTACGCGGCGCGTGCCAACCTGTCCCCGCTGCTCTTCGGCGGCGTGGCCATGGGCGGCCAGCTGATGATCACCTCCGACGTGGAGAACTTCCCGGGCTTCCCCGAGCCCGTGATGGGCCCCGAGCTGATGGAGCGCATGATGAAGCAGGTCCAGCGCCTCGGAGTGACCATCGTCCCCGAGCTGGTGAAGACGGTGGACCTCTCCAAGCGCCCCTTCTTCGTCGAGACGACCGAGGGGAAGACGGCCCGCGCCGAGGCTCTCATCGTGGCCACCGGCGCCACCGCCAAGTGGCTGGACATCCCCTCCGAGAAGCGCCTGATGGGCAAGGGCGTCTCGGCCTGCGCCACCTGCGACGGCTTCTTCTTCAAGGGCAAGGAGGTCTTCGTCGTGGGCGGCGGCGACACCGCCATGGAAGAGGGGACCTTCCTGACCAAGTTCGCCTCCAAGGTCACCGTCGTGCACCGGCGCGACTCGCTGCGGGCCTCCAAGATCATGGCCGAGCGCGCGCGGAAGAACCCCAAGGTGTCCTTCATCTGGGACTCCGTCGTCGACGAGGTGCTGGGCGACGTCAAGGTCACCGGCGTGCGCCTCAAGAACCTCAAGACCGGGGCCAAGACCGACCACGCCGCCGGCGGCCTGTTCATGGCCATCGGCCACGAACCGGCCACCAAGTTCCTCGGCGGCCAGCTCAAGACCGACGAAGCCGGCTACATCGTCACCGACGGCCGCACTCGCACCAGCGTCGAAGGCGTCTTCTCGGCCGGGGACTGCATGGACACCCGCTACCGCCAGGCCGTCACCGCGGCCGGCACCGGCTGCATGGCCGCGCTCGAGGCCGAGCGCTGGCTGGCCGAACAGGGGACGCACTAACTGTCCTGACTTTCGCCGTACCGAATTGCCCAATCCAACCGCCGTTGCCGAGGGACGGCCGCTCCCCCGCGGGGAGCGGGCGGAACAAGGGGGCATGGCGCCGTTATAGCGGCCCGATTTCCCTAGCCAGCTCCTGCTGCGCCCGCACGAACCTGTCCCAGGCCCCGTGCAGCCTGCGAGCCTCTTCGGCCGCCATCGTCGGCTTGAAGACCTTCCCCGCCTTCTGCGCGCGCAGCGCCCCGTGCCAGGGCAGGCCGGCGGCCTCGGCGGCCAGGGAGGCGGCGCCCAGCGCCGTGGCCTCGCGCTCTTTGAGCCGGGCGAGGGGCTGCTGCAGGAGGTCGGCTTGGAAGCGCACCAGGTGGTCCAGGGCGGCCAGCCCGCCGCCGGCCTTGAACGAGGACGGGGCGTGCCCCGCCGCGCGCGCCGCGGCTACGCCGTCGGCGATGAGGAAGGCCAGGCCTTCGACCACGCCGCGCACGATGTCGTCCTTCGAGGCGTCCTGCGCCAGGCCCCAGAAGACCGTCGGCGTCCGGTAGTCCCAGCGCGGCGCGCCCAGGCCGCCGATGGCGGGGAGCGCCAGGATGCGCCGGCGCGAGCGCCGGCAGGCCGCGTCGGCGCGGCGCGGGTCGTCGAGCAGGCCGAGGTGCGTCTTCAGCCAGTCCAGCGAGGTGCCGGCCGCATGGACGGTGCCTTCGAGGAAGTAGCGGCAGGGCTCGCCCGCCTTCTGCCAGGCCGCCGAGGTCAGCAGGCCCGGCACCCGGGCCAGGCGCGTGCCGGTGTGGAGCAGGAAGAAGGCGCCCGTCCCGTAGTTGAGGACGCCGGCCCCCGGTTCGTCGGCGCCCTGCCCGAGGGCCGCCGCCTGCTGGTCGCCGATGCAGGCGGTGACGCGCAGGGTCCGGCCGCGCCGCGTGAAGGACCCGAAGTCCCCTGCCGTGGGGCCCAGCGCGGGCAGGCAGGCGCGCGGCACGCCGAACAAGGACAGGAGCTCGTCGTCCCAGTCACCCGTCGTCAGGTTGAACAGCAGGGTGCGCTGGGCCATCGTGGGGTCGGCGCGGAAGACCTCTCCCTTGCTCAGGCGCCAGAGCACCCAGGTGGAGACAGGGCCGATGCGCAGCCGCCCCGATGCGGCGAGCCTGCGCGCCTCGGCCGACTCCTCGAGCAGCATCCGCACCTTGGGCGCGGAATAGTACGGATTGAGGTAGAGGCCGGTCTTGGCATGCACCCGCTCCTGCAGGTCCCGGTCGCCGGCCAGCGGCGCCAGCCACGCCGCCGCGCGGGCGTCCTGCCAGGACGGGGCGGGCAGGACGGGCTTTCCGGAGTCGGCGTCCCAGAGCACCACCGTAGAGCGCTGGCAGGACAAGCCCAGCGCGGCCTCCTCGGTGGCGCGCGGCAGGGCGTCGAGCGCCGTGTCGAGGGCGCCCTCCAGAGTCCTGGCCAAATCCATGGCGTCGTGCTCCACGCGTCCGGGGGAAGGATAGCGCGTGCGTACCGGCCTCTGGGCCCACGCCGCCGTGCGCCCTCGTTCATCGAAGGCCAGCGCGCGCGAGCTGGAGCTGCCCTGGTCGAGGGCGATGACGACTTGGCGGTTCTTCATAGCGAGCTCCTGATGACGACCTCGGCCAGCCAGGCCCCGTAGCCTCCGGCGATCAGCGCCGTGCGGACCCGGCGGTAGGCGGGGAAGCGGAAGTAGGTCACCCAGGCCAACGTCCCGACGATGACGAACTCGAGGGCGGTGTTCCAGCGGTTGGGGGCGCCGAAGGAGGCCCAGGCGAAGGCGGCCAAGGTCGCCCAGGGCAGGAACTGGCGCAGCCACTTGAGCCCCAGGCCGCGCCATTCGACCGCCAGCTCGAGGCCCAACACCGATGCGTAGACGCCCAGGCAGGGAAGCACCGGCGCGCCGAAACGCACCCAGCCCTCGGGGGACAGCAGCAGGCGCGCGCCCAGCACGAAGAAGAAGGGCAGGCCCTCCACCCACAAGGACGGCGGCTGCGGGGCGGCCTTGAAGATGCGGTCGAGGCGCGCGTCGCGCCGCAGCGAGGGCACGAGCTTCTTGTGGATGCGGTCGATGAGGCCCTCGATGACCTTGCGCTCGAGGGTCTTGTCGCGCCGCCAGGCCGCGCGCTCGGCCGCCCGCACCATCAGCGGGGGGTGGAAGAAGATGGTGATGGGCCCGGGCTTGGGGAACAATTCGCCGCGGCGCCAGACGCGCCGTCCGCCGACGATGGTGGCGGGCACGATCGGCGCGCCCGTGATGAGGGCCAGGCGCGCCACGCCGGACTTGACCGGGTTCATCGGCTCCATGGTCTTGGTCCTGCCGCCTTCCGGGAAGATTCCGAAGAGCTCCCCGGCGCGCAGGACCTTCACCGCGGCCTCGAAGGAGCCGCGCCCGGGCTTCTTCATGTTCACCGGGATGGCCCCGTAGGCGCGCATCATCGCTCCCAGGAGGGGGATGCGGAACGGCTTCTCCCAGGCCATGAAGCGTACCGGGCGCTTGAGCCCCACCATGATGAAGGCGGGGTCGAGGTAGGTGGGGTGGTTGGCCGCGATGATGGCCGCGCCGTTGGCCGGGACGTGCTCGGCGCCGTGCACGCGGATGTCGTGGTAGAGGGTGAAGAGCCAGCTCGCCGCCAGCCTCAGGGCTTTGTGGGCGGGCGGGGCGACTCCGGCGGGCCTCACGACAAGAGCAGCTCCATGCGCAGCGCGTGGGTCTCGCCGGCCGGCTCGCCCTCGGCCACCTTGAAGCCCGCGTCCTCGTAGAGCTTCTTCGAGCCCCGGTACTCCGAGCCCCCGATGGCGGGCTCATAGGGGTAGGCCTCCAGCGAGCGCGCCCCCCCCTTGCGCGCCTTCTCGATGACGCCGCGCAGGATCTCGGCGGAATGCCCGCGCCCGCGGTGGGCGAAGGCCACCGCCAGGCAGGCCACCGACCAGACCGAGTCGTCCCAGGGGCCCAGCCGGCTGCCGGGGCGGTCCTTGAGGTACGGGTAGCCCGTCTTGGGGCCGGCGGCGGTCCAGCCGACGAAGGCGCCGTCGTCGTCGCGTTTGGCCAGGAATCCCAGGTGGCCTCCGGCGGCGATGCGCTCGGCGACGGCCTTGAGGTTCTCAGCCGGTCGCTCCTTGCAGCGGGCCTCCCAGTCCGGGCCGAAGGAGTGCCAGACGGAGCAGAAGCAGCCGCCGAACTCCTTGCCCCCCAGCAGGCGCTCGAACTGCTGCATGTGGCGCTGGTCCAGCTCGACGAGGTGCAGCAGAACGCTCATGATTCCTCCGAGACCTTCTTGATGCGCAGCGTGGCCGACTCGACCTTCTTGCCCATGCGCTGGAGCCTGTCGCGCAGGTCCATCGGCAGCCCGGGGTCGCGCATCAGCTCCTGCACCTTGGCGGCCAGCGGGCCGGTGACGCGGTCCCAGTAGCCGGCCCCGCGGATGGCGTCCAGCACGGTCTTCTTGTTCTCCGGGCCGAACTCCCAGCGCTCGTCGTGGCGGACCGTGGCCGAGTAGCGCTCGCCGAAGGCGCGCACATAGCCCTTCTCCCCGAGCGAGGCGACGATCTGGTCCTTGAGCTCCTCGGCCTTCTCCTCGAGCTCCTTGAGCTGGTCGTGCAGCTTGCCGTAGCGGTCGATGAGCTTGGCGATCTTGGCGTCGTCCTTCAGGGCCTCGGGCTCCGGCGCGGCGGCGGGCTTGCCGTAGGCGTGTTCCCAGGCCGGGCACAGGGGCTTGAAGTCGCACCAGTGGCAGGTGGTCTCGGCCGAGACCTTGGCCTGCTTGGAGAACTCCGGGCTGCGCTCGAAGACGGTGGGGAAGTGCTTGATCTCGGCGCGCTCGAGCTTGGCGAGGTTCCCTTTGATGTCGGAGTGCACCTTCACGATGCGCTCGCGCAGGGCGTCGACCTGGGACTGGGAGTGGGGCTCGGAGGTGACCGGGGTCTGGGAGGGGAGATGGTAGAGGGTGAGGCGCTCGACCTTCATGCCCAGGAGCTGCTCGCAGGCCATCTGGTACATCGTCAGCTGGTCGGAGAGGACGGCGGCGTCCTTCGGGAAGGCCTTGCCGGTCTTGTAGTCGAGGATGGCGATGCGGTCGTCGCCGACCTTGTCTATGCGGTCGACGAAGCCGGTGACCTTGACCCCGTCCACCTCGAGGTTGAAGCCGTACTCGACGAAGTACGGGATGCGGAACTGGTCGATGTGCTTCTTGTGGTACTCGCGCAGGATGGCGCGGCCCTGCTCCTTGTACTCGGCCTCCTGCTTAGGGTCCTTGTAGCCCTCGGTCAGCCAGTGGTCGGAGTAGTACTGCAGGACCTCCTCGATGGAGGGAGGGGGGAGGGTCTTCACCCCGTAGAAGTACTCCAGGGCGTCATGGATGGATTTCCCGAAGGAGAAGAAGTGCTTGGGCTTCTCCGGCACCTTCTGAACGTAGCGGAAGTGCCACTTCATGGGGCACTCGATGTACATCCCGATGGAGGAGTGGGAGAGCGGCCTCATTGGCCGGATTGTAACAAATGCGTCCGTCAGAGGGTCCGGCGCAGGGCCGCCAGCCGCAGGACCAAGGCGTCCGTCTCCCCCTGCGGCGGCCACGGGGCCTTGAGGCGCTTGTCCGCCGCGGCCAGCGCGCGCCACAGCGCCGATTCCGAGCGCAGCGCGTCGGGAGGGGGGATATCGAGGTATTCGTACACCAGCGAGACGAACTCGGAGGCGCTGTAGGTGCCGTCCGGGGCGCGCTCGCCCTCTTCGTCGCCCGGGACGCGTTCGCCGTCCACGCTGACCCAGGCCCGCGCCAGGGCGCCGCCCACCGTCTCTTTGTACGGGGGGATGACGAGGTCGACCCGCTTCCGGAGCTCCGGGACGAGGTTCATCAGCGCCAGGTGGCGGATGGCCGGCCACTTCATCATGCCGGGCTCACCAGACGAAGGTGCCTACGGCGCCGGGCTTGAGCTGGACGGCGAAGGCGCGCCTCCCCTGCTTGAAGGTGAAGTCGCGCCGGTCGCCTCCGCTGTTGCGCACCACCAGGACGAAGCGCCCGTCGGGCCGCCGATAGGCGACGTTGGGGAGTCCCTCGAGCGCCGCGGTGAATACGCGCACGGAGCCCGGACGCACGAACTTCGAGGCGTGCGCGATGATGTAATAGGCCGGGTTGCGCGTCACGGCGTCGCCGTCGATGGTCAGGGCCCCCAGGCAGCGGTCGCAGCCGCCCTGGTCGGTGTGGGGGTTCAGGTCCGGGTCAGCGGCGAGGTTCCATTCCAGCACGGTCCGGCACCAGTTGCGCGGCGCGCCGACCACGAGGTTGTCCGTGTGCCAGGACAGCTCTCCGGCGAAGTCGGCGGGCGCGCCCACCCACTGTTCGGTGAAGTAGAGGTCCTTGTCGGGATGGGCGTCATGGACCTTGCTCAGGTCCGAGATGGGGCCGTCGTAAAGGTGGAAGGCCGAGCCCGCCGCGTAGCGGGCCGCCGCCGGGTCGGCAAGGATGTCCAGCGGATAGTCGATACGGTCGGCGTTGTGGTCGTAGAGGAGGAGCTTGACGGGCAGCTTCGCCGCCGCGAAGGCCGGCCCGAGATGGTCCCTCAGGAAATCCCTCTGCTCCGCCGCTTCCATGACCATGCTGGGGTTGTTCTTGGGGTTGAGCGGCTCGTTCTGGATGGTCAGCGCATCGATGGACACGCCCTCCTTGGCCATCTCCCGGACGTAGCGCACCAGGTACGAGGCGTAGGCGCCGTGGTATTCCGGGCGGAGCTTGCCGGCGATGGGGCTGCCGTTGTCCTTCATCCAGGCCGGCGCCGACCAGGGTGAGCCGAGGAGCTTGAGCCTCGGCGCGACGGCCAGGATCTCCTTGAGGACCGGGATGAGGTGCTCCCGGTCGGGAGCCAGGGAGAACTTCTCCAGCCTCGGGTCCGTCCCTCCGGGGGGGAGGTCGTCGTAGCTGAACACGGAGGCATCCAGGTCCGAGGCCCCGACGCTGAGGCGCAAATAGCTTACGCCGATGCCGGCCTCGGGGTCGAAGAGCTCCTTGATGAGCTCGGCACGTTTGGCGGGGGACATGCGGTGCATAAGCATTGCGCTGCCGCCGGTGAGGGTGTAGCCGAAGCCCGCCATCGACTGATAGCGGCGCTCCGGGTGGACGACGAGCTCGGGCTGCTGGCCCGCGCCGCGCGGGATGTCCGGCTGGCGGGCGAAGAGGGCGGCCTTGTCGGGAGTGGTCAGCCAGAACTGGGCGGACCCGTTCTGACGGGGGAGGTGGCCGCACCCCGCCGCGAGGACGGCGAGGAGGATCCCGCCGCAGTGCGCCTTCAACCAGGAGACTACGCTCATTTTCGCACCTCTGAGCCGGGCAGCGCCTTGCCGTCGAATTTCTTCCAGACCTCGCGCAGCCCGCGCAAGGAGCGGTGGAAGCCTATCGCCCGCATCTCCGCATAGGCTTTTTCCTTGGGGAGGCGTTCGTGAAGGACGCGGTAGAGCCCGACGATCAAGCCGGTCCGGTCCTGACCGTGCAGGCAATGGACATAGACCGGCCTAAGCGCCTCATCGCGCAGGGCTTCCACCGCAAGCCGGATGCGCGCGGGGTCCGGGGCCCAGAAGACGTCGCCGACCTCGGAGGGCGGCCCGGAGGCGTCTATGACCTTCATCCCGAGCTTGGCCGCCTCGTCGTCGGACCCTTCGGACTTGAAATTGAGCTTCACGACGGTCCGGACGCCCCTGGACTTCAAGAAGGCCCAGCCCGCGCTGGTGGGCTGTCCGCCCCGGAAGACGCCGGGCGCGACCTCATGGAAGGTGGGGATGTCCTCGGGCGAGACGGCCGCCGCCGGCTTGCGCGCCTGGACGAGGGACGCCGGGAGGATGACGGCGAGGAGGCCGGCACAGGCGGTGCGCCTAGGGATCGCCATGACTCCAGATGCAACCCATCCCTGCGTCCCCATCAAGCCCCCTTTCTCTTCGCGCGGTAGCGGCCGCGCTTATCCATGGCGACGGATGCGAACGAAAGCCGGATGTCGTAGACACCGAGGATGGTCTCCAGCGTGGCCACCTCCGGATTGCCCTTCGCCGAGAGCGTCTTATAGAGCGTCGTCCGGCTCAGCTTCGTGCGTTTGGCCAGCTTCCCAATGCCGCCTTGGGCTTCGACCACGTTTCGCAGGGCCTGGAGCATGTAGGAGGAATCGCCCTCCCGCGCGGCGCCGTCGAGGTAGAGCGAGGCGAGTTCGGGATCCCGGAGCTGCTCGATTAGGAAATCGTGGTAGGGCGTCAGTTTCAAGTCATCCGGGCTGACAGCGCCGTCCATAACGACCTTGCGCGGAAGATGTCCGCGGCCTGCGAGCCTTTCGT
This sequence comes from Elusimicrobiota bacterium, assembly GCA_016218495.1. Taxonomy (GTDB): domain Bacteria; phylum Elusimicrobiota; class Elusimicrobia; order UBA1565; family UBA1565; genus SCTT01. Next base: position 27,482 of record JACRDU010000103.1, read on the forward strand.
TCCGCCCCCCAGGAGAAGGACGATTCTGCCCGCGTGCCTTCCGAAGTAAACGCGGATTCCCGGACCGAGATGGATGCGCAGTTCCCATACCCCTCCACCGACGGAACGATGGTCTCCGAAGTCACCCCGCTGAATCCGGTCCAGGCGGGCCAGAACCGCACGTCTGACGGGGCCGTCGTCGGCGCAAGCGAACCAGCGTTTGAAACGCTCCGAGACCATGATTGTCCACGGTCCCTCATGAATCGACGCCCTTCTGATTGTATCTTATAGAAGACATTTCTTCAAGGCCCGATTCCATCGCTCCGTAGCCCCAGCCTCGCTATCAGGGCGTCCACGGCCTCCGGCTCGTAATGCCGGACGGAATCCTCGGGCGGGACCCCCAGCTCCAGCCCAAGCTGCCGGCTCAGAGCGCTCAGCGCCTCGAAGCGCAGGCGGCCTTCGCCGTCTCCGAAAACCACGCCGCGCAGGGCCTCTTCCGCCTTCGCACACCGCGCCCCGCCCAGCGCGCGCGCGGCGGCGCGGCGGCGCGTGACGAAGAGGCCGGACAGCTCGGCCAGCGCGTAGTCGAGCATGGCCTCGTCCTTGTCCGTCCGCCACAAGGCGACGGCGAACTCCAGGTCCATCCAGTCCCCGCGCCTGCGCCCCGCGGAGGCGAAGGCCCGGCGCAGCAGGGCGGCGGCCCGGGGGGAGCCAATGAGTTCGAGGGCACGCAGCTGGCGGCAGTCGGGCGCGCCGGAGGCCTCGACGGCCTCCAGGACCTTCGCCTCAAGGGCGGCCTTGTCCGGGGGGGTAAGGCGCGCGATGACGTTCTCTTCGGAGGGGAGCAGGCCGGCGCCTTCGCCGTACTCCAGCGCACGGAAGACGGCCTCCAGCGCCGCTTCCAAGGGAGCGCTAGGCACGCTCATTGGGAGGGACCGCGCGGGAGACGGCGCGCTTGCGCAGGAACCAGCCCAGCGCCGCGGAAAGCCACAGGGAGGGGAAGGCGGCGGCGAGCCAGACCATCGCCATGACGTCGTCGAAGTTCCGGTTGACGCCCAACGCCAGCGCGGCGTAGAAGCAAACGGCGCAGCCGGGCAGGAGCAGAAAGGCGCCGCCGCCCACGAAGCGGCCGACCAGGGCCCCGGCGGGGAAGGCGACGACGAAGGAGACGGCCAGGGGCAGGGCCAAGGCGGAGCGGTCCACCCAGTTCCGGGAGCCGTAGGCGACCTGCTCCAAGAAGCGGATGGTCCAGGTGCTGGTCCAGTACAGGACGGGAGGCAGGAGCAGGGCCAGGGCCAGGGCCAGAGCAAGCAGGAAGCGTCCGAGCCGGCTCGACGGCATTCAGCCCCCGGCCGGCGCGAACTTGGCCAGCTCGGTGTTGGGGTTCTCGGCGCCCGGCACGCCGACGGTGGTCTTCACCCGGCCCACGGCCGGGCAATAGTAGTCGTACACCCAGGAATCGAAGCCCTTCACCTGGGTGCGGATCTTGAGGCAATCGGAATAGGACCCGGCCTTGGTGGCGACCCGCGCCGCGTCGTCCTCGATGGTGTAGGTCACGGGCCCCTGAGGCTGGTCGGCGGCCCAGGAGCGCCCCTTCGCGTACGGCCAGCGCAGGATGGGGGAGCGCACGCCCTCCTGGGTCTCCCAGACGCTCCAGTCCTCCTTGTCGTAATGGCGCCGGTAATCGCGGAATGCCGTCTCGCCGGCGTAGAACTTCCCGGTGACCAGGCCCTGCGCCGAAGCGGTGGCGGTCAGGACCTGCAGCTCGAGGCGCATGTTGGCGCCGCCGCTGAGCGTGTCGACGAAGGTCCAGCGCGCGCCCTGGGCCAGCGGGAAGTAGTCGGGGCAGGCCATCAGCCCGAGCACGGCCGGCCCGGTGAACGGGCCGTTGAAGCGCGCGGCGGCTTCGAAGTGGTGTCTGGCCTCGGGGCAGCGGCCGAGGACCTCGGCGTAGAGCCTGCCGGCGTGGTAGGAAGCCTCTTGGCTCCGCGGGTCCTTCGGATGCTCCTCGAGGAACCGCTCCCAGGACTTCACGGCCTTCAGCGGGGCCTCGGCCTCCTGATGGATAGCGCGTTCGAAGGCCGCGTCGGCGCCGCAGCCGCTCAGCAGGACCAGGCAGAGGAGGAGGGGTCTCATGCGCTCACCCCGAGGGTACCACAATCCTCACGCCTCCATCAGCCCCCGCTCCCGGAAGCTGAAGTAGCCGCGCGCCGCGACGATGAGGTGGTCGAGCACGGGCAATCCCAGGATGCGGCCCGCCTCGCAGAGGCGCCGGGTGGTCTCCCGGTCCTCGCGCGAGGGCTCGGGGTCCCCCGAAGGATGGTTGTGGGCGACGATGAGGGCGGCCGCGGGGCGCTCGAGGGCGGGGGCGAAGACCTCGCGGGGATGGACCAGGCTGGCCGTCAGGGTGCCGACGGAGACCGTCTCGCGGTGCAGCGGGCGATGGGTGGCGTCGAGGTAGAGGGCGACGAAGTGCTCCTTCTTGAGCGGGGCCAGCTCGCCGAGCTCGCGCAGGGCGCGGCGCGGGGAATCGATGGGCTCGGGGGAGGAGGGGGAGGCCCCCGCCCAGCGCCGGGCCAGCTCCAGGGCGGCGGCCAGGCGCGCGGCGCGCGACGCGCCCAGCCCGCGCTCGGCGGCCAGCTCGGCCGGGGCGAGGCGGCCGAGGGCCCCTTCGGGATGGCGGCAGAGCAAGGCCTCGGAGAGCGCCAGGGCGTCCTGTCCCGGGACGCCGGTGCCCAGCACGCAGGACAGGAGCTCCGCTTCGCTGAGCGCCGCCGGACCGCGCGCGAGGAGCCGCTCCCGCGGGCGGGAGGAGGGCGCCTGAGGCAGGGAGCTCACGGAGCCTTCGGCGCGGGGACGGACTCCGCCACTTTGCGCAGCTCGTCGGCGGAGAGCCGTCCCATCAGCACGAAGCGGTCCCCGGCCGACCACTCCAGCGATTTGCCGTCGGCCAGCAGGCTGAGCCCGGCCTGCGCGGCGCCCACCTTCGTGCGCCGGGGCCGGCTGCCGGCCGGGGGACGGATCCGGGTCCGGGCCGGGGACTGGAACATCGAGAGGGCGTCGACCCCGTCCGACCAGCGGTAATGCAGGAGGGTGGCTCCCTTGTAAGGGAGCACGCTGACGCTCTCGAAGACATAGCCCGGGGGCACCCAATCCGGCGGGCGCGGGAGCATCCCGGTGGCGCCGGCGGCCTCCTCGAGCTCCAAGGCGTCCGGCGCGGGGCGCGCCTTGAGCACCCGTGTCCCGGCCGGGGGCTTGAAGCGGAAATCCGAGGCTGCGGGCTTGACGGAGAGGTCGATGGTCTCGAAGCTCATCTTGAAGGCCTCGGAGCCGTCGGGCGCGAAGACGGCCCGGCGCAGGACCACGCCCTCCTCGGCGTCCACGCAGAGCGTTTGGGCCGGGGCCCCGCCGCGGCGCGGCGAGACCTCCAGGACCCGGCACGGCCGCCCGGCCACGGTGTCCTCGCCGGCGCGACGCACCTCATAGTTGTCGAGCAGCAGGGCCAGCTCCTCCTCGGGGTCGGAGAAAGGGCGGGCCGAGGCCCGCGAGCCCCCCTGCCAGGCCGTCTTCAGACGCCTGTCCCAGACCCACTCGGTCTCGGCGTCGGAGACGACCAGGCGCTCCACCGTGCCGAAGCGGTCGAGGGTCTCGCGGCGGGAGCGGCCGGGGGGGGCGTAGCGCACGTTGAGCCAGCGCGTCTCCGGGACGTTGGAGCGGGCCTCCGTGACCGACACCGTGCCGCTGTAGGAGACGGCGGGCGGGTCCAGCGCTTCCCGCAACAAGCGCGCAGCGTCGTCCTCCACGGCCCAGGACGGCAGGGCGAGCAGGCACAGGAGCAGGGCCGCCTCAGAAGACATCGCCTTCCCCTCCGGCCGAAGCCAGGGTCAGGTCGGGGGCCGGGGGCTCCGTCTCGGCAGGAGCCAGGGGCATCGTGCGCAGGAAGCGCTCGTGGGCCGACACCAGCACCTCGGCCGGCACCTCGAGCTCGGCGTCGGGGGCCGGGCCGCGGTGGGTGAAGACGAGCAGGGCCGCGGCGGCCAGGCCCGCGGCGGCGACGGCGCCGGCCGGCTGCAGGAAACCCGAGCGAACCTCGCCGAGCAGGCGCGCCCACCAGGGCGCGGGGCGCGCCCCAGCCAGAAGGGAATCGACGAAGCCCGGCGGAGCGTCAGGCGCGGGGAGGGCGGCCAGCGCGCGCCGGGCGGCTTCGATGGAGCGCAGGCGCCGCGCGCAGGCCGCGCAGCCGGACAGGTGCGCCCGGACGAAGGCCGCCTCTTCGGCGGGGGCCTCGCGGTCCGCGAAGGCCGACAGCGATTCGGAGTTCGGACAGGTCATGGCTTCACCTCCGGCATGCGAGACAAGACGGTGCGGAAGGCCATCCGGGCACGGTTGATGCGGGAGCGGATGGTCCCGAGCGGGACGTCGAGGACCTTGGCCGCCTCTTCGTAGCCGCGACCCTCCATGTCGCAGAGCACGAGGACGGAGCGGTGCTCCGGGCTGAGCTTGTCGAGGGCGCGCCGCACCGCGGCGCCGGCGTCCCGGCGTTCCAGGGTCTCGAGCAGGGCCTCTTCCTGGTCGGGCAGGAGGTCGGCATAGCTCTCTTCCCCGAAAGGGCCGGAAACCGGGACATCCAGGGAAACGGTGCGCCGCCGCTCGTGCCGGCGCGTCTCGTCGAAGACCACGTTGCGCAGGATGCGGAAGAACCAGGCGTCGAAGGGCTTGGACGGGTCGTGCTCGTCGAGGTGGGCCAGCAGGCGGTGGAAGGCCTCTTGGGCCATCTCCTTGGCCTCTTCGGGGTTGCCGCAGAGGCGATAGGCGAATTGGTAGGCCTTGTTGCCATAGCTCCGTACGAACTCCTCGAAGTTCCGGCCTTGAACCGCCTCGAAAGCCACCCGCCGCCTCCCTTTGGACGCCGCCCCGATTCTCCCATCTTGGGGCCCCTCCGGCAACGGGCCCTATGCTAGTACGCGCGAAGGCCGAAAAAGTTCCATCAATCTTGAACGGCGCTCTAATGTTAGAATCAGCGAAATGCGGCCGATCCTCTTCTCCTTCGGGAACCTGCACGTCCTCGCCGCCCCGGTCTTCGCCGGCTTCGCCGCCATCGCCGCGGCGCTCTACATCCGCCGCAACCGCGCCTACGCGGAACTCGACGGAGAGCGCTACTGGGACCTGATGCTGCCTCTGGCCGTAGGCACCATCGGGGGCGGCGTGCTGCTCTACTTCTTCTTCTACGGGGGGGGAGCGGCCAAGAACTGGGCGAACTTCCTGCGCACGCACCGGGTCGGAGGCGGGGCCTTCTACGGGGACATCATCGGGGCCCTGACCACCGCCTGGGTGGTCTGGAAGGTGAAAGGGCTGTCGTTCCGCAAGACCGCCGACCTCATCGGAGCGGCCGCTCCGCTCGGCCTGGCCGTGATGCGCCTGGGCTGCCTGCAGCACGGCTGCTGCTACGGCAAACGCACCGACCTGCCCTGGGGGATCGTCTTCAGCGACGAACGCTCGGCCGTCTGGCGCCGCTACCTGAACACGCCGCTGCATCCGACCCAGGTCTATGAGTTCCTCGTCGCCTGCGCCATCTTCGCGGCGGCGCACTTCCTCGTGCTTCCGCGCGTCAAGGACGGCCGGCTCCCCCGCGGCTCGGTCCTTGTCTTCTTCCTGGTCTCCTACGGCGTGCTGCGCTTCATGCTGGAATTCCTGCGCGGCAGCGACCCGGGCCTATACCGTCCCTACGGGTTGACCACCGCCCAGGCGCTGGCCGTGGCCTCCGCCACGGGGGCCTCCGTCCTGTGGGCGTACTGGAAGAAGACCGATGCCCTCAAGGCCTGACCCGCGGCGCTGGGCCCTCTTCCTCGGAGGCGCCGTCCTGATGCTGGCGGTGGCGCTTTGGCGCCGAGACCTCTTCCTGCAGGCGCTGAGCGTGACCCTGGCCCAGCTCCAGCGCGGCGGCTTGGCACGGGTCAAGCTCCTCATAGAAGCCGGGCTCTTCGCCGGCATCCTCCTCTACACCCTGCGGGTCATCCCGGAACGCGCCGACCTGCGCAAGGACGCCCTGCGCGTCGCGCTGGGCTTCGCGGCGGGCTACCTGGCCGAGGCCTGGGGGACGCGCTTGGGGCTGTGGCGCTACTACACGCGGGAGACTCCCCCGCTCTGGATCGTCCCGGCCTGGCCGCTGGGCGCATTGGTCATCGAGCGCACCGCGGCGCGTTGGGCTCCCGCCCTGTCGCGCCTGCCCGCGGCGGCCGGGAGGGGGCTGCATGCCCTGGCCATCTTGCTGGTCCTATCCACCTTCCTGCTGATGGCGGGCCCCGCCATAGGCCACCCCGCCACTTGGGCGGCCTTGGCCGTCGTCTTCTGGGCGCTCTTTTGGCGCATCAGCGCGCGGGACCTACCCGTGCTGGCCGCGGGGGCGTTCTGCGTGCTTTTCGCCGACACCTGGGGCACGACCAACAACTGCTGGCGCTATTGGCTGCAGCGCCCGTACGGCACCTGGGGGTTGGCGGCCGGCGTGGGCTTCGGGGTCTGCTTCGACACGGCCGTGGTCCTGGGCTGCCTGAAAGCGGCAGAGGGCCTAGATGGTATGGGCCAAAGGTCCTAGGCCCTTTGGCCCTTGCCGACGCCTCGGACCCAAGGCAAAGTCTCTATACGGACGCGCCCGAGATTCGGGCCGGGGGAAGACCATGAGGAACATTCTCAAGAAAGGATTGGTGCTCGGCTTCGCCTTCGCCGCATTGGGGGCCTTGGCCATCTCCCCCGGCTTCACACAGACCAATGACCGCGGGACGAGCGGGGCCCCGAACGGCACCGGGATGACCGGTGAAGAGGCGCAGGCCTATCGCGACGGATACAACGCCTCGTTCCAGAAGGCCAAGGAAGACCAGCAGGCCGCTCTGGACAAGGAACAGGAATCTTCGGGCGGGTGCTGCGGCTGAGGCCCAGGAGAACCAAAATGAAAAACATGACCAAATTCATGGTGTTCGCTCTGGCGCTCAGCGCCCTCGGAACGATGGCCGTCTCGGCCCCCGCGGCCGACACGACAGCGGCATACAACCAAGGCAGGGCCGATGGCTCGGCCAAAGGGAAGCAGGCCGCCATCGACGACCAGCCCGCGGACGAGAAAGAGGAGTCGTCTTCCGGCGGCTGTTGCGGCTAGCCGACGACAGAGCCGGATTCCCCCGTAATAGAAGAGGCCCGCCGAAAGGCGGGCCTCTCTGTTATGGGGATGGAATAATAACAGGCACGATGGAATAGGTCTAGCGGGGCTGGGACTGTTGGTGGCGTTGGACGGCGGTCTTGGCGCCGGAGAGGTTCGTCATGTTGCCGGTGACCTTGAGGTCGGAGGCCAGGGTCTTCAGGGCGGAGAGGTCCTGGCCGGGCTGGATGGCCTGCGGCAGCAGGCTGCCGGTGCGCGGGATGAGGTAGCCGGTGAGGTCGGTGACGAAGGTGGCCACCTTCTTGTCCTCGGTGAGGAAGCGCTTGACCTCGTCGTAGACCGGCTTCGGGGGCTTCTGGCGCAGGCCCTCGAGCATCATCCCCATCGTGACCCGCCAGACGTCACCGTTGGTGGCGTACTTGTATACGGTCTTGCGCACCTCGGGCAGAGCCACCGCTCCGCGAACGAAGTCATAGGGGTTCCGATTCCTCTCATACTGGGCTTTGAGCGCCATATACCTCGGCATGCGTCCGAAGGCCGCGTCGACCTCCCGGACGATGGACTCCTTCTTGCGGTAGCGGGTAGTAATCTTCTTGAGCCGGTCCTGTTCGGCTCTGACGAGGTGGTCGTACTTCATGACCATCTCCCGCTCCCTGGATCTGGAATCGTCCTCCTGCTCCTTGGGGTCCTTATAGAAGATTTTGTCCTTTTCGGGGACGAAGCCGGACAGGCCGGGGCCGGCCGAGGCTAGGCGCGACTGAGCCTCCCTTTCCGCCTGTGAGACGTAGCGCTCCGACGAGGGGAAGGCGGGGGCAGGCTCGTCGTCCGGAACCGCTTCGACGTTGAAGGCCTCCGCCTCCGAGACTTCGGCGGCTTGCTCCTGTGCCTGTTTGCGCCCGAGCATCCACCACATGAAGAGGGTCAGCGCCAGGATGGGGATCAGCGCCAGCCACCATTTGAATCCGGAAGGCGCGGGGGCCTGGGATGGGGTTTCCTCTTCCATAATGGGCTACACTGAAGTGTAATGTGGAGGTCGGCCCCTGTCAAGAAACCGGGTCCAGGCGCTCCAGGACCTTCGTCACCGCGAGGGCGCGCGCGCCGTTGCTAGGGCCTCCCCGACGAACCAGACGGGCGAACGCCTCGAGGGCGAAACGCAGGTTATGGCCCTCGGCGGCAGAGAACCGGGAGAGCTTCCCGGGCAAGAGGTCTCCTACCACCCAGCGCAGGCGCCTATACCGCCGCACCAGCAACGCCGGAGAGCTCCCGGGACGATAGAGCACGCTCCCCTCGGTCCCGTAGAGGACGACCTCGGTATCTTTCCCAGGGTAGTTGAGGCTCAAGGAAATCTCCGCCCGGAACCCGGGCCCCTCGGCCGAGATAGCCCCGCTCTCGACCGCGCCGCGGCAGACCACGAGGTCGCGGCGAATGAAGCGCAGGCCTTCCAGAGGCACGAACAGGTCGAGGACCGAGAGCATGTGCGAACCGAGGAGCCAGTACACGCTGCCTCCTCCGAATCGTCCCAGATGGCGCACTGAAAGCTCCGCTCCGCTCAGACGACCGATGGCTCCGGAGCGCACCAACTCCCGCGCCTTGGCCAGGGCGCGCGAGAATGTGTGGGTATAGTCCACCATGAGCGGGGCCTCGCGGGCCCGTGACAAGGCGAGGAGATTCCGGCATTGCTCGACGCTGAAGCACAAAGGCTTCTCGCAGAAGACGGCATTGCCGGCCGTCAGTGCCGCAGATACGATGCGAGGACGCGCGGCGTTGGGCACCGCCTCGACCACAGCCTCCAACTCAGGATTGCGGGCCGCTTCGACCGCCCCGGCGCGTCCGCTGACGCCCGCCAGCTCGAACAGAGGGGACTCCCTCAGGTAGCGTTCGAGCTTGGAACCCCAGTAGCCGCGCCCGATGAGGCAGACCCGGACGGGCCTCATGGCGCGCCGTCCCGCGAGGCCCAGCGGGCGTTGATCTCGAGGGCCATCCGGTTGCAGCGGGCCCCCTCCGCGAAGCAGGTAGAAGGACGGAAAGCTGGGTCCTGGTCCCGGAGCATCATCGCCTCCAGCTCAGGCAGGGCCTCCGGGATGCAACCGAGCCGGTTCATGGCGAAGCTCGGCGTCGCCGTGCTCGAGCAGCGGTAGACCCAGCCGTCGGCACCGAAGGTAATCTGGTAATAGCCGTACACGCATTGGAGGAAGTGCATCCGGTCCACATCCTGGTGCTCCGGAGAGATGTAGAAGACGAAGGGCCTCTCCTCGCGATCCTTCGAAAGTAGCCGGGAGAGGCGGCGTTCATATTCCGCGCGCTGGCCGACTTCGACTGTCCCCTTATACCGCCGGACCTCCTCGAAGTCCTTCCCGTAGACCTCGTAAGGGATGGAGAATCTCAGAGTGTCTACTCCAATCCGGCGGGCGGTCTCCACCATCGCTGAGAGCTCGGCCTCCGAGGAGTTGTGCTTATTGAGCAGATAGCAGACCCTAATCTTGGGAGTAGTCCGCGTCCCACGCGCGGAGACGGCCATGCGCAAGCCCTCGATGATATCGGTGAACCAGTCCTGGTCGAGGTTCTTGGTCAGCATGTGGCTCTCGGGCGCGCCCGCGTCTAGGCTGACCGAAAGATAGTCCTGCGGGCCCGAGGAGATGCGGCACAGCTCGGAGAGGAACCCGGAATCCCCCTCGAGCTTCTTGAGCAGCGACCCGTTGGTATGGATTCCGAAGCTCGAGCCGTGGCGCTTGGTCAGGCGCAGATAGTCCATGAAGCGCGGGTTCATGAGCGGCTCGGTATAGACGCCGCCATAGATGCAGTAGGGGACCCGCCCCCCGAGTTCATCGAGCAGTCGGAGCCCCTTGTCCTCCCATTGGCCCATCTCTTGAGCGAGCAGCTTGCCCTGGCAATAGTAGCAGTGGAAGTTGCACGGGGTGGCCCTGTCCGCGGGGAGATGAATCTCCAACTGCCGGGGATACACGAGCCTGCCTGAGAATACCTCTGACAGGCCGCCGCCCAAATGGCGCTTCAGGAGCTCGAAATAGTGGTACTCTGCGGGCCTCAAGTCCTGATTACGGGGCTCAGCCCCTTGTCGGTCATCCATGCTCTGGCCCGCCGCGGAAGCGGCCGATTTCCGTCGGGAGTATAGCCCCCGCCCCGCTTGGTGTCAACGCCGCCGTTTCTCCAAGTTCACACACTTTTAAGGGCGTGGTTGTTCCCCTCCAACGGATCGCTCGGCACGGCAGAACCGGTAGAATCCTGCGTCTCGGTCTGCCAGAGCCCGAGGGGGGCAAAGAGGGGGCCCGCCGAGGGCAACCGAGCA
>JACRDU010000016.1 GCA_016218495.1 Elusimicrobiota bacterium
GGTCCTCCGCGGGTTAAGCGGGCGCTTGCGGCGTGAAAAAGCGAGTGGGATCGTGAGAAGAGAAGGACGCGGCAGCTCTCGACGAGCCCGTCGACCTCAGTTGACCCTCGTTTCGGCCGTTACTCGGACGGGCTCCTAGGACCCATATTGTCGCGCCGCTTCCAAGGACGCCGCCCCCGCCGCGGCGCTATAATCTCCCCATGCCCACTCCCTCCGACTGCCCCTGCGGTTCCGCCAAGCCGTTCGCGTCGTGCTGCCAGCCCTACCACCTCGGCAAGGCCAAGGCCCCCACGGCCGAGGCCCTGATGCGGGCGCGCTATGCGGCCTACGCCACGGGGAAGATAGACTTCATCCAGGCCACCATGGCCGCCGAGAGCCTCAAGGACTTCGACCGCGCGGCTTCGGAGAAATGGGCGAAGGAGTCGGAGTGGAAGGGCCTCTCCATCGTGGCCCTCAAGGCCGGGGGCGAGGCCGACACGGAGGGCGTGGTCAACTTCGTGGCGCACTTCGCCCAGGGCGGGCAGGACTACGAGCACCGGGAGATAGCGGTATTCCGCAAAGAGGGGGGGGCCTGGCTTTTCGTGGACGGCCAGTCGCCCAAGCCCGCCACCATCGTGCGCGAGGGCCCCGCGGTGGGGCGCAACGACCCTTGCCCCTGCGGCTCGGGCAAGAAGCACAAGAAGTGCTGCGGCGCCTGAGCTAGCGCGCGCTGAGCAGCTGGGTCTCGGCGAAGGCGTGCAGCAGCTTCTCCGCCCGCTCCAGGCGGTCCACCGACAGGAACAGGCGGCAGGCCCCGTCCGGGCCCGAGGCCCCGTACATCTCCTGTACGGCGACGGTCCCGTCCTCAAGGAGCTTGAGCAGGCGGGAGAGGTCGCCGGGCCCGTGCAGGACCGGCGAGGCGAGGACGGGGGTCCGTACCGCCGTCCAGCCCAGCGCCTCCAGCGCCTTCGAGGTCCCCAGGGGCTTGTCGGTGACGAAGCGTATGAACCCGGCCTCCCCCTCGGCCTGCCAGGCCAGGCCCGAGACGGCGACATGCTCGCGCTCCAGGGCCACCGTCAGCTTGCGCAGCTGGCTGACCTCGTTCTTGACCGGCACCGTGAATTGTATGAGGGAGAGTTCCATGGCCATTCCTCCGCCTGCATTGGTGATTCTAGCCCGGAGGCGCCGGCAAGGCGATAGACGGGATGTGAACCTTCCGTGACGGGATGACGGGCGTCATACCGCCGGGTCCCCCCGTCTGGTTGACTTACACCATGTCCCGCGGCCGCATCCTGATCGTTGACGACGAACGCGAGGTCGGCCTCGTCCTCGCCGCGGTGCTCCGCCGCGAAGGCTATGAGACGGCGACGGCCATAACCGGGGAGGCCGCCATCAGGGAGGCGGAGTCCCGGCCGCCGTCGCTGATCGTACTCGATGTCATGCTCCCGGACATAGACGGCTTCGAGCTGCTGAGGCGCCTGCGCCGGCGTTCCGAGGTGCCGGTCATCTTCCTCTCCGGGATGGACACCGAGGCCGACCGCATCTCCGGCCTGCGCCTGGGCGCCGACGACTACATCATAAAGCCCTTCTCCCCGCAGGAGCTGGCGGCGCGGGTCGCCGCCGTGCTGCACCGGACGGGGCCCGCCTCCGAGGGCACCGGCGAGACCGTCCGCTTCGGGACGGCCGAGGCCGACCTGGGGCGGCGCGAGCTGCGCGTCGCCGGGCACGCGCGCGACCTGACCCCGAAGGAGTTCGACCTGCTGGCCTGCCTGATAAAGGTCCGCGGCAAGGCCCTCTCCCGCGACGAAATCCTGGAGAAGGTGTGGGGCTATGAGAAGGGCCTGGACCTGAGCACCCGCACCGTGGACCAGCATGTGGCGCGCCTGCGCCGCAAGCTGCGCGGCGAGCGCCACCGCATCGTCACCGTCTCCAAGAACGGCTACCGCATCGTCCTCGACGAGCGGACCTGAACGGCCGGTCGCCGGGGGAGCGGCGCCGGCCGTAAAGGTCGGGGGATGAGCCGGGGGCCGCGCCGCGCCGGGTCGCGGCTCCCGGCTAAATCGCCGCCGCGCAGCAGGCCGCCTCCCAGGGAGGCCTGCGGCGCAATGCCGCATAGGTCTGTGCGATGCGCCGGGCCGAGCCCCAGTCGCTCCAGGTGACGCCCTCCAGCGGGAGCAGGGACACGGCCTCGGGCGCCGTCTGGAACACGTCCCGGGAGAGGTTCGTCGCGGGCAGGGCGGAGTACTCCTCGGCCAGCACCCCGTCGTAGCGCTGCGTGCCGGCGGCGGCCCGGATGCGCGAGAAGGCCCGTCCCAGGACGGGCAGGCGCCGGGCGATGAGGCGGTACAGGGCCTCGGCGCGGGCCACCGTGACGAAGCTGTTCCACAGGCAGCCCTTCCGGTAGGAGCGCAGGGCCTCCTCCCGGTCCGGCTTCTCGATGAAGCGGCGCACCGAGCGCAGCCCGTAGGGGCGGGGCATGGCGAGCGGCCGGCCCGGCTCGATCCAGCCGTATTCGGTCTCCGGCCCGTCGGGACGGACCCCGAGCAGTATGACCCCCTCGTCGAGGCGGGAGGCGCCGGCCATGGCCTCGGCGATGTGGCGCATGAAGCGCGTCTCTTCGAGGATGAAGTGGTCGGAGGGCAGGAAGGCCACCACGGCCTCGGGGTCGCGTTCGAGGATGTGGGTCAGGGGCAGCATGACGCCGGCCGCCGTCTCCCGGTTGCAGGGCTGGTAGAGCACGCCGTCGAGCAGGCGCGGACCGAGCTGGGCGCGCAGGAGCGCGTCGTGCCGGACGTCGGCCACGGTCAGGATGCGCTGGTCGGGCACGAGCATCGCGGCACGGTCCACCGTATGCTGGAACATGGAGCGCCGCCCCATGAACGGCACGAACTGCTTGGGCGCCTCGAGGCCGAAGGCCTCCTTGACGAACGGGCGCAGGCGCACGCCCTGTCCGCCCGCCAGCACCACGCCCCAGAACTTCCCTCCCTCGCGGCACCTCCCGGCGAGTTCGAACCCTGACATGCTTCCCCCTTGGCGGCGGAATCGGCGGCGTCATGATTGTAGGCCCAACGGCGCCGAATAGCGATGGCGGGGAGGTAAACCATGCGCCGGATCCGGGGAGGGGATTCCTAAGACGGGCGCGGCGGCGATGTAGCCGTCTTGTGACGGTTCTATCCCAGCACTCGGAGCTCGAGCGAGACGCGTTCGGTGCTTCCGAACCAGAGCCCGGCGCAGGGCTGGCAGCGGTAGACGGCGAAGTCTTCCCCCAGCAGATGCCCGACGGGGATGGTCTTCGCGCAGACCGGGCAGAGCACGCAGGCCGAAGCCTCCGGCGCCCTGACCCACTCCTTGGCGGGCCGCCGCTTCGCGGCCAGGAGGCGGGTGAGCTCGACTTCCTGCAGCCAGGCCCCGCGGCAACCGGGGCAGTCCCGCCGCGCATCCGTGCCTTGCAGGCTTAAGGCGCAGTCGGGGCATAGAGGGCCGGTCCCGGCGCGCCGGCGGGCGGCGGAGCGTGCGCCGAGCCAGACCCGGCGCAGGGCGCCCAGGAGGCGCCCCCAAAAGAGGATGAGCAGGATGAGGCCGAAGGCCAGCGCGGGACCAAGCGAGCTGCCGAGCCGCGCCAGCGCCCAGGTGAGGGGGTCGAAGCCCATCAGGGAGCCCCTCGGCCGGCCAGCCAGCGCGCGGCGCCCTCGCGCAGCGCTTCGCGTTCCGTGCCGGGCAGGCCGCGCGGGTCGAAGCGGTAGCGGTTGTGCAGGGCCAGCAGGCGCCGGAGTTCGCCGGCGTCCGGACGCTCGCCGAGCCCGCGCAGCCACTCCGCCATCGGCTGGCAGGCCTCTCGCCCGCGGCCCGCGCCGGCCAGCGCGCGCTCGACGGCGTAGAACTCGGAGTCGCCGCCGGACGGGACCGCCGCGGGGGCGGCCGGCGAGGAGCCGTCCTTTCGCGCGGCGGCCTTCCAGCCCCGGCCCAGGCGCCAGGCCAGCCAGAGGCCGCCGGCGCCCAGCAGGGCCAGCAGGACGCGCCGCCGCGGCGAGGGTCCGTCGTCGGCGGGGTCGGCCGTCAGGGCCTCGCGCAGCCAGGAGGCCGCGTCGGCCAGCGGCTGCCAGACCGGGTTGCCCGCGTTCTCCAGCTCGGCCCAGCCCGACGGCGTCGTGTCGACGGGGCGCCAGGCCCCGTCGATGTAGGCCGCCGCCCAGGCGTGGGCGTGGCGTCCCCGGACCAACCAGCGCCGCTCCAGGGGGCTGAACTCCTGGACCGACCAGCCCACCGTGTAGCGCGCCGGGACGCCGGCCGCTCGCAGCAGCAGGACGGTGGCGGTGGCGAAGTACTCGCAGTGGCCGGAACGCGTGCGCTCGAGGAAGCCCTCCAGCGGGGCGCGGCCCGCGGCCTCGAGGTAGGTGGTGTAGCGGAACTCCTCCTGGAAGAAGCGCTTCAGGCGTGCCGCGCCCTGCGCCGGGGACATCCCGGCAAGCCCCAGGCGCGCGGCCGTGCGCGCCATCAGGGCCGACTCCGCCGCGGGCACGGCCAGGTCGGAGGGCCTGGGCGCGTCGGCCTCGGGCGCGCCGTAGACGGCCCGATAGACGGCGCGCCCCGGTCCTTCGAGCACGCGCAGGGTCCCGAACCGGCTCAAGCCCACCTCGGCGGCTGGGAGGCGCTCGATGGCGGCGGTTCCGGGCGGCGCGGCCACCAGCCCGCGGCCGCGCGCGAAGGCCGCCCGGACCAGCACGCGCCGCGCCGCTCGCGGCTCTCCTGAAAGGCGCCAGCTCCCCTCGCTGGTCCCCGGGGGCACGGGGGAGAAGTCCGAGTCCTTGGCCCGCCACTCCCCGTCGCGGTATTCGTCGTAGGCGGCGTCGCGCAGCAGCGCGGGCGGGGGGCCTCCGTCGGGGACCTCCACGCGCAGCGCGATGGCGGCGGAGCGCTGGATGGCCCCCACCTGTCCCACCGCGGTGCGGGAGCGCCGCGCCTCGCCCGGCGGCGGGGCCGCGTCCACGAGCAGGCGCGCGCCCTCGGTGAGCAGGAGGCCCTGGAGGCGGTAGAGCCCGGCATGTCCGGCGGCTCCCAGCAGCACGGCCGCGGCCGCGCGTAGCGCCCAGGCCGGCAGGGGCCCGCGCGGCCGCACGCCCCACAGCGCGACCAGGCCCAGCAGGCAGACGCCGGCGAAATAGGCGGGAGTGCGCAGGTTCGCGGCCCCGGCCGACACGACCAGGACGAGCAGATAGGGGCCGAGGAGGTCGACCCGCGCGCGTTCGGCCTGCGGCCGTCGGCGCATGCTCAGGAAGAAGGCGGCCAGGTCCACGACCGGGCGGCCGGAGTAGACCTGGGCGACGGCGAGGGGGAACAGCACGAAGGGCAGCCAGGCGAACAGGGCCATGACGGCGGCGGCGGCCTCGCGCGTCGCGTAGGCGTAGACGACGGCGGCGGCGAAGCCCAGCGCGGAGAGGTCGGCCAGGTTCTCGAAGTGGGAGGGCTGCAGGTCCCAGCGCCGGCGCACCAGGCGCGAGCCCTCCAGCGCCCCCCCCAGGGCCAGCGCCGCCGGCCACAGCCCGGTCTGGAGCCCCCAGAAGAGCAGCGCCGCGCCGAGGAGCAGGGGGGGCGTGCTCACAGGCGGGCCAGGTCCTCGGCGATGCGCCCCGGGCGCAGCCAGGCCGCGCCGTCGGCGGCCGCCCCGGCCGGCTCCGTGCGGGAGACGACCAGGGCCCGGGGCGCCAGGCCCAGGGAGCGCAGCCGGCGCACAAGCGCGCGCCGCGGCGCGTCGTAGCCGAGCAGGACGAGCAGGCAGCCGCTCAGGGCCGCGCTGCGCCCGACGATGCTGTCCTCCAGGACGGCCACGGAGGAGTCCGGGCGCGTGACGGCACAGGCCAGCGCCTCGAGCAGGCCTTCGACCCCTCCCACGCCGCGCCCCGCGCTCAGGCAGTACGCGCGGTCGGCGACGAAGAGCAGGTCCAGCAGCGAGTCCTGGGTGAGCAAGGTGCAGGCGAAGGAGGCCGCCACCGAGACGGCCTCCTCGAAGCACTCCGGGTCGGAGCCGGAGGCGAAGGTGTCCAGGGCCAGGGCGTGGCGGACGAAGTGCTCGTCCTGGAACTCCTTCACCACGGGTTCCCCGCGCTTGGCCCAGCTCTTCCAGTGCACGCGCCGCAGCGGGTCGCCGGGGCGGTAGTCGCGCAGCGCGACGAACTCCTCGGACTCTCCCACCGAGGAGGACAGCGCCACCCCTCCGGCCTGGTAGCGGCGTTTCCCCGGCAGGGCCAGGCGCGGGACCGGATAGCGGCGGGGCAGGACCAGGAGGCTCTCGGCGGGCGCGGCCGCCGCCCGGCGCCACAAGAGGCCCAGGGGCTCCGGCGCGCGCACGAGCAGCTCCTTGAAGCGCAGGCGCCCGCGGGCGGAGGGGGTGAGCTCCAGGGCGACCTCGGCCTCGGAGCCCGGGGGCAGGTCGGGCAGGGGCACGGGCGCGCCCCAGGCGGCGAGCAGGCGGCGGCGCACGGGCTCCCAGCGGCCGTAGCCGCTCAGGCGTTCGAACCAGGAGCGCCCCGAGGGGCCCTGGGCGTCGTACTCCTCCAGAGTGGGCAGGGCCCGCGCCGGCACCTCGCCGACCCGCGCGCCGAGCAGGGGCAGAGCGCCCGCGTTCTTCACGCGCACCGCGTAGCGCAGCGGCTGTCCCGCGGCGGCGAAGCGGGGGAGCAGGCGCCGCGCCGACAGGCCGGCTTGGCGCTCGAAGAGCCCCAGGGCCGCCAGCAGCAGCAGCGCGGTGAGGAAGGTGAATGCCTGATAGGCCATGCTCTGGGTGGTGTCGACGCCGAGCACGGCGGCCGCGGCGGCCCCGCCGAGCGCCAGCAGGCCGGCCCCGGTGAGGCGCGGGCCGGCCCAGTCGATGACGCTGCCGGTCAGGCGCAGGCCGCGGTAGAGGGGCGCGGCGCGCATCAGGCCGGGGCCGGCACCGACTTGAGCACGGCCTCGACGGCGGCGCGCGCGGTGGCCCCGGCGAAGCGCGCCTGCGGGTCGAGCACCAGGCGGTGGGCGAGCACGGCGACGGCGAGCTCGCGGACCTGCTCGGGGGAGACGAAGTCCGCTCCGTCGAGCAGGGCCAGCGCGCGCGCCGCGCGCATCAGAGCCAGCGAGGCGCGCGGGCTGGCCCCGAGCGCCACCCCCTCCGCCCGCCGCGTCGCGCCGACCAGCTCGACGGCGTAGCGCTTGAGCTCGTCGGAGAAGCGCACCCCCGCCGCGCGCTCGCGCAGGGCGGATACCTGCGCGGAGTCGATGCAGGGCTTGAGCCCGTCGAGCGGGTGCGCGCGCTCCTGGTCGCAGAGGATGGCGGCCTCCTCCCGGGGGGACACATACCCCAGCCCGAAGCGCATCATGAAGCGGTCCATCTGCGCCTCGGGCAGAGGATAGGTGCCGTGGGACTCGATGGGGTTCTGGGTGGCGATGACGAAGAACATCCCGGGCAGCGGCAGGGTCTTCCCGTCGGCGCTGACCTGGCCCTCGGCCATCGCCTCGAGCAGCGCCGACTGCGTGCGCGGCGAGGCGCGGTTGATCTCGTCGGCCAGCAGGATGTCGGTGAAGACCGGCCCCTCGTGGAAGCGGAAGGACTGCTCCTTCTGGTCGTAGATGGAGACCCCGATCAGGTCGGAAGGCAGCAGGTCGGGCGTGAACTGGGCCCGGCGGAAGCGCGCGCCCACCGAATGGGCCAGCGCCTTGGCCATCGTCGTCTTGCCGGTGCCGGGATAGTCCTCGAGCAGCACATGGCCGCCCGCCGCGAAGGCGGCCAGGAGCTTGCGCACGGACTCGCGCTGCCCGCGCAGCACCTTGCCGAGATTGTCTTCCAGCCGCTTGAGCGTTTCATCCATACGCAGGAGGATAACGCCCAACGCCCCATTGCGCTAGGGGCCCGGCCCCCAGCGCAGCGGGGCGTGTCGGTCTAGCGCGCGGCCTGGGACGGGACGGCGAGCACCGGGACGCGCGAGCAGCGGATGACCCGTTCGGCCGTCGTGCCGATGAGCGCGTCGTGCAGCCGTCCGCGCGCATGGGCGGAGACGACGATGAGGTCGTAGCCCTCCGCTTCGGCCGTCTCGATGATGGCCTCGTACGGGCGGCCTTTGCGCCAGAGCCACTGGGGCTCCGGGTCGCCGTGGTCGAGCAGCCGCTCCACATGGTCGCGCAGCTCGTCGTGCGGGACCTCCATGAGCCCGTCCTCCTCGGCCACGCTCAGCACGCCGAGCTCGGCGCCCATGAAGCGCGCCCAGGCCACGGCCGTGCGCAGCGTCTCGTCGGCGTAGTCCGTCCACTTCACCGGCGCCAGGATGCGCAGCGGCCACTTCTCCGACGGGGACTTGCGGGTGACGAGGATGGGCGCGCGGCAGACATGGACGGCCGCTTCGGCGACCGAGCCCAGGGCCAGGCGGCGCAGGCCCGTGCGCCCGTGCGTGCCCATGACGACCAGGTCGGCGGCCGCGTCGTGGGCCAGCCGCGGCAGCACGGTCTCCGGGTCCCCGGAGACGAGGTGCACCCCGGAGTGTTCCAGCCCGGCGCGCGCCGCTTCCAGCTTCGAACGCAGCCCTTCCTCATAGGCCGCCAGCCCGCGCCGTGCGACGGCCTCCATCGCCGTCTGGGAGACGGCCGGAGGCGGCCCCGAGTCGATGTGCGCCAATTCGAGACGGCAGGCGAAGCGGCGGGCGAGCAGCCGCGCCGCGGCGAGAGATGCCTCCGAGCACTCCGAGAAGTCCAGCGGGGCCAGGATCATGCGTGGCGGGAACAGCGTCTTTCGGCGGTGGGCCAGGGGTCTGGCTCGCGTCTTCATGGGGCCTCCTGCGTCTGCAGGGTGTCACGCAACACAACGGCGACTGGCCCTAGCGTTGCGTGGCAATCCTTTGCAGCACGGAGGCCCCATGGCCAAGCATGCCAAAACCGTCGTTGGCAGCATCAAGCAGAAGCTCCTCAAGCGGCTCCTGCCTGTCCGCATCGAGTTCCCTCAGGAGAATGAGACCGTCGTCAGCTCGCTCTATACCTTCCGCATGGTCGTGCCTGAGGCGGCGGTCAGCGTCGACCTGTGCATCGATCAGGGCGATTGGATGCCCTGCCGCGAATCGGTCGGGCTCTGGTGGTTCGACTGGACGGACTTCGACAACGGGGAACATGAGGCCGTCTGCCGGATCCGTCAGCAGGACGGGACCGTCCTGGTCTCCGAGCCGCGCATCTTCTTCGTCAAGCGCGGCTGACGGCCGGTCCTCAGCCTTCCGGGGGCCCCAGGTGCCCCAGCGACGCCGCGAACTCGGCGGCGCCGGGGAAGCGCTGTGCCGGGTCAGGGTGCACGGCGCGGGCGAGGATTTGGTCCGCGGCCGCCGGCAGGCCGGGCCGGCACTGGGTCGGCCACCGGAAGGCCTGCTGGTTGAAGCGCGCCGCCCCCGCTTCGAGCGGGGCTCCGGTCAGCATCTCGTAGAAGCAGGCCGCCAGGGCGTGAGCGTCGTCGCTGCCGGTCCCGGCCGACGATGAGAAGTCGCGGACCTTGACCTGGCCGCCGTCCGTCACGACGATGCTCGAGGCCTTCAGGCCCGGGTGCGCCACGCCGACGGACCGGGCGTAGGCCAGCGCCGCCGCGGCGCCCTCGAGGATGCGGCGCACCCGCCCGGGCGACAGCGGCCCTTCCTTGGTGAGGATCTGCTCGACGGTGCGCCCCGGGGCGTGCTCCATGATGAGGAAGACTCCGCCGGGCTCGTCGAGCGCCTCGAAGACGCCGATGATGTTCGGATGCTGCAGCGCGGCAGCCGTCTGCGCCTCTTTGCGCAGGCGTTCGCGCTGGGCGGGGTCGGCTGCCTCGTCGAGGACGATGCGGCGCACGCAGACCTGGCGGTTGAGCGTGGTGTCCAGGGCGTCCCACTGCTCGCCGGCCGCGTCGCGCGTGACCAGGGCGCCCAGGCGGTACTTCCCGCCGAGCAGGGCCCCTTCCTGCGGGGCGGGGGCCGCCTCGGCCTTCATCACCTCGTCGAGCTCGCGCTTGCTGCGGGCGTCCTTGGCGAGGAACATGGCGGTGATGCGGCGGCGCTGGGTGAAGAACAGCCCGCCGGTGCCCACGCCCAGCCCGAGCAGCACCCAAGGCCAGGGGGAGGACTTCCCGCCCTCCGTCCCCTCCGGGAGGGCTTCGAGCAGGGTCCAGGAGTCCGCCGAGTCGGGGTCGAACAGCTTCTCTCCGGCGCGGGCCCGCTGGAGGTGTCCCGCGAAGCGCTTCGGGTACAGCTTGGCTGCCTTCTCGAGGTCGGCCAGCATCTTGTCGCGCTGCCCGAGGCCCTCGTAGGCGAAGGCCCGCATCGCGTAGGCGGCGGCCAGCGAGTTGCGCAGCGCCTCGGTGTCCTCGCCTCCCGCGCGCCGCTCCTCCAAGAGCTGGATGGCCTGGGTCAGGCCCTTCTCCGCCTCGGCGAACTTGCGCTGGTGCAGCTGGGACCACCCCAGGGCCTTCCACGCCTCGGCGTTCTTGGGGTCCAGGCGCACGGCCTCGCGCGCCGCCTCCTCGGCCTCCGAGAAGCGCCGGGCCTGGTTGAGCAGGTTGGCCTTATAAAGGTGGGCTTCGGCGTTCCACGGCTGGAGCTTGATGAGCTCGTCAGCCTCGGCCAGGGCGCCGGCCAGGTCTCCGAGCTTGGAGCGCGTGCCCGCCGCCCGGCTGAGCTCGGCGAACTTCTCGGCGCCGCCGTCGCCGGCCTCGCTGCGCATCACCTCCGGGATGGCGTACTGCTGGAGCGCCTGCGAGGGCTGCTGCTGGACCCGCGCGTCGGCCAGGAGGTCCCCCGTCCCGCCGGAGGCCGCCGCCGTCTGCGGCTCGTCGTAGGTCGTCCTCGCGAAGCGGTTCTTGAACTGGGTCTGGCCGTAGCCTTCCTTGATCTCCTTGCCCACCCCGACGTCGGGGATGGAGAGGTCGTAACGGCCCTTCTTCTTGTCGGGCTCGGCCGGCTTGACCTGGGGCGGAGGCGCCTTTTCCACGGGCTTGGGCATGGGAGTCTCGACCGTCTGCTGCGGCACGCTCCCCTGGTCCGGCGGGCGGGTATACGGAGGAGGCTCCGGCGGCGGCGGATTCGGCCGCGGCGGGGGCGGAGGCGGGGGAGTTGGCCGCGGGGGCGGAGGGGGCGGTTGAGGCGCAGGGGGAGGCGGCGCCGGCCTGGGCGGCGGAGGCGGGGGGGGCGCGGGTCTTGGAGGAGGCGGGCTGCTGCTGCCTCCCCCGCCACCGCCTCCGCAATCGCTGCCCCCCAAGACGAACGGGAGCAGCGCCAACAGGGCGAATGTCAGCGCGGTGGATGACCGATTGCGGCGGCCGGCGGACTTAATGGACAAAGCACCTCGAAGGCCGGGAGGGGGAAGCCTCATATATGTTTATGCCCCGCAACCTGGCGTTGTCAAGGGCCCGGGCGGCTCAGCGCCCCAGCGCGCCCTTGTAGACGGCCAGCGTGCGCCGGGCGGTCTCTTCCCAGGGCAGGGCCGCGGCCCGGCGCAGGCCCTTCTCGCGCAGGTCCGCCCGGACCGCGCCGTCGTCGAGGATGGAGACCATCGCGGCGGCGAGCTGTTCCGGGGAATCCGGGTCGCAGAGCAAGGCGGCGCCACCGGCGACCTCGGGGAGCGCGCTGGTGGTGGAGGTGACGACGGGCGTGCCGCAGGCCATCCCTTCCAGGACGGGGAGTCCGAAGCCCTCGTAGCGGGAGGCGAAGAGGAGTCCCTGGGCCAGGTTGTAGACCGAGACCAAGTCGCTCTGAGGGACGTGGCCGAGCCAGCGCAGGCGGCGGGAGAGCCCCAGCGCTTCCGCCTTGCGGCAGGCGTCCTCGTAGCACGACCCGCGCGGGCCGGCCAGGACGAGCGAGACGTCGCTCAGGTGGGAGGGCAGGCGGGCCAGGGCCTCGATGCTAGGCTGCGGGTCGCACCACGGGTCGAAGGGACCGACCAGCAGCATGAAGCGCTCCGGCAGGCGGTATTGGGAACGGACGGCGGCGAGGTCCGGGGCGGGAAGGGGGCGGAACAGCGCCCGGTCCACGCCCCACAGGATGGTCTCGATGCGTTCTTCGGGGATGCCCCAGCGCTCGATGAGGTCGCGCTTGGTGTGGGTGGAGATCGCCATGATGCGTTCCACGCGCGCCAGCCCCGGGCGCACGATGCGCTCGAAGAGGTCGATCATCCAGGGCGAGTTCCACTCGGGGTGCACCACCGTGAAGAGGTCGTAGACGGTGGTGACCAGCGGGACCTTGGCCGTTATCGGGATGCGGTGGGCGTGGTAGAGCGCCGCGCCCTTGGCTTTGAGCCAGCCCTCCAGCACGGGCAGTCCCCAGCCCCATTCCGCCTTGCGCACGAGCCGCTCCGGCCAGCGCGCGTGCAGGCGCCGGTAGGCCGCGCCCGGGGGCGGGGCGACGCGCGCCTCTACGTCGGAGTGCCGTCCGAAGTAATAGGTGAAGAGGAAGTACTCGTTGGCCGGGTCCATCTTGGAGACGAGGGCGGCCATCCTCTTGCTGTAGACGGAGACCCCGCCGCGCCCGGAGCCGTGCAGGGGCTCTTCGATGACGATCTTCATGGCGCAGTCATTCTACTTCCCGCAGAGGGTCTTGATGACGGATTCCTTGTAGCGGATGCTCTGGTAATGCGTGACGCAGACCTCGCGCAGCAGTTCCAGATAGGCCGCCTTGAGCCCGGCCGCGTCGGTCTCGCCCTTCTGTTCGAGCAGCTCGTAGAGGCGGCGCTTCCCGCGGCGGTACTCCTCCAGGCCGACGAGCAGGGCCGGGTCCGCCCCGGCGTCGAACACCAGCTTCTCGGACTTGAGCTCCCCTTCGAGGCGCTCGACCACGGCCTCGGCGCGCTTGCGCGCCTCCTTGCGCTCCTTGATGGTCCGTTGGACCGCCTCCACCTTGGCGTTGGCGGCCGCCGCGGCCTTGGCCCGCTCGATGCCGGCGATGGATTCGCGCACGCGGCGCTCGAAGTCCGAGCCCAGGATCCTCTCGTTGCGCCAGTCCT
This sequence comes from Elusimicrobiota bacterium, assembly GCA_016218495.1. Lineage (GTDB taxonomy): Bacteria > Elusimicrobiota > Elusimicrobia > UBA1565 > UBA1565 > SCTT01. The sequence goes on from JACRDU010000016.1 coordinate 12,949, forward strand.
TGGAGAGCTGGTCGGCTATATCGGCGACGACGGTCTCGACCACCGCGGGGTCTTTGAGCAGCTCAGCGGCGGGGCCCTGTTCCTTCACGGCGTCCTGGACCCGGGCGCGCGCCATGGCCGTGAAATGACCGGATTCCCTCAGGAACTCGAGATGCGCCGTCTCGAGCACCGAGAGCTTCATCAGCACGCCCCAGGCCCGCTCGGTGGGCGGGTCGTCGTCGCGCATCCCGAAGTCGCTGAGCCAGGCGCGCATGGCGTCGAAGCGGGCGCGCAGGCCCTTGAGGGCGTCCCGCTCCTGCTCCGCGATGACCTCCTCTGGCTTGACCCGCTGCAGGCGCTTGAGCAGGCCGGAGTCCTGCTTCCAGGAGACGAGCTCGTCGTACTCCTCCTTCTTCTCGGCCGCGGCCTTCGCGTAGTGCGCCAGGTACGCGCACTTCTCGTCCGGTTCGAACTCCCCCCAGCGCTGCGTGATGGGAGCCCGCCGCTCGGCCACGTCGCGGTCGCGGTCCTTGTAGACGGCCAGCCAGATGAAAGGGGACGGGGCCTTCTCGTTGAGCTGTTCGCCCCAATTGGGCCCCGGGGCCTCGGGAATCAGCTTCATCCCCTTCCAGTGCGCCGACTCGTCCCCCTTGCGGCAGCGCCAGGAGTCGGGGATCTCGACGGCCGGCGCGCCGGGGGCCAGCAGGAGCAGCAGCAACAGTGCGCGCATGGCCCAAAGGATAGCCGGGAGCGGAATCCCGCGCCATACCCGGGGTGGCGCAGGGGTGGCACTTAGGATAAACTGTGGGCCATGAGGCGCATCCTGCACCTTTCCCGCAACGGCTGGGTCCGGGCGGCCTTGGGGGCGGTCCTCCTCGTCGCCCCCGCCGCCCACTTCACCGTGAAGTTCTACAAGAAGCGCAAGCTGGCCGCCGTGCGCCTCGACCTCGACACCCTGCTCAAGGTGGAGACCGGCGACCTGGTGAAGAAGTTTCAGGAGACGGGCTCGGTGTCCCCCAAGGGCAACGTGGACATCGCCTCTTTGGTCAGCGGGCGCGTCGTCGAGCTGTTCGTGCACGAGGGGCAGACCGTGACGGCGGGGCAGAAGCTGGCCGTCGTCCAGCCGGGCAAGACCAGCGCGGAGAAGTTCCAGCCCTCGGTCATCACCGCGCCGGTGGGTGGCGCCCTGCTGCGCTGCGTGAAGGAGAACGGCGGCGAGAACTCGGTCAGCCCCTTCGTGCTGAGGGAGGACTTCGCGACGGGCCGCTTCGAGGACGCCAGGAACTTCACCTGCCTGATGACCATCGTCGACATGAAGAAGCTGGTCATCAAGCTGCGCATCAACGAGATCGACATCCTCAAGCTCAAGGAGGGGATGCCGGTCCAGGTGACGGTGGACGCGCTGGAGGGCGTCGAGTTCCCGGGGACGGTGAGCATGCTCTCGCGCCAGGCCGAGGAGTCGCGCGGATATTCGTCGGGGAAGGTCTTCCAGGCCGAGGTGACGTTGAGCAAGGTCGACGAGCGCCTGCGCATCGGCATGACCGCGCGCGTCAGCGCCGTGATGGAGAAGCGCGTGAAGGTCCCGAGGGTCTCCCTCGGCGGCCTCTTCGAGGAGGACGGCCGCGTCACCGCCTTCCTCTACCGGGAGGGGGACAGGCCCAAGCAGGTGGAGGTCAAAACCGGGTTCCGCATCGCCACGGAGGCGGAGGTCCTCTCCGGGCTCAAGGTCGGAGACAAGGTGTTCTCGGAGAAGCCGGTGGATTTCGAGCCCCTGCCGAAGGCCGCCGGGGCCCCGGCGGCGCATTGAACCTCGACGAGTCGCTGCGCACGGGGCTGGTCGAGATCTTCTCCCACAAGATGCGCTCCTCGCTGAGCCTGGCCGCCATCGCCTTCGGCGGGGCTTCGGTCCTCTATACCTGCGCCATGGTCAACCAGGCCTTCAAGAAGCAGCAGGAGGCCTTCGCCCTGGTCGGCCCGGGGCCCATCCAGATCAACTTCATCGAGTGGCGCAAGGAGAAGGACAAGAGCCTCAGGCTCTCCCCGGGGCTCACCTCCCGGGACGCGGCGGCCATCCGCCGGGAGCTGCCCTGGCTCCACATGGTCTCTCCGAGCAACTCGAGCTACGCCCGGCTGCAGTACAAGGGGCAGGAAGGCTGGGTGACCATCAAGGGGGTGACCCCGGAGTGGTCCAAGCGCAACTGGGTCTACACCCTGCGCGGGCGCTACTTCATGAGCCACGACTACGAGGAGGGCGGCCGGGTCTGCGTCCTCATAGAACCGGGCGGCTGGGCGAAGGGGAAGCCCTCCTCCTGGAAGCGCTGGGACTACTACACGCAGGACGTCGAGACCCTGGCCACCCATCACGACCTCATCGGCAAGGACATCGTGCTCAGCGGGATGCCCTATACCGTCATCGGCATCTTGAAGGAGCCGCCCAAGGACCTGGACCCGCGCTGGTTCCAGAACGGCCAGAAGCCCGACGTCATCATCCCGCTGCGGGCGGCGCAGCGCTATTTCCAGAACCAGAACTGGGGCGACCAGAAGATGGACCCCGAGCGGATCGACCAGATCGACATCGATACCGGCTCGCTGGGCACCGTCGAGACGGTGAAGATGCGGCTGACCGACCTCCTCAAGGAGCTGCACCGCGGGGAGGAGGACACCACCATCATCGACCTCAAGCAGGAGATACAGAACAAGGTCAACGAGATGCGCGAGCATGCGGTCACCATCATGTCCCTGGGGGTCATCGCCATCCTGGCCGGCGGCGTGGGCATCATGAACGTGACGCTGGCGACCATCTTCTCGCGCATCCGAGAGATCGGCGTGCGCCGGGCGGTGGGGGCGACGCGCTTCGAGATCCTCTCCCAGTTCGTCACCGAGGCGATGCTGCTGGGGGTGCTGGGCGGCGTGGTCGGCATCGGCCTGGGGCTGGGCTGCCTGCTCTTCCTCGCCGAGGAGGGGACCGAGAAGCTGGCGGCCCTGGTCTGGTGGCACTTCTTGATGGAGATGGGGGTGTCGATGGGCACCTGCTTCGTCTTCTCGCTCTATCCGGCCTGGCAGGCCGCGCGCTTCGACCCCGTCGAAGCGCTGCGCTACGAGTAGCCCCCCCCTGGCGCGGACCCGGGGCGCCGATTATCCTAGGGCTATGGCGCTGGAAGCCGCGGAACGCGACGTGCTCGACGGCCTCTTGCGCCGCGGCGTGCTGCGGACGATGGAACGCCTGGAGAAGCTCTGCGGGGGCAAGTGGGGCATCATGTCCTCCAGCGTCCGCGAGGTGCAGCCGGTGCGGCTGCTGCAGAGCTTCAGCCGGGACAAGGGGGATTGCGTCGGGGCCTGCTTCCAGTCGAGCTCGCTGGTGCCGCTCGAGTTCCTGATCACCTTCTCCTCGGGCGGGGCCGCCTCGCTGGCCAAGGCGGTCATCAAGCCCTACGCGGCGCGCATGAAGGCGGTCCCCGACCTGGTCAGCCTGACCATCGGGGAGGTGGCCAACTTCATCGCGCAGAGCGTGCTGGCCGTTATCGCCGACGAGTTCAACGTGATGATCATCCTCAAGTCCCCCGAGGTACTGATCGGCCCGCGGGCCCAGCTCCTGTCGCGCTCCTTCAGCCGCTACGACGGAAGGCGGGACACCCTGCTCGTCTCGCAGGTGGACATCTTCTCGGAGCGCTTGGCGGCGGACTGCAGCCTGATCGTCATCGTCAACTCGGAGCTGATCAAGAAGCTGCTGAGCACCGCCCGCAAGCCGGGCCCTTGAATCCGCGGAGCCCGCCTGCTAAACAATCGTATGGGGTTGCGCCGCATCGTGCGCCGGGCCGATCGCTGGGACTACCTGATGGTGGTCGTCGTCCTGGCGGCGGTGGGCGCCTACCTGCGGTTCGTCAGCGCCCATCGGCCCCCGCCGGAGGGCGATAAGCCTCTGGAGACGCGTTCGTCGGAGGGGATGGACAAGCTCTGGCTGGAGTCGGCGCTGGGCAAGGACGACGTCCGGCCGCTTCCGGACCCCGACATGCTCTGGAGGGAGCCCGAGCCCGAGACGGTCCGGTCCGCGGCCGCCGAACCGCCGTCCCCGCCGGAGGCCGCCGAGACCGCCCGGACCTTTCCGGCCCCGGACTATGCGCCGGAAGCGGCGGAACCCGCGCCGCGGCCGCGCATCGCGCCGATGGCCGAGTCGCTCCTGAAGGACCGTTCCGCTTCGGCCACGTCGTCGGCCTTCATCGAGTTCCCGAAGCCGGTGAAGGCCGAGCCGGCCCCCGCCGCAACCGCCGCCCCGGCCCCCGCGCCGGCCGCCGCGCCGCGGCCGAAGCGCACCTTCAGGCCCTTGGCGGGGAACTGAGGCCCAGCGCCGCCTTCTGGGCCGACAGGTGGAGGTGGATCTCCTCCACGCGGCGCTTGAAGCGCTCCTGGTCGGCCTGGGTCTGGGCGTCCTTCTCGAAGCGGATGTGTTCCTCGATGAGGGACTTCAGGCGGGCGGCGTCGACCTTGTTGGAGAGCCGGGAGATCATCTTCTGCTTCTCCTCGAAGGGGAGGGTGAAGTACTCGTCGGGCTCCTCGAAGTCCTCCATCTCGGTGAGGACTCGCCCCGCCACGGCGTCCGCGTTCCGGCCGGAGAGGCCGCGTTCCACGCAGAGCGCCCCCACCGCGGTCCATTCCGCCTCGCTCAGCGGCAGCCATGGGCCGCGCCCGCGCAGCTTGATGTCGCGCAGCAGGCGCACGAAATGCTCGGGCTTCGTGGGGCCGAGCACCTTCAGGGGGGTCTGGGACAACCTGCTCGTCATCGCTTCATCCATCGTCATCGTGTTGGCGTCGCAGATGAGGAACCAGCGCCCGTTCTTCGGGCCGATGGTGCCGTCCAGGATGCCGAACAGGGTGGCCAGGTTCGCCTTCTCCTCGGAGCGGATGTCCTGGTCCCCGCGCGCGGCGAAGGCCGTGTCGATGTCTGGCCAGTAGACCCCGGCCACGCCGGGGGCCTCGAAGACCTCGGTCTTGAAGATCTCGAGCAGCCGGGACGCCGAGGCGTTCTGGTAGGACGAGGCCCAGTCCGTGCGCCGGATGACGCGCGCGCTGGCGGGCAGGCCGGCCTTGCGGCAGGTCTCTAGGAAGTCGTTGAGCAGGGCATGGGCGGTGACGGTCTTCCCGCAGCCCGGCGTCCCGAGCGCGAAGAGGATCTGGTTGCGCACCATCTTGGGGTTCTCCCCGCGCGCCAGGTCGAAGCCCGCCACGTCGCGCACGAGGCGCCGGCCTATCCTGAGGAACTCCTCGTTGCCAACCACGTCGGCCAGCGAGATGTTGAGCAGCCCCGTCGGTTCCTCGCCGGCGGCGGGCAGCGCCCGGTAGCCCTCCAGCTTGAGGTCCGGCGTCAGGACCTTGGCGTCCTCCCGCTCGGAGCCGAGGCGGCGCAGCGCGTTGGCCAGCAGGCGGAAGTAAGAGCGCAGGCACTGGACGGCCTCGGCGTCGCGCAGCGGGCGCTTCTCGGCGACGGGATGGGTGCGGTAGAAGGACAGGAAGGCGGCGGCGTCCCTCAGGATGATGACGGCCGCGTCGTCGGGGCCCTTCTGGTTGGCGAGGTCGCGGTAATCCCCGGTGGTCAGGGCCCCCTTGGGCTCCGGCCCGCTCTGGGTCTGGGCCAGCTTGGCCAGGCGCACCGCGGCGTGCTCGGCCAGGGCCCAGCCGATCCAGACCCCGCCGGCCGCCGCCGCCCGGGGGAGGCGGCCCACGGCCAGGGCCGAGGCGGCGGCATGGGCGGCCTCCTCCAGGGCCTCCAGGTTCAGCGGGGTCGTCCCGAAGGAGCCCGCGTCGACGGAGGCCAGGGCTTCGGGGAGCCCCGAACGCATGATGAGGCGCCGGGCCTGTACCAGCTCTCTTTCCACTTCCTGGGTCGATATCGTGTCGCTCATGCCGTGTATACCACGCTGGGGGTCTTCGCCTCGGCGAGCCGCTTCTGGAGCAGCGGCGCGGCCTGGGGGGTCGCGGCGAACTTGCGCTCCTTGTGCACCCGGTAGCCCAGGCGCGCGGCGACCTCCTCCACCAGGGGGCGGCTGTCGTTGGACAGGAACTCCTTGTAGAGGTCGGAGAACGGGTCCTGGTCGTGGTCGGCCTCCATCCCGACGGAGGCGCGGTCGAGGGGGCAATGCAGGACGAAGCAGCCCGCGGGGTCGGGCGGGAACCAGCCCGAGGGCGGCGGGCAGGCGGGGCTCCAGAAGGGCCCGATGCGGCCGCGCACGACCTCCTCGACGCGCAGCCCCTCGTGCTTGCCCAAGAGCAGGAAGGTGATCTCGGAGTCGTCCTGCGCGTACTTCTCCATCAGCGCCCGGAACGCGGCCGTCTGCTTCGTGTAGTCGCCGGAGCGCTCGAGGAGGGCGCCCCCGCCCCAGGAGCGGTCGGTCTGCTCGAGCAGCAGGGTGTAGCGCACCCAGACGTCCTCGGCCGCGTCGAAGCGGTCGAAGACCACCTCGAAGGAGGCGGCCTTGCGGTCGGGATGGACGCGGCGCAGCCTGATGTCGATGCGGTGCAGGGCCGGCAGCTCGACGCCCACCAGCTTCCGGTAATAGTCGAGCTTGGCCGTGAAGCGCGGGGTGCCGGTGCGGCGGGCCTCCGCCTCGCGCAGGAACTCGGGGGCGTTGGCGCGGTCGGCATGGACGGCGACGACGTCCTTGAGGCGGGGCATCCCGCTCGAGCGGTCCAGCACGACCCCGTCATAGATCCCGGCCCGCAGCGAAGGGGCCATGAAGCGCAGGGTGTCGGCGACGCCGAACGGGTCCGGGAAGAACTTGTTCAGGCGCGCGGCCAGCACCAGGCGCGAGGCGGCTTCGCACCAGCGCTCGAGCGGTTCGCCCGAGACCAGGCACCAGCGTTCGCGCGTCTGAGGCAAGCGCGCCCTCCGTCAGGAGCCCGCGGGCTTGAACTCGCCGTACTCCTTCTTGGCGAGCTCGATGGTCTCGTTGATGCGCTGTTCCTTGATCTCGCGCTCGGCGGCCAGGTTCGAGGCGACGAGCTCCTCGGTGGACTTGTCGTATATCTTCATCTCGCTGGTGAGCTTGTCGATGTTCTGGGTGAGGTAGAGCGAGGTCTCGGAGGCCAGCGTGGCCAGCTTGTTCACGCTCTTCTTCAGCGACTCCATCGACTTGTGCATCTCGACGGACAGCTCGCCCGCCTTCGTGATGGAGGCCAGGCCGGCGAGGTTCCCGTGCAGCTCGTTGAGGACCTCGGTGCCCGCCTCGTAGAGGGTCTGCATGGTCCCGTGGAGGTTGGTCATGATCTCCAGGAAGTTGTTGTTCATGTTCACGATCGCCGAAAGACGCTCCTCGGCGTTCGAGTAGAGCCTCAGCTTGGCGCCGTGCTCCCAGATCATGCGCTTGACCTCGCTGATCTTGGCCTGGGTCTCGCGGGCCTCCAGCCCCTTCTGGTCAGCGTAGGCGGCCAGCTTCTTCTCGAGCTCGGCCCGGTAGGCCTCCAGCTCCAGAACGTAGCGGGCGGCCTTCTCCTCGTTCTGCGCGGCGGCCACCATCTTCTTGTTGAGGCGGACGATGTCCTCCTGGAGGTTCTTGATGTCGGTCTGCAGGGTGTCGACGTAGTCGCCGACCTCCTGCACGCGCCGCTGCGCCACCTCGATCTTCTCCCCGAGCAGCTCCTTGATGTCCCGGCTGGGCGTCAGGTCGCGCAGGATGGGGACCTTATAGAGGAGGCCCTTGAGGTTGGTCCCCAGGTCGTTGAAGGTGAGGATGTTGCCCAGGTACTCCATCGCAGACTTCTGCTCCGCGATGTCGGCCGTCATCTCGGTGGACAGGCGCTCGTAGGCGCCGGAGAGCTCCTCGAACTTCTTGAGGTTGAGCTGGTGCTTCTGCTGGTATTCCCCGAGCATGCCCTCGATGGACTGGCGCGTGTAGCCTTCTCCATCGTAGACGACCTGCTTCTTGAGGACGTCCTCGTTCACTCTGGGCTGCTCGGCCATGGGACACGCCTCCGGGGCGGATTCGGGATTATGCCGCAAGTATAAGGGTTGTCCGGGGGCCGCGCAAGCCCGAGACTTGTCCAATACAGAATGAGCCTGAAATCCGGGCGATTCCAACACAGAATGAGCCTGAAAGAGGCACGGCGGAGGGCCCCCAAAGGATCGAGCGAACCCCGCGGGGGTCCGCTCGGGGTCGGCGCTACCCGCGCCGA
>JACRDU010000105.1 GCA_016218495.1 Elusimicrobiota bacterium
CAGGGCCAGGATTGCCGGGGTCAGGCGGTTCAGGGGAGCTTCAAGCTCACGCCGTGACGAGGGTCCTGGGTGGGGCAGAACGCCTCCGGCCTGCCCATGAGAACCCCCGCACCAAATGAGCCTGTCCCTGTTCCGGCACCAACTCGCTAACTGATGAATCTGGCAGGGATTATCCAAACCCAGGAGGTTAACGCTTGACAGCATGTGCCAGGATGTGATACACGTCCGATCCGTGATGACCGACCGAGAGCGCAGGCGAGTGGAACAGCAGCGGGACGCCTTGCTCGCCCAGCTCCGCGGGCTGGGCAACCTCATGCGGGGCACGGTGGTGGAGGTCGGGGTGAAGTGCGGCCGGCCGGGCTGTGCGTGCGCACAGGGCGAGAAGCACCGCAAGGTCCACCTCTCGCTGAACCTGGGGGGCCGCACCCGGGGGTGCTACCTGGGCGAGGAGCGCGCGGCGGCAGTGGCCCCCCTGATCGCCGAGTACGAGCGGGCGTGGCGGCTGATCAACGCGCTGACGGCCGTGAACCTCGAACTGCTGCGGGGCACGCACCCGGGGGGGCGGGCCCGGCGGAAGGGGCGGGGATGACCCAGGGGATCTTGCCGTACGTGGTGGAGGTGGTCGAGCGCGCGGACGTGGTGACGGGACGCGCCGGGCTCCCGCTGGTCCTGGAGACGATGCGCGCTCTCGGCCTGGACCAGGCGATCGCCCAGCACGTGCAGGTCCGCGAGCGCCAGAGCGGCTACACCGAGACGGAGAAGATCGAGGCCCTGGTTCTGCTGCTCGCCGCCGGGGGCGATTGCCTCGACGACATTCGCGTACTCCAGGCGGATCGGGGCCTCCGCCGCCTCCTGGGGCGCCGCTTCCCCTCGGCCGATGCGCTCCGCCACTTCCTCTACGCGCTCCACGACGACGACCTCGTCGCGCAGGCGCAGGCCCGGCGCCCCGCCGGACAGGTAGCCTACATCCCGGCGGAGACCGCCGCCCTGCAGGGGGTGGCCCGGGTGAACACCGCCCTCGTGCACCGGGTGGCGGCGCAGGGGCAGGGCCACACGGCGACCCTCGATCACGACGCGACCATTCAAGAGAGCCACAAGCGGGAAGCGTTGCCGCACTACCAAGGCGGCCGGGGGTATCAGCCCGCCGCCATCGTCTGGGTCGAGCAGGACCTCGTGGTGGCCGATGAGTACCGCGACGGGAACGTGGGGGCGGGCATGGACAACCTCCCGCTCATCCAGCGGGCCTTCGCCAGCCTCCCCGCCTCCGTCACGGCGTTCTGCTTCCGCGCCGACAGCGCCTGCTACGACGCACGGGTCCTCCAGTGGCTCGCCGATCCGCACCGTCTGGGCGGCCCGACCGGCCCCATCGGCTTCACCATCAGCGCGGATATGACGGAGGCCCTCCACGCGGTCTGCGCCGCCGTGCCCGAGGCGGCCTGGGCCTTCTTCGAGGAGCGCCCCGACGAGACGATCACCTGCACCGAGGTCGAGTTCACCCCCGGCGACTGGCCGAAGACTGCTTGGCCCCTCCGCTACCTGGCCGTCCGGTTCCAGAAGAAGCAGGGCCAGCTCTTTGCGTCCGGCGGGGCCACGAAGTACCTCGCCGTCGTGAGCAACCGCTGGGACCTGCCGGTGGCCGCCCTCTTCCGCTGGCACTGGCAGAAGGCAGGGACGATCGAGCTGGTCCACGACGTCACCAAGAACGAGCTCGGCGCCGCGGTCCCCCCCTGTGGCCGCTTCGGCGCCAACGCCGCCTGGTATCGGCTCAGCCTCCTGACCTACAACGTGTTGAGCGCGCTGAAGTCGCTCGGCCTCCCGCCGCACCTCAGCGCGGCCCGCCCGAAGCGCCTCCGCTTCGCGGTCTTCACCCTCGCCGGCCGGCTCGTCTCCCGTGCGGGCCGGCTACGGCTCCGCGTGAGTGCGGCGGCGGAGCGCCTCGCTGGCCTAATCGCGGCTCGGCAGCAGCTCGCCCTCCTCGCGCAGGCCCTCCCCGCAGGCTAAG
>JACRDU010000104.1 GCA_016218495.1 Elusimicrobiota bacterium
CATACAGCCCGGCGGAGCCCCGAGGGCGCCCTCAAAGGGCGCCCGGCGGCCGGAGGCCTGACCGAAACGCTCCGCGGCGGCGGGAACGACTATCCATTTTGATAACCCAACTGCCCACGTGGGCAGTCCGCTCTACCTGGACGGGTGTGAGCGGGGGGTGCCAAGTACATAAGCATGCGCCGGCGAATGTGAGCGTCCTAGGGCATCTTGACGCTGTAACCGCGTCCGTCTATCCTTAGCGTGATGAAGTGGTGGGTCTACTCCGACGGGCTGGTCTGCGGCCCCTACGCCCCGGACACGCTGGCGCGGCGTCCGAGCTTCACGCGCGAGTCTTTGGTCTACCTCGACGGCGAGGTCGACGGCCGCTGGATGAGCGCGGGCGCGGTGGGCGCGCTGCGCGCCGTCATCGAGGGCCGCCCCTTCCCCCCCGACCCGACGCTCGACGACGTGGCCGACCACCGGCGCCTGGCCGAGCGGCTCAGCGAGCTGGAGTCCGCCGCGCGCCGCCAGGCCGCCGACATGAGGGACTTCGGGGTGCGCGAGTCGCTGCTCAAGGCCGAGCTGTCCCGCAAGGAGCTGGCCCTGCGCGAGCTCGACCGCCGCCTCGCCGCGACCAGCTCCCAGATGGCGGCCTTCGGCGCCCTGGAGACGGGGCTGCGCGCCGTGATGGACAGCCTGCGCGGCCAGGACGCCGAGGTGAAGGCCCTGGAGATCCGCATGGCCGCCTTCGCCGCCGAGGTGGAGGGCGACGTCACGCGCGCCGACGCCGCCGCTTCGGAGACCGCCCGCCTGGCCGCTCGGACCGTGGAGGAGGCTCGCCAGGCCGTGGCGCGCTCGCTGGAGACCGCCGAGACGGCGCTGGCCGCCGCCGAGCAGGTCCGGCTGGAGGCCGAGGCGGACGCCGAGTCCGCGCGCCGGCGGGCGCTGGCCGCCGCCGAGCGGCGCATCAAGGCCGCCATGCCCAAAGCCAAGGGAGCCAAGCGCCCGCGCCCCCCGATGCCGCCGGGCGAACTGGGCCTGCCGGAGATCACCCCGGTCGAACCGCCGACGCTGTAGGCGGGCCCTACACCGAAGATACGAAGATGTGCAGCAGGGCCCGGCCGAGGCGCTCCTTCTCCGCGGACAGCCGCCAGAGCAGGCGCACCTCGCTGTAGCCGTCGTAATCACGCTTGACGGCGCGCGCGTCGCCCTCGAGGCGCTCGATGCGCTCCCCGCCCGGCAGGTCGAAGCGCAGGCGCAGGCGCGCCCCCTTGTCGACCCGGGCCTGGCACAGGAGGGTCGCCCCGAAGGCGTCGAGGGCCAGCAGGCGGCCCCAGCACTCCTGGCGCTCGGGCTCGTCGGGCAACTCGAAGAGGGCGGGCAGCGGGCGGGGGGACTCCAGCCTCACGGGCGCTCCAAGGACTCGGCCAACTCGGAAGAGAGCTCGTGGGCGAAGAGACGGCTCTCGGAGACGCCGCCTCTGCGCCGCGTGGCCGCGCTCAGGAACCGGCGGCCGTCGTAGGCCAGGCCCACGGGGGACCAATCCCCGGACGAATATTCGGCCAGCGGCAGGCGCAGCATGACGCGGCGCGGGTCGTCGAGGTCGTGGCGCAGCAGCTCCTTGGTGCCGGCGTCGAAGGACCACAGCCGCCGCCCGTCGAAGGCCAGCGCCGCGGGGCGGACGCCCGGGTAGGCGAACGAGGCGGCGGGCGTGAGGTCCCCGTCGAGCACGCGCTTATAGAGGCGCCCCTTCTTAGCGTCGCAGGTCCACAGATAGAGCCCGTCGTAGGCCATGCCCACCGACTGCGCGGCGGAGTCGTCTGTGCGCGCCAGCACGCTGAGCTTCTCGTCGAGCATATGGCGCACGATGGTGCGCGGCGCGCTGGCCACGAGGAGGCCCCCGCCGGCGAAGGCCATGGCCCCCGGGACCTCGCGCGGCAGGGTCGCCGAACCCACCACGCGCATCGTGCCGGGCTCGTGGCGGAACACGGTGGCCGAGAACCAATCGGAGACCCAGACGTGCGTGCCGTCGTAGGCCAGGCCCGCCGCGTGCCCGTAAGGCAGGTCCCACTCCCGCGCCGGGGCCGGGATGGCCCCGGCCAGCACGCGCTGGCGATGGCGGTAGTAGCCGACCCCGCCGGCCGCCGCCGCGAAGAGCAGGAGGGCGGCCAGGGCCCAGACGCCCAGCGCGCGCGCGGTCTCGGCCGGGGCGGCGGGACGGGGCTCCTCATACCAGGTGCCGCGCCAGCGCGCCGCCTTGGAGAGCGCGCCGCGCAGCGACTGGGCGCTGAACGGGGCGGAGACCACCTCATGGGCGCCGGCCTTGAGCAACTCGAGCGCGCGCGGGGCGCTGCGCCGGGTCAGCGCCACCACGACGGGAGTCAGCGGCGCCTCGCGCTCGAGCTCGAAGAGCATGGATTCGGCCACGTCGTCGGCGGGGTCCTGGGCGACGAGCATCACGCGGGGCCGCTCGGCGCTCAGGAGCTCGAGCCCCCCCTTGAGGTCCGCGGCGGGCGCGGCGCGGTGCCCCAGCTCCTCGACGGCCAGCTGCAGCTCGCGGCGCACGGCGTCGTCCTTGGCGAGCAGGGCGATGACGGCCATCAGCGCCGCCTCGGGGCGGGGATGAGCAGGGTCTCGCCCTCGACCGGCAGGCCCCGCTCCACCTTGTCGGGGTTCGCGTCATAGACCTGCTCCCACAGGGAGGGGTCGCCGTAATAGCGGTCGGCCAGGCGGCGCAGCGAATCGCCCGGGACGACGCGGTGGCGCAGAGGGAACACCGGGGCCGCCGCCGGCCGGGGCTTGGGCGCCGGCGCGGCCTTCGGCGCCGGCGCGGGGACGGGCTTGGCCGCCTCCGGCCGGGGATGGCCCAGGTCGTAGCGCCGCCGCTCTATCTCGGTCTCGAGCTGGCGGCTCTCCTCCTGCAAGGAGCGCAGGCGCTCCTCCTCGGCCTGGACCTGGCCGGAGATGCTCTGGTTGTCGGCGTCCGCCGCCCGCGCCCGGGCCGCGGCGTCTTTCTGGCGCCGCTCGAGCTCGAGGATCTCCGAGCGCAGGTCCTCGGCCCGGGCGGCGGCCGTCCCGACGAAGCGCCCGTGGAAGGACGGCGCGCCGAAGCGCCACTGCGCGGACACCACGTACGCCGCCCCGGCCGCGTTCCAGCCGGCGGTGGGGACGTTGAGCGCCAGGTCTATGGACAGCGGCGAGAAATCGGCCCCGAAGCCCAGGCCTATGGCGCCCGCCCCGTCGAGCCGCTGGCCCTTGCCGACGCGGAGCTTGAGCAGGCGCTGGAACACGGCCCATTCCAGCCCCGGGTTGAACTCGGTCCGCGCCGGGTTCAGCTTCAGGTCCGCCGCCAGCGTCACGCGCCGGTCCCAGGTCCAGGCCCCGCCCAGGCTCAAGGTGGGAGAAGGCACGCCCAGCCCCGTGTTCAGGTCGGTGACCGAAGCGCCGACGCGGCCGTTCCCGGGCGTCTCGAACAGCGCGCCGCCGTCCAAGGAGAGGCCGAGCTTGTTGGGCTTCCCGGGAGGCTTCACCTGGACGATCTTGAGGTTCCCGCCCACGCCGAACGGGCGCGGGATGTAGAACTGGGGCAGGGCCAGCGCGTCGGAATAGTGGAGCAGCAGCTCGTTCTTGTCCCCCACGCCCGACTGCTCCATGCCGAGGAAGCCCGCGCCCACCGTCGCCCCGGGGCGCACCGGGAACGGGCGCGTATACGCCCAGCCGTGGTAGGCCACGGCCCCGCGCGGGGACAGGTGCCGGCCCAGCGCCAGGCCCATCTGCGGGAACGGGGACTTGTTCAGGCCCGCCGGGTTGAAATAGAGGCCCCAGACGTCGTCGGAGAGGGCGGTATAGGCGCCGATGGCAGCGGGCCGCGCGCCGGGCAGGATGTCCGGGAATTCGCCGGCCCTGGCGGCCGCCGCGAGGACGGCCAAAGCCGCCGACAGCGTGAGCTTGACACTGGCTGGGGTGGGCCTCATACTATCGTCTCACGGGAAGCATAACGGTTATTCGTTGAAAAGATATTAAGAAGATGGGCATCCAAAAGACCGATAAGAGCTCGTTCGGCCCGGCCATCATCCTGGCCGTCCTCCTCTTGGACGTCGGCCTGATGATCTGGGGCTGGCACCTTTATCAAAGGAGGCAGGAGCGCCTGGACGACGGCGGGCTGAACTTCGCCCGCGCCCCCGAGGCCGACCCGTCATTGCCGGTCCCCGCCGACCCACCGGCCTCGGCGCCGCTGTCGGGCATCGACCGCTATGTGAAGAAGGAGGCCCTGGCCCCGGCGGGACCCGGCGCCCCTAAAGCCGGGACCCCGGCGGGCGCCAAGAAGCCGGCGCTGTCGCTGGCGGCCCAGCCGAAGGAGGCCAAGCTCAAGATCGACAGGGCGGTCAGCTATTTCTTCGACCTGAAGAACTCGCCGCGCTTCAAGAATTCGAAGGTCATCCAGGCCTGGAAGAAGGACTTCCTCTCCCACCCCGACCTCAAGGCCCTCAACGACGGCTGGCGCAAGGACAAGGACCCCCTGAAGTTCCTCGTGGGGATGGTGCAGTCGCCCAGCTTCCGGGGGATGACGGAGAAGTACCTGGTCCAGGCCGACATGCAGGCCTTCATCAAGGACATGGCGACGGCGCCCGCCGTCGTCAACTCCGCGGGGAGCTTCATGGCCGACGACTCCATCAGCGGGGCCGTGTCGGGGTTGAAGCTGGGGCTGGGCGGCCCCGCGCCGATGAAGGACAGCTCGGCTCAGATGGGGGCCCTCAAAGCCAATCCGGCCCTGAAGGGGTTCCTCCAGGGCGCGGACGAGGCTCCGCCGGTCCGCTGAGCGCTACTTCGTCTGCTCGGCGGCGGCTTCGTCGGTCTTCTCGTCCTTCTTGTCGTCGCAGCCGGTCATCACGGCGCCCGCGACGAAGAGGGCGAGCAAAGGCAGGATGATTCTCTTCATAACCGCAGTGTATGCTTCCCCCCCTGCGGTGTCAAGGGACCGTCGCGTCCCAGTTCCTGGGGTTAGCCACATACCTTGCGTGGACAGCCGTTCGCGCCGCCGCAGAGCGCTTCCGTCGGACCTCCGGTCGCCGGGCGCCGTTTGAGGGCGCCCTCGGGGCTCCGCCGGGCTGTATGCCGAGGCCCGGCTGCGCACGCGCCCTGCGGCCCGACCGAAGCGCTCCGCAGCCGTGCCGATGGCTGGCCACGTGGGGGCCAGTCTCCGACTGCGAAGGCTGACGATGCAGGATGACGCACTCGGTTGTCCACAACTCGCGGCGCCGCGAGTTGTGGACAAGATGCCCCGCCCAATTCCGTCCCCCTCGCAGGCGCGTTAGCCTGCGAGGCCGTGAGGCCCTTCCCACGGGAGGGCCGAGCGATCCGTCGGTGGGGCGAAGGGTTGAAAACTCCGGGAACTGGGGGACCGTCGCCGCGTGCCGGGTTTCACCGTGTCAACTCACGTAAGAATGTCCCCCAATCCATAGGGTCGTTGTCGTGCCGTTTCTTTTCCAAGTGTCGTTTTTGTTTGCCGTTGCCGTTGAAGATAGGCGATGGA
>JACRDU010000106.1 GCA_016218495.1 Elusimicrobiota bacterium
CTTGCCCGGCGGGGGTAGCGGCGTGAAACCCCCGCCGTTGACGTCCCCCTCGGCGGGCTTGCCCGCCGAGGCTGGGCGGCCCCCGGGGGGCCGCACAAGCCGCTGGGGGAATAGCCCGTTAAAAGTCCGGGAACATGGAGGTCAGCGGGGGTCGGACCCCAATGAGAGGGCTTCGGCGATGAGGCGGAAGACGGCGGTGTTCTCCATCCAGCCGTGGACGGATTCGGAGCCGGGGCCCATGGCGGTCAGGACGCCGTCCTCGGCGCTGAGGACGCCGCCGTCCAGGGCGCGCGGGATGTTGCCCTCGCGGTGGACGGCGCCGTCCAGGCCCTTGTAGGCGGGGTTGGCCTTGTAGACGCCCTTGTCGGCCTTGAGCGTCGGCCGGAACGGGGCGTCCAGCTTCGGCCGCCAGGTCTCGTAGTGGTCGGGGAAGGCGCTGAAGAAGAACGCCAGGCGGCGGGGGACGTCGAGGCGGTCGGGGTAGCCGTCGCCGTCCGCGTCGCGGTAGTCGGGGTAGCCCGCCCAGTCGTAGGTCCCGACCTTGTCGCGCATGTCCGGGCCGGGCAGCGCGTCGCGCACCACCCCGGAGACCGACATGCCCTGGGCGTGGTCCGAGACGACCAGGACGAGGGTCTGCCCGTCGCGGGCGGCGAACTCCTTGGCCCGAGCCACCGCCTTGTCGAACTCGATGGTCTCCAGGACGGAGCGTTCCCAATCCAGGTCGTGCGAGAACTTGTCGATGAGGGCTCCCTCCACCATCAGGAAGAAGCCGTCGGGGTCGCGCGCGAGGACGCGCAGCGCGGCGTCCTGCATCTCGACGAGGCCGGGCTGGCCGGGGGCCCGTCCCGCCGTCCTCTCGTAGACGCCGGCCATGTCGCCGTCGGCGAAGAGGCCGAGCAGCGGCCCGGAGCCGGCGGAGGACAGGGCGGCGGCCGAGGAGACGACGGCCCAGCCGGCGGCCTCGAGCTTCCCGGCGTGGGGGCGCAGAAGCTCGGCGCCCCCGCCCAAGGCGGCCTCGAGGGCGGCTTGCGGCAGCTCGGCGGCGATGGCGGCCTTCTCGTAGCGCAGGCGGTTGTGGGCATAGAAGGCCGCCGGCGTGGCGTCGTAGAGCGCCGAGGTCGTGACGAGGCCGCGGGAGAGGCCCTTCCGGCGGGCCAGCGACAGCAGCCCCTCGACGCGGGGGTCGTCGGTAGGGTCGGGCGTCCGGTCGGCGAGGACCCCGACGGCCTCGACGGCCGTCTTCTGCCCCATCGAATAGGCGGAGGCCGTCTGCGCCGAGTCGGGCAGCAGCGAGTCGGAAGCGGAGGTGCCGACCAGGGCGGTGCGGGGCATGTCGTCCATGGCCAGCGGCGCGCGGGCCCTGCCCGCCGCGTAGCCGGCCCCCAGCGCGCGGGCCGCGACGCGGTGGGCGAGCGAGAGCCCGTCGCCGATGAGGAGGATGACGCTGCGCGCCTTGCGCGGGCCCGGGGCGTAGGCCTGCCAGGAGGCCTCCGGCGTCCCGTCCACCGAGACGACGCAGGGCCCCGGGACGCTGAGGCGCATCCCGCGGACCAGGACCGCCGGCTCGGCGGGGATGAAGCGGGCCTCCGGGCCCAACGGCAGGCCGCAGACCGTCACCCGGGGCAGGCCGCCCAGCGGGGTGGAGAACTCCACCTTGAAGTCGAAGGCCTGTCCGACGAGGATTTCGGCGCGGTCAGGCGGGTAGACGGCCGCGGCGCGGGCGGGCAGGGCGAGGAGGGCGAGCAGGGGCAGCGCGAGCATGCCCCATCCTACCAATCCGCTCAGGCCGGCGTCTTCGCCGGGTCCTTGAGGAAGCGCAGCAGGAAGCGGGCCGCCGTGGGGGCGAGGCGCGGGCGGGCCAGGCGCCGGTCGTAGGCCGACATGCGCCGGTCGCTCTCGCTCAGGCAGGTCTCCACGAACTGCCGGGGGGAGATGTCGCCGAAGGACTCGTGGGCCGTCATCATGAAGTTCTCGTCGACGTCCGAACTCCCGACGTCGACCGCCATCTTGAGGCGGTTGAGGGCCTGGATGGAGGCGGCGAGGCCGTCCTCGAAGGTGTGGGCGGGCCGCGCCCAGGCCGGGGTGCGCTGGCGGCGGTAGGCCTTCCAGTTGGCGAAGAAGAGGATGTGGCGCGCCTCCTCCTGCATCACCGGCTCGAAGAGCTCGACCAGGGCAAGCGGGAAGAAGCCGGACTCCTTGGCGAAGCGGAACAGCCCGAAGGCGAAGAAGGAGTCGAAGCACTCGGCGTAGCCGACGCGCATGAACTCCCAGAGCGGTTTGCGCACCGCGGGCGGGACCGGGCGCATCTCCACGGGGATGCCGTAGGCCTTGGTCAGCCCCAGGAGCAGCTCGTAATGGCGCTGCTCCTCGTAGCCGTTGAGGCGGATGGCCTCGGCCATCAGCGGGTCGGGCTCCACCTCGCCCAGGGACCTCACCTTGAGCCCCGTCTCCAGCTCGGTGTTCACGGCCTCGGTCCAGATGGGCAGGGCCCTCAGGCGCGCCAGCGCCGCGGGTTCGAGCTCCGGCCAGCGGATGTCCGAGACCTTGAAGGGGACATGGGTCTCGACGAACATCGAGCAGAAGAGCTCCTTGTGCTCCTGCGTGCCGTAGAATGGGTCGGCCATGTCCCTATTTTATCAGGTATAGCGGGAGCGCAGGTGGGCGAGGAACGGCTCGGCGGAAGGCTCGGCGCCCGGAGCGCGGCGCACGAGCTCGGCGGCCGGCCAGCGGCGGCCGTGCCGGTAGACGGTGCGCTGCAGCCAGCGGGTCAGGACGGTCAGCTCGCCGCGGGCGAGGCGGGCGTCCCAGGAAGGGGTCTCTTCCTTGAACTTGGCGTAGAGCTGGGCCCCGTAGAGGTTCCCGAGCACATAGGTCGGGAAGTAGCCGATGGAGCCGCCCGACCAGTGGACGTCCTGCAGGCAGCCCCTCCTGTCGTCGGGCGGCACCAGGCCCAGCAGCTCCCGGGACTTGGCCGCCCATGCGTCGGGGATGTCCTTCACCGGGAGCTTCCCCGTCACCATGTCCTTCTCGAGCTCGTAGCGCAGCAGGATGTGGAGCGAATAGGTGACCTCGTCGGCCTCCAGGCGGACCGGGCCGGGGGTGATGCGGTGCAGATGGGCCAGCACGTCGTCGAGCCCCACGCCGGCGAGAAGGCGGGGGAAGGCCCGGCGCAGCAGCGGGAGGCGGTGGCGCCAGAAGGGGGCGCTCTTGCCCACCAGGTTCTCCCAGAGCCGGGACATCGACTCGTGCAGGCCCAGCGACGCGTGCCGCGACAGGGTGGTGCCCCACCAGGCGGGGTCGAGGCCCTGCTCGTAGAGGGAGTGGCCGCATTCGTGCAGGGCGGTCAGGACCTGGGTCATCACCCCGTCGCCCGAGATGCGCAGCGTGAAGCGGCAGTCGGTGGGATGCAGGCCCGTCGAGAACGGATGGGCGGAGCGGTCGATGCGGCCGCGCGAGAGGTCGAAGCCCATCGCCGAGGCCAGCTCGCGCGTGAAGGCGTCGAGGGCCGGCTCGTCCCCGTAGGGGGTGCTCAGGGCCTTGCCGGCGCGGCCCCGGCCCTTGCCGGCGCGGGCCAGCTCTCCGAGAGGGGCCTTGAGCGCTCCCAGCAGCGGGTCGAGGCGCGCCACCGTCATCCCGGGCTCATACTCGTCGAGCAGCGGGTCGTAGGGATGCGCGCCGCCGAGACGGGACGCGGCCTGCCTCTTGAGCGCCAGCAGCCTCTCGAGGTGGGGGCGCAGGATGCGGAAGTCGCTCTTGCGGCGCGCGTCGACCCAGGCATGCTGGGCCGCGCTGGAGGTCCTGGCCGTCTCTTCGACGAGGCCGCCCGGCAGGCGCCGGGCCCTGTTCCAGCGGCGCCATTGGCCGCGCGCCAGGGAGGCCTCCAGCGCGCCGAGCCCGGGACGGGGCTCTCCGGAGCGCAGGTCGCACAGGGCCCCTAGGCCCTTGGCATAGGCCGGGGCGGTCAGGCGCGCGTGGTGGGCGGCCTGCAGGGTCCCCAGGAGGTCGGCCCGCGCGCCCGCGGCCCCCGGAGGCATCATGGTCTCCTGGTCCCACTCGGCGAAGTGGGCGGCGCTCTCGAAGCGCCTGGCCTCGGCGCTGAGCCGGACCAGGGCGTCGAGGGCGCCGCCCTTCTTTCGCCGCACGGCTTACTTCACCAGGACGGCCGACTTGATGTAGTCGAGCTTCGGGAAGTCCTTCTTCAGGTAGGCGTTGCCTTCCATCTGGATGCGGCCCTGGTCGGGCCCCATGCCCCGCGGCGCGCCCTCGCCGTATCCTTTATAGAGGGAGTCCACGACCTCCATCCCCGACACGACCTTCCCGAAGGGCGGGAAGCCCATCGAGTCGAGCTGGCCGTTGTTGCCGAAGTTGATGAACATCTGCACGGTCCGGGTGTCCGGGCCGGCCATGGCGAAGGTGACGGCGCCGCGCGCGTTGGTGTGGCCGGCGGCCGGGTCGTCCTTGATGGCGGCGCTGCGCCACTTGGCGCTGAGCGCGGGGTCGCCGCTGATGCCGAACTGGACCATGAAGCCGTCGATGGCCCGGAAGAAGGCGATGTCGTTGAAGTAGCCGAGCTTGACGAGGTTGTAGAAGCGGTCGGCTCCCAGCGGGGCCCAGGCGCGCGTCACCTCGATGGTGAAGTCGCCCTTGGTGGTGGTGAACTTGGCCTTGAAGGCGTCGGGGGCCTTCTCCGTGGCGTTCTCGGGGAATGGTGGCATGGTCTTGGTCTCCTTTTTCGGCGCGGGGGCCGCGGCGGGGGTCTTCGCGGCTTCGGACTTCTTCTTGTTCTTGGATTCGGCGGCGGCGGCGAACGGCGCCGACAAGGCGACGGCCACGGCAAGGATGGAGAGTTTCTTCATGGGGGGGAGTCTAGCGAGATTGCCCGGGGAGGGTCAATCGCCCTTGAACTTGCGCAGCGCGAACCAGCCGAGGAACGGCAGGACCAGGGCTCCCGCGCCGGCCATCAGCGGCAGGACGCTGGTGTGGACCGGGTCGGGGTTGGCCTGCTCCTGATGCTTCTTCTCCTCGGGGTCGGGCTTCGCCTCGAAGACCTTCAGCGCCTCGGTGGGCTGGCCGGGGTCGCGCGGGGACTCCTCCTCGGTTAACGAGGACTGTCCCGTCCCCAGGGGCGAGGCCGTCCAGGCCGCGGGAGCGGCGGTGAGCAGGGTCGCCAGCAGGGCCAAGCCCGCCATCGCTCCCAGGATAGCCGCCCCGCCCCCGGCTGTCCAGGGTCCCGGGGGTTCCGTCGGGGCGGCCCATTTGCTAATTTCAGGGCGTGACCGGCCCGGCCGACGGCGTCCCCCCGAACAAGCGCGTCCTCGTCATCGATGACGACGAGGACATCCGCGACCTGCTGGTCATGATCGTGGAGCGGGCCGGCTTCGCGGCGGAATCCGCCTGGGACGGCCAGAAGGGCCTGGAAGCCATCACGGCCAGCCCGCCGGACCTGGTCATCATGGACCTGATGCTGCCGCGCTACGGCGGCTTCGAGCTCCTGCGCAGGCTGCAGGGCGGGCCGCAGGCGGCCATCCCCATCATCGTCGTCACCGGGCGCTATACCGACCCGTCGATGACGGCCCTCATCCGGGCCGAGTCCAACGTCGCGGACTTCATGCCCAAGCCCGTCAACACCGAGGCGCTGACGGCCGCGCTGCGCCGCCTGCTCGCCTAGCTAGCGGGCGGGGGCTTCGAGCGCCGCGCGCAGGCGCTGCAGCAGCGTGCGCGGCGTGAAGGGCTTGGGCAGGAACGGCACGCCGCGGTGGGCTTCGGGGATGGGTATCTCCGTGTAGCCCGACATGAACATCAGGCGCATCCCGGGCTTGACCGGCAGCAGCTTCTCGGCCAGCTCGAACCCGTTCATCTGCAGCATCACGATGTCGGTGACGAGGATGTCGATCGTCCCGTGGTGGCGCCCGGCGATCCACATGGCCTCGGCCGGGCCGGACGCCTCCAGCACCTTGTAGCCGGCCTCCACCAGGCTCATCCGCGCGACCTGGCGTACGGCCTCTTCGTCCTCGACGAGCATCACGGTCTCCGAGCCCCTGAGCGAGGCGGGGGAGGAGGCCTCGGTCCGGGAGGTCGGGGCGTCGCCCTCTTTGGCCGTCGGGAGGTAGATGTGGAAGGTCGTGCCCCGCCCCGGCGCGCTGTCGCAGACCACCTGCCCGGCGGCCTGGGAGACGATGCCGAACAGGATGGCCAGCCCGAGGCCGGTGCCTTTGCCGGCCTCCTTCGTGGTGAAGAAGGGCTCGAAGAGGTGCGCCTGGACGGCCTCGTCCATGCCGCAGCCGGTGTCCGAGACCGAGAGCAGGACGTAGTCCCCGGGCGGGACCACGCCGTGGCGCTGCTTGAGCGGCGCGCGCAGGGCCGCGTGCGAGGTGGTCGCGGTGATGCGGCCGCCCTTGGGCATCGCGTCGCGCGCGTTGACGGCCAGGTTCATGATGACCTGGCTCATCTGGACCGGGTCGGCCACGACGAAGGCGGGTTCCTTCGACGGAGAGACGACGACCTCGATGTCGTCGCCGATGAGGCGCCGGAGCATCTTCTGCATGTCCGCCACGACGGTGTTGAGGTCGAGGAGGACGGGCTCGACCACCTGGCGCCGACTGAAGGTGAGCAGCTGGTGGGTCAGGGCTCCCGCCTTCTGGGCGGAGCGGGCTATCTGCTCGAGCTCCGCCTTGCGCTGCGCGCCTTCGGCCCCGTCCTCGAGCAGGTGCTGGGAATATCCCAGGATGACGGTGAGCATGTTGTTGAAATCGTGGGCGACGCTGCCGGCCAGGCGGCCGATGGCCTCCATCTTCTGGGCCTGCAGCAGCTCGGCCTCGCGCTGCTGCAGCGCCGCGACCATCTCGCGCCGGCCCGTGACGTCTTCGGCCAGGCCGGCGACCCGCGTCACGCGGCCCGCGGCGTCCCGCACGGGGAACGAGCGCCCGCGCACCCAGCGCACGGAGCCGTCGGGGCGCAGCACCCTGTACTCGTCGTCCCGGAATTCCTTTCCGCGCAGGCATTCGGCCGCGCGCTCCCGGTCCTCCTCGTGCACGTGGGCCAGCCAGCAGCGCAGGTCGGCGTAGAGGTCCTCGGGGGACACCCCCCAGACGAAGGCGGTGGCGGGGCTGGCGTAGAGGATGCGCCCCGTGGAGGGCTCCAGCATCCACAGCGCCTCGTCGATGTGCGCGGCCAGCTGCAGGACGGCCGAGGCCGCGTCGCCGTCAGCAGGAGAATTTGTAGCCATGTCCCGGTACGTTGACGATGTAGTCGGCCCCGATCTTCTTGCGCAGCCTGAAGACGTGGGTGGTGACGGTCTGCGGGTCGTTGTAGTCGGCCAGGTCGTAGCCCCAGACGGCCTCGAGCAGGAAGGCCGGGGTCAGCACGCGGCCCTCCTTCTCGATGAGCAGGGCCAGCAGGTCGAACTCCTTGCGGGTCAGCGAGACGGCCTTCCCCTTCACGCGCACCTCGCGCGACGAGGGGTCGAGCTCGATGCCCTCGCGCTCGAGGAGGCGCGCGGCGTCTGGCCCGTGGGTGAAGCGGCGCAGCACCGCGTGGATGCGCGCGAGGAGGACCTTCATCGGGAAGGGCTTGAGGATGTAGTCGTCCGCCCCGCCCTCGAGGCCCTCGACGATGTGCTTCTCGTCCATCATGGTGCCGGACATGATGATGACGGGCACGGACTTGGTCCGCGGGTCCTTCTTCAGGGTCCGGCACAGGGTGTGGCCGTCGAGGTCCGGCATGTCCGCGTCGAGCAGCACCAGGTCCGGGGGGAATTCCAGGGCCAGCAGGCGGCCGTCCGAGCCGCCCAAGGCGGTGGCCACCGCGAAGCCGTGGGAGGTCAGGTAGGTCTTGACCGCCTCGGCCATCTCCTTGACGTCGTCGACGACGAGGATGCGTTCGGGCATCTCGGGCCGATTATAGGCTATTTGCGTCGTGACGGAGTTCAGAATCTGTTCATCCCGCGTTCAGGGCGGGGTCATCGCCCGCGGCTATGCTCTCTGCAGGAGGAGGAAAATGAACCCAACCCTGGACTGGACGGCCCGGCCCGCACCCTTCGACGCGGCGCCGGACCCGGAGGAAAGGCTCCAAGACCTCTCCCACGACCTGCGCTCGCCGCTTGCGGCGGCGGAGGGCTACCTCTGCTACCTGATGGGCGGCGAGGCCGGCGAACTCAACGACGGGCAGCGTGACGCGCTGGAGACCGCCCTGCGCAGCCTGCGGCGCCTTCAGTCGTTCATCGACGAGTCGCTGGAGGAAGCGCGGACCGGCTACCGGGAGGGGGGTATGAGGGAAGGCAACGTCGTGCCCGTGGTGCAGGACGTGATGGAGATGTTCCGCCTGATGGCCCGGGGCAAGCAGGTGACCCTGACCGGGCGGCTGGAGACCTGCGAGGCCCGCGTGGTGATGGACGAGGGCCGCATCCGGCGGGTCCTGACCAACCTGGTCGGCAACGCCCTCAAGTTCACCCCGGCGGGAGGGACGGTCAGCGTGTCCCTGGCCAGCCGGGGCGGCCGCGTGACGGTCTTCGTCGCCGACACCGGCTGCGGCATCCCCAACGACGCGCTGGGGAGCCTGTGCGAGCGCTTCATGAGGGCCCCGCAGGCGGAGCTCAGCGGGGTCCCCGGCACGGGGCTGGGGCTCTCGATCGTGCGCCAGATCCTCGAGGAGCACGGAGGGGAGCTCTGGGTGGACTCCCAGCCCGGCGTGGGCTCGACCTTCGCCTTCGCCCTGCCGCAGACCGCCGTGAACGAGGGGGTGGCGTCATGAGGCCGCTGATCCTGGTCATCGACGACATGAAGGACGAGAGGAAGCTGGTCCGCCTGCTGCTGCGCCAGTACGACTGCGAGCTGATGGAGGCCTCCAACGCGCTCGAGGGGCTGGCCGCGGCGCGCAAGCGCGTCCCGACGCTGGTCATCATCGACCACAGCATGCCGCAGATGACGGGCTATGACGCGGTCGCGGAGCTGCGCCAGGACGCCCTGCTCTCCCGCGTCCCGGTGGTGATGCTGTCGTCTCGGAAGTTCGACCCGGACTTCAAGGGCTATATGAGCCTGCAGGGGGTCACCTTCCTGTCCAAGCCCGTGCAGGCGTCGGCGCTGGTGGGGACGCTCAACGCCCTCATCGGCCCGCTGGCGCCCGCGCCCAAGAAGGCGGCGGTCCCGTGCCGCGTCTAGCGGAGGTGATGGTCTCGGAGGGGCTCATCAGCGGCGAGCAGCTCGAGCGCTGCGAGTCCCTCCGGACCGCCTCCGGCGGCGCGCTGGCCACGGCCGTCCTCTCCGAGGGGTTCGCGACGGGGCGCCAGCTGCTGGAGCTGCTGGCGCTGCCGCTGTCCGAGCCCATCACCGACTTCGTCCCCGAGGGCCTCCCGCCGGCGCTTCGGGTCCTGCTCCCGGGCGAGATGGCCTTCCAGCTCAAGTGCCTGCCCGTGCACGACAACGGCTCGGTCCTCAGCGTGGCCTTCGCCAACGAGGTCGACGACCTGGAGCTGGAGCGCCTGGCGGCGCAGACGGGCCGTCAGATCGAGGCCTTCCTGACCGACCCCTCCTTGCTGGATGCCGCCTACCCGCTGCTCTATGGGGGAGGGGGGGAGGAACAGGCCGCCGTGGAGGACTCCGTCGTGGAGGGGGAAGCCCCCGCGCAGGAGGGCGCCGCCGCCGAGGAGTCCGGCTCGGACCTGGAGAGCATGGACCTCTCCGGAAGCGCCGCGGAGGGGGAGGAGGAACAGGCCGAGGGCGGCTCCGAGAGCGAGCTGCAGGTCGGCGACATCAAGGGCGCGATGAGCGAGGCCCTGGGCGAGGTCCAGATCGTCGAGGAGAAGAACGACCGCTCAAACGCCTACGGCATCGCCATCGAAGCGAACTCGCCGCCGGTGGTGAAGCTGGTCAACGGCATCCTCATCAAGTCCCTGGCCGTGCGCGCCAGCGACATCCATATCGAGCCGCAGGAAAAGGAGCTGCGCGTGCGCGTGCGCATCGACGGCGACATGCACGCCCTGATGCGCCTGCCCAAGGTGGTGTCGCAAGGGATCAGCTCGCGCCTGAAGATCATGTCGAACATGGACATCACCGAGCGCCGGCTCCCGCTCGACGGCCGCTTCAAGGTCCAGGTGGGGGCCGGGAACGTGGTCGAGTTCCGGGTCAGCACCCTGCCCTCCGCCCACGGGGAGAAGATCGTCATGCGCGTCCTGGGCGGCAGCAAGATCAAGGGCGACACGGCGGGCCTGGGCTTCAACGAGCGCGACCTGGGCTGCGTGGAGGAGGCCGTGCGCAGCTCCTGCGGCCTGGTCCTCGTCACCGGCCCGAC
Organism: Elusimicrobiota bacterium; assembly: GCA_016218495.1. GTDB lineage: Bacteria > Elusimicrobiota > Elusimicrobia > UBA1565 > UBA1565 > SCTT01. The sequence continues at coordinate 10,285 of JACRDU010000106.1, forward strand.
GGGCAGCGGGAAGACCACGACGCTCTATACGATGCTGAAGGCCCTGAACACCCCCGACCGCAACGTGGTGACGGCGGAGGACCCCATCGAGTACAACCTGCCCGGCCTGACCCAGGTGGCGGTCAACCCGGCGGCGGGCTTCACCTTCGAGAAGGCCCTGCGCGCCTTCCTGCGCCAGGACCCCGACGTCATCCTGGTCGGCGAGATCCGCGACCTGGAGACGGCCGAGATCTCCGCCAAGGCCGCGATGACGGGCCACATCGTCCTGTCGACCCTCCACACCAACGACGCGCCCTCCACCTTGCTGCGCCTGGGCCACATGGGCGTGCCCCCCTTCCTCATCGCCTCGTCTTTGCGCATGGTCATCGCCCAGCGCCTGGTGCGCGTGCTCTGCCCCTCCTGCCGCGTCGAGCTCAAGCCCGAGGAGGCCGACAAGCTGGGCTTGGCCGACGACGTGCTGGCCAAGCTCGGCAAGACCTACCGCGGCCGCGGCTGCGAGGAGTGCCACGGCGTGGGCACGCGCGGCCGCCGCCCCGTCTTCGAGGTCCTGCCCATCGAGTCCGCCGCCATGAAGCACCTGCTGCTCGAGCCCGACGCCGGGAAGATCTCCGCCCTGGCGCGCTACGAGGGGATGAAGACCCTGCGCGAGAACGCGCTCGACCTCGCGTCGCAGGGCGTCGTCTCCATCGCCGAGGCCCTGAAGGTGGGGGCGGCGTAACCCTCTTGACGCCGACGGGGCGTCTGGCTAGGCTAGGGCATGGCTCCCGAGGAATGGGTCCTGGCCAGGCTGCGCGCTCTGGGCGTGCGCCCCGAGGACGTGCTGGAGTCCTTCACCCGCTCGGGCGGGGCCGGCGGACAGAACGTCAACAAGGTCTCCTCGGCCGTCATCCTGCGCCACCCGCCCACGGGCACGGTGGTGCGCTGCGAGGAGTCCCGCTCCCAGGCCGCCAACCGGGAGCTGGCCTGGCGGCGCCTGGCCGACGCCATGGAGGAGGCCCGCCGCGCGCGCGAGGCGGCGCGGCGCGACGCGCTGGAGCGGGAGCGGCGCCGCAGGCGCCCCAAGCCCCGGCGCCTCAAGGAGCGCATCCTGGAGTCCAAGAAGCACCGCGCGAAGACCAAGCAGAACCGCGGCCGCGTGGACTGGTAGGCGGTATGGTAGACTCCTGCGACAGACGAAGGAGCGGGGGTGGCTATGACGATGTTCACGGCCGTGCTGCTCATGACGGTGTCCGCCTGGGCGGGTCCTGAGGCGCTGCGTTCCGGCGCCGCGACGGGCTTCGCCGCCTCCTCCGTCCTGCGCACCGACGGCCTCCCCAAAGACGGCGAAGGCCCCCTCGCCTGCTACAAGGCCGCGCGCGAGCTGACGAACTATCCTCCGCTGCTCTGCGCCGGGGCCAAGGACGCCGCTCCCGCCGAGTGCTTCCGGGCCGCCAAGGACCTGACCGGCTATCCCGCCCTGCTCTGCGCCGGGGCCTCCTCCGACGCCCCGGCCTCCTGCTTCAGGGCGGCCGAGGCCGTGACGCGCTTTCCAGCCCTGCTCTGCGCGGGGGCGGCTTCGGACGCGCCGCTGTCCTGCTTCAAGGCCGCCGAGAAGGTGACGCGCTACCCCGCCCTGCTCTGCGCCGGAGCCGTGTCGGACGCCCCCGTGTCCTGCTTCAAGGCGGCCGAGAAGGTGACGAAGTATCCGGCCCTGCTCTGCGCCGGGGCGGTCTCCGACGCGCCGGTGGCCTGCTTCAACGCGGCCAAGGGCAAGACCAACTTCCCGGCCCTGCTCTGCGCGGGCGCGGCCTCGAACGCCCCGGTGTCCTGCTTCGACGCCGCTACGGCCAAGAAGGCGGACTATCCGGCCCTGCTCTGCGCGGGGGCGAAGGACGACTCCCCGGTGGACTGCTACGCCGCCGCGGCGGGAACGACGGGAAACCCGGCGCTGCTCTGCTCCGCGCGGGGCGGGCTGCAGGCCGTGACCCACGACCGCATCCATTCGTCCTACACCTTGCCCTACCCGTTCCCGTTCAACAGCCCGTACCCGTTCCATTTCCCGTTCCCCGACCCGAGCCGGGACCCCAGCCAACCGCCGCCCGGGGAGCCGACGAAGCCCTGAGGCATGGGAAAATGGCCCGAGTCCTGGCCCTCGATTGCCCCGCCTGCGGCCGCGGCCACAGCCTGAAGGAGACGCAGGACCTCTGCCCTTCCTGCGGCGGAAACCTCGAAGCCGTCTACGACTACGCGCGCGCGAAGAAGCGCCTGAGCCGCCGCAGCCTGGCCGCCGACGCGGACCGGACCCTCTGGCGCTACGCGGAGCTCCTCCCCATCGCGGGCCGCTCCGGCATCCCGTCCGTCCCGGTCGGCTGGACCCCGCTGTTCCGGGCCGAGCGCCTGGCGCGCGGCCTCGGCCTGCGCGAGGTCTGGCTCAAGGACGAGGGGCGTAGCGCCTCCGCCTCCTTCAAGGACCGCGCCAGCGCCGTCGTCGTCGCCCGCGCCCTCGAGGAGAAGCGCCCCGTGGTCGCGGTGGCTTCCACCGGCAACGCCGCCGCCTCCCTGGCCTGCCTCGCCGCCGGCACCGCGGCCAAGGCCGTCATCTTCGTGCCGCGCAGCGCGCCGGCCCCCAAGCTGGCCCAGCTCCTCATCTTCGGGGCCCGGGTGGTGACGGTGGACGGCAGCTACGACGACGCCTTCGACTTGTGCCTGCAGGCCTGCCGCGAGTACGGCTGGTACAATCGGAGCACCGGCTTCAACCCCTTCACGCGCGAGGGCAAGAAGACCGCCGCCTTCGAGCTCTGCGAGCAGCTGGGCTGGCAGGTCCCCGACCTGGTCTTCGTCCCCGTCGGAGACGGCAACATCATCAGCGGGATCTGGAAGGGCCTGCGCGAGCTCAAGGCCCTGGGCCTCATCGAGCGCACGCCCCGGCTGGTCGCGGCGCAGGCCGAGGGCAGCGACTCCATCGCGCGCGCCGTGGCCTCGGGCGGGGCGCTGCGCCCCAGCCGGGCCAGGACCGTGGCCGACTCCATCTCGGTGCGCCTGCCCAAGGACGGCCCGGCCGGGGTGCGCGCGGTCACGGAGTCCGGCGGGTTCGCCGTGCCCGTGAGCGACGCGGCCATCCTGTCGGCGATGCGGGAGCTGGCGCGGGGCGCCAACGTCTTCGCCGAGCCCGCGGCGGCGGCCGCCTACGCCGCGCTGGCGCAGGCGGCGCGCAAGGGCCTCGTGCGCCCCCGCGAGTCGGCGGCCGTCCTCGTCACCGGCAGCGGCCTCAAGGATTCCGCGGCCGCCCTGAAGGCCGCCGGGAAGCCCCATTTGATAGAACCGAGCATGCCGGCCCTGCGCGCCCTGGTAAGGAGGGGCGCCCTGGCCCTGGATGCATAGAACCGGAGGAGTCATGGCAACCACCACGCGGGCTAAGAAGTCGCAGGGCAGAGAGGAGGTCCTTGCGAAGGCGGCCGCCGCCTGCCGCAAGCGCGGCGTCGTCGTCCCCACCTTCGCGCAGCTGCGCGACCCCTCCCTCGTCCCGGCCGCCGTGCGCACCCGCCTCAAGAAGACGCCCATGTCGGCGGTGGACCCGGTCAACCTCTTCCGCATCGGCTGGCACAACGACGTCGACAGCGGGCTCTTCGGCCCGGTCAACGCCGTCGAAATCCCCAAGGAGGTCACCGGGGTCCCGGCCCGCATCATGGGCCTGGTCGGCTCGCGCTTCCCCACGGGCGCCCATAAGGTCGGGGCCGCGTTCGGCTGCCTGGTCCCGCGCCTGGTCTCCGGGGAGTTCGACCCCGTGGCGCAGAAGGCCGTGTGGCCGTCCACCGGGAACTACTGCCGCGGCGGGGCCTTCGACAGCGCCCTGTTGGGCTGCACGGCGGTGGCCATCCTGCCCGAGGGGATGAGCCGGGAGCGCTTCGAGTGGCTCAAGACCATCGGCTCGGAGATCATCGCCACCCCCGGCACCGAGTCGAACGTCAAAGAGATCTACGACATGTGCGACGAGGTCCGCCGCACGCGCGCCGACTGCGTCATCTTCAACCAGTTCGCCGAGTTCGGCAACCCGACCTGGCACTACCATGTGACCGGGCCCGCCGCGGCCGAGGCCTTCGAGCGGGCCAAGGGCCCCAAAGGCCGCCTGGCCGGCTTCGTGTCGGCCACCGGCTCGGCGGGAACCATCGCCACCGGGGACTTCCTGCGCAAGTCCTTCCCGGACATCAGGGTGGCGGCCGTGGAGCCGGTGCAGTGCCCGACCTTGATGATGAACGGCTTCGGCGAGCACCGCATCGAGGGGATCGGCGACAAGCACGTGCCCTGGATCCACAACGTGCGCAACACCGACCTGCTCGTGGCCGTCGACGACGAGTCCTGCATGCGCGCGCTGCGCCTCTTCAACGAGGCGGCGGGGCGCAAGGTGCTGGCCGCCGAGGGCGTCGACGCCGACGGCGTCAAGGCCCTGGGCCTCTTGGGGATATCCGGCATCTGCAACCTCATCGCCTCCATCAAGCTGGCCAAGCACTACGGGCTGGGCCCGGACGACGTCGTCATGACGGTCTTCACGGACTCGGTGGAGCTCTACCGCTCGCGCCTGGCCGAGCTCGGCGCCGAGCGCGGCCGCTACGCCCCGGAACAGGCCGGCAGCGACCTGGAAGGCCGCCTGCGCGGGGCCGGAACGGACTGGATGAAGGAGCTGGGCATCAAGGACCGGGAAGCGGTGCACAACCTCAAGTACTTCACCTGGGTGGAGCAGCAGGGCAAGAGCTCCGACGACCTGCGCCGGCTCTGGGACCCGGCGTTCTGGGACGAGACCTTCGCCCAGGCCGCCGAGTGGGACAAGCGCATCGCCGAGTTCAACCGGGCCGCGGGGGCCTGAGGGGAGCCTCCCTCAGGCGATGACCGCGGAGAGCGGCGTGGTGCTGGCCAAGACGGCCGGCTTCTGCCCCGGGGTCAAGAAGGCCATCGACCGCGTGCTGGAGCTGGCCCAGGCCGGCAAGCAGCCCATCTACACGCTGGGCCCGCTCATCCACAACACCCAGGTCATCGAGATGCTCGAGCAGAAGGGCATCCGCGCGGTGGAGACCCTGGCGGAGGTGCCGGCCGGCGCCGGCGTCATCGTCCTGAGGGCCCACGGGGTCACCCCGGAGCTGGAGGCCGAGGTGCGCGCGCTGGGGCTGGAGGTCGTCGACGCCACCTGCCCCCTGGTCAAGCGCGTCCACTCCGTCATCGGGCAGTGCGCCGCCCGGGGCTACGCCACCGTCATCGTGGGCGACAAGGGCCACGCCGAGGTGACGGGCCTGTTCGGGTACGCCGGGAAGGAGGCCTACATCGTCGCCGGGCCCGAAGAGGCGTCCAAGCTGCCCGCGCTCGGCAAGGTCAACATCGTGGCGCAGACCACGCAGGAAGAGGACGTCTTCCGGAGGACGGTCGAGGTCGTCAGGTCGAAGGCCCGGGAGACCGTCGTCTCGAACACCATCTGCAAGCCGACCCGCGACCGCCAGCGCGAGACCTCCGAGCTGGCGGGGGCGGTCGACCTGATGATCATCGTGGGCGCCAAGCATTCCGCCAACACCGCACGCCTGACCACCCTGTGCCGCAGGCTGTGCCCGGGCACGGTCCATGTGGAGACCGACGAGGAGCTCGACGCGGGGACGGTCCGGGCCGCGCGCCGCGTCGCCATCACGGCGGGAGCCTCGACGCCGAGCTGGATGACCGACCGGGTTCTGGAGCGCGTGAAGAAGGTCCGCAGCCGGGAGGCTTCCTCCGCCCGCACCCTCCTCGAGCGGGCCCTGGAGTTCCTGATCGACTCCTGCGCCTACGCCGGGCTTGCGGCCGTGGGCCTCACCTACGTCTGCATGAAGCTCCAGGGCTGCCGGACCGACGACCGGCTGCTGGTCATGGCCGGCCTCTTCGTGTTCAGCCTCCACATCATCAACCGCGTCGCGCAGAAGGGCGGCGTGGCGGCCGACAGCCGCAAGGCCGCCCTCGTGCACAGGCTGCGGCGGCCGCTGACCGTCACGGCCGTCGCCTCGGGGCTGGGCACGATGGGGCTGGCGCTCTATCTGGACGGCAAGCTCTTCGCCGTGGTCTTCCTGTGCTGGATCCTGGGGGCCCTCTATCCGTTCCGGTCGCTGCGGGGGCTTACCGGGCTCATCGAGTTCCCGGGCTCGCGCGACATCGCCACGGCCCTGGGCTGGGGCTTCGTCTGCGCCTACCTGCCCGGCCTCTACCAGGGCATCATCTTCACCAAGGCGAACTATCTCGCCGTCCTCTTCGCCATCCTGCTCGTCTTCATCCGCTCGGTGCTGCTGGGCCTGAGCGCCGTGCACAGCGACCTCATCGTGGGGCGGGAGAACTTCTACAAGGCCCTGGGCCCCCGGACCACCTACGCCACCCTGGCCGGGATACAGGCGCTCCTCGTCGGCATCCTCGTCTTGCTGCTCGCCATGGGCTGGAAGGGGCGCCTGGTGGGGGCCCTGCTCTGCGGAGACCTCATCTTCGTCGCCGGCTCCGTGCTCTGCTACGCCAAGGGCGTCACCAAGGGCTTCTGGGCGGAGATCGGCGTCGACGGGCAGTTCCTGCTCCTGGCCCTGCTGACCTGGCTGAGCGGAAAGTTCTAGCGGGCCGGCCCCATCATCGCGTCCGGGGCGGCGATGGCCACCTTGGGATGGCTTTGGAGCCAGGTCAACGCCTCACCCATCGAGCCCGGGATGCGCAGGCCCACCACCCCGATGGAGTCTATCGTCCCGATGACCGTGCCTTGGAGGTGGGCCAGCACCTCGTTCGCGTCGGCCACCGTGGTCCCCTCCCTGAACGTGAGCATCAGCCGGTGCGCGGCGAAAGGCCCGACGAAGTCCCCGGGGCGGACGGCATCGTCGTGGGGGATCTCCCCGAGGACCTCGACGAGCAGGTCGTCGGGTTCGCCCTCGATGCGCGACAGCCCCGAGCGCCACGGCCCGATGGCGTAGCCCTTGGACAGGACCCGGTGCGGGTGGGCGCTGGTCCAGGCGGCGACGCGCTTGCCTCCCTCGCGCGCCTTCTGGCAGGTCAGCAGGCCCTTGCGAAAGTTCACGACGACCCGGCTGCCGGCCGTGACGGCCTCGCCCCAGACCAGGCGCAGCGATCCGTCCGGGGCTTGGGCGAGCAAGGTCGGGGCGGCCGGGGCCCCGCCGTCCACCGTC
>JACRDU010000109.1 GCA_016218495.1 Elusimicrobiota bacterium
CACAACGAGCTCTGCGTCCAAGCACGGCAGTCCATCGCCTATCTTCAACGGCAACGGCAAACAAAAACGACACTTGGAAAAGAAACGGCACGACAACGACCCTATGGATTGGGGGACATTCTTACGTGAGTTGACACGGGGTCGGAGGACGCGCCCCTCCCGCTCAGCCCGGTTAGAGCGACTTCTGGATGGCCTGGTCGAGGTCGGCTACGAGGTCTTCCGCGTCCTCGATGCCCACCGACAGGCGCAGCAGGCCGTCGGTCAGGCCCGCCTTCAGGCGCTCTTCGCGCGGGATGGAGGCGTGGGTCATCGTGGCGGGATGGCCGATGAGCGATTCGACGCCGCCCAACGACTCCGCCAGCGAGAAGACCTTCGTGAGGCCGGCCATGCGCTTGGCGCGTTCGAGGCCGCCCTTGAGCTCGAAGGAGATTATCCCGCCGGCCAGCCGCATCTGGGCCTTGGCCAGGCCGTAGTGCTTGTGGATGGGCAGGCCGGGATAGTGGACCAGCGCTATCTCCGGATGCTCCAGGAGGTGCTTGGCGACCTTCAAGGCGTTCGCGCAGTGCTTCTCCATGCGCAGCGCCAGCGTCTTCGTGCCGCGCAGCACGAGGAAGCAGTCCAGCGGGCCGGGCACGGCGCCGACGGCGTTCTGGATGAACTTGAGCTTGTCGAAGAGCCCCTTGTCGCGCCCGACGATGGCGCCGCCGACCACGTCCGAGTGGCCGCCCATGTACTTGGTCGTGGAATGGACGACCAGGTCGGCTCCCATCGCCAGGGGCTGCTGGAGGTAGGGCGTGGCGAAGGTGTTGTCGACGGCGAGCAGGATGCCCTTGGCCTTGGCCAGCTTGGCCAGCTCCTTGATGTCGGAGATGAGCAGCATCGGGTTCGACGGCGTCTCCACCCAGAGCAGCTTGGTCTTCGGGGTGATGGCCTTCTCGACGGCGCCCAGGTCGTAGGCGCTGACGAAGGAGAAGGTCAGGCCGAAGCGCTCCATCACCTTGGTGAAGAGGCGGTAGGTCCCGCCGTAGAGGTCGTTGCAGGAGACCACATGGTCGCCGGAGGAGAGCATGGTCATCACGGCGTGGGCGGCGGCCGAACCGGAGCCGAAGCACAGGCCCCAGGAGCCGTCCTCGAGCGCGGCGAGGTTCCTCTCCAGCGCCAGCCGGGTGGGGTGGTTGGTGCGCGCGTAGTCGAAGCCCTTGTGGACGTCGGGGGCCTCCTGGACATAGGTGGAGGTCAGGTAGACCGGCGTCATGATGGCGCCGGTCGTCGGGTCCGGCGGCTGGCCGGCGTGCACGGCCTTGGTGGCGAAGCGGGCTTTTTCAAAGGGCTCGGTCATCGTGCGAGATTATATAATCCGAAGATGCCGCGCCGCTCCTTATTACTGCTCTGCGCCGCCGCGCTCGGCTGCAGCGCGGCCCAGCAGCTCGGCCGCGAGGTGGCCCGGCAGACCCCGGGAGGCCGCGCCGTCCTGTCCCAGTGGGACCGCTACGCCAAGGTCGCCCATGTCCTCAAGAAATACCACGACTCAGGCGTGCTCAACCAGGGGGACCTGCTGGACGTCCTCTACGGGGCAGGCGTCCTGAAGACCGCCCCGCCGCGGACGCCCGGAGCCCCGGCCCCGAAAGGGCCGGCCAAACGGACGCAGCCCCCGCCCTTCCCGGTCCCGAAGTACGAGGGGGACTGGCGCTGGCCGCTGGACGCCGGGGTGGTCAGCTCCGAGTACGGCCGGCGCTGGGGCCGCCAGCACCACGGCATCGACATCGCCGCCGACCGGGGAGCGCCCATCCGCACCGTGGCGCCGGGGAAGGTGCTCTACGCCGGCGACCGACTGCGCGGCTACGGCCTCGTCGTCATCGTCCGGCACGACGAGGACACCGTCACCCTCTACGCCCACAACGACGCGCTCAAGGTCAAGGAGCAGCAGGCCGTGAAGGCGAACCAGGTCATCTCGCTGTTGGGCAACACCGGCCGGTCCACCGGGCCGCACGTCCACTTCGAGTTCCGCGTCGGCAACGAATCGGTGGACCCGCGCCGGAAGCTCCCGCAGAGCCGCTTCTGATGCGGGCCCTGGCCCTCCTCGCGCTCCTGTCGGTCCCCGGCTCCTCGGCCGGACCCGACGGCCTGACGCACTCCGCCTTCAAGCACGGCGGGCGGGAGCGCACGGCCTGGGTCGTCGCCCCGAAGGGCAAGGCCAAGGGCGTGCTGCTCTTCCTGTCCGGCCGGCAGGGCCTGGCCAAGATGCGCGCCATCACGCGCGGCGAGCTGGAACGGCGCGCCGTCGCGGACGGCTTCGTCGTCGTCTATCCCGAGGCCGTCGAATTCATCTACAACGACGGGCGCGCCTTCCCGAAGTTCCCCTCCCAGGCCCAGGACATCGACGACGCGGGGTTCATCTGGGCCGCGGCCGAACGCCTCGCGCGCGAGCACGGGGCCGAGGGCGGGCCCGTCTACGCCGTCGGCTTCGCCGCGGGCGGCCTGATGGTGCAGCGCCTGGTCTGCGAGAACGACGGCCGCCTCAAGGGCGCCGTCTCCGTAGCGGGGACCCTGGCCCGCCCCCTGGCGCGCGCCTGCGCCGGCGCCCACCCCGTGCCCGTCATGCTGGTGGCCGGCGACGACGACCCCTTCAACGACTGGAAGAAGGGCCTGGTCCACATCTTCAACATCGAGCAGGGCCGCATCCTCTCCCCGGAGCGCACCTTGGCCCTGTGGGGGAAGACCTTCCGCTGCGGCGAAGCCAAGAGCCGCCTGCTGACCGATGCCGACGCCGAAGACGGCACGCGGACCCTGCTGACCGAGCGGCACGGCTGCAGGGGGGGCGCCCGCCTGCGCCTCTACACCGTGCGCGGAGGCGGCCTGGGCTGGCCCGGCGGCGACCCGGTGGAGTTGGAGGCCGTGGTCGGCGTCGCCGGCAACGACTTCGACGCCTCGAAAGCCGCCTGGGACTTCCTGCGCGGCCGATAGGCCTTAAGGCCCAGATTTCGTTGGGTCCTCGGCTCCGTGAACCCCGGGACCTTCGGAGACATACTCCCCCGTATGCAGAGATTCAAACGCCTAGCCCTGCGCCTCCTGCTCGCCGCCGCCGTCACCCCCTCTTCCGCCGCCCAAGAACCCGACGACCGCGCCAAGCGCCTGGCGGAATTCAACCAGACCCACAAGCTCGAGCAGTCCAAGCTCTACACGGCCCTGGGTGAGAAGGGCTACCTCAAGAACGCCGAGGTGGTGAAGGGCCCTCCCGAAGCGGCTTCCTTCGGCGTCATGCTCGACGGCAAGGTCAGCCGCCTCCTATATATGCCCGCCCAGGACGGGGAACCGCCCGTCCCGGAAGGGCTCTATCTGGTCCCGGAGGGCGAGGACGGCGTCCCGCGCCCGCTGAACCCGGACCCGCGCTCCGGCGGCCTCAACTCGGCCCTGGGCGGGGCCCTGCGCCAGGCGCGCCGCGCGCCCGCCGCTCCCGCCGGCGCCGACCCCGCCGTCCTCGCCCGCGTGGCGCAGTCGCTGAGGCCCTCCGACGGCCTGCGCGACGCCGTGGCCGGCTCCTTCGACGGCGCGAACCGCCGCTCCCAGCTCGAGGCCCGCATCGCCGGCGCCAACGCCGAGATCGCCCGCAAGCAGGCCGTCTCCGACCGGCAATGGGCGCGCACGCCCTCGGTGGCGAGACGCGTGGCCGGCAGCCTGAGCTGCGTGGTCCCTCCTCCCATCAAGGCCTCCGAAATCTCCCGCGCCGCCAGGCTCGACCGGCCCGTCACCGTCCCGAAAGCCCTCGACGGCGGCCGTCCCGGCATCGTCATGCTCGTCTCCGGGGAGGCGGAGGGCAAGCGGGTCGAAGCCGCGCTCAAGGCCCACGAGGCCGCCGTGAAGAAGACCCTGGCCGCACGCCTGCGCGAGGACCCGCTGGGAGGCGCCGCCGACCTCCTGGCCGCCCCGCTGCGCTCGCCCAAGCGCGCCGTCGCCCTGCTCGACGCCGCGCCGGGCCTGGACGACGGCGCGCGCCAGGCCTCCGCGGGCCTGGCACGGATGCCCGCCGTGGGGGCCGGCGTCGGGCTGGCCGAGCAGCCCCAGGCCGGCCGCGCCCAGCGCGTCTGGAACACCCCCATCCGAGGGCGGATCGCACGGCGCAAGGTGGACCAGGGCACCGACCTCGGCCGCGCCCAGCGGGAGTTCGCCGCGGAACGCGCCAACATAGTGCGCCTGGCGGGAGACACCGCGGCCCTCGAGGTCATCAAGAGCGACGAGCGCCTGCGCAAGTCCTTCGGCGAGCGCGGGATGAAGGACGTCGCCGTACTCGCCACCGGCTCCACCCAGGAAGCGGCCCGCCTGCGCGGCTTGGTCGGCGGCCGCGGGGCCTTCCTGCAGTACCGGACCTCCGACGGGGGCAGCTACTTCCTGCCCCTGACGCCGGAGCCGTCCCTCGTCGCGGGGCGCAAGGACTACGCCGAGGTGGCCGCGCGCGCCGACGCGCGCGTGTCGTCGCTCTCGCGCGGCGGGACGCTGACGCCCGCGGCGGCCCGGGCGGCCTGGGCGGCGGAGATCGCGCGCGCCTGGAAGCTGCCTCCCGCCGAGGCCGCGGCGCTGGCCGAGCGCCTGCACGGCGCGCGCTGAAGCCCGGGCGGCCGGCTAGGCCTGGGCGATCTTGCCCAGCGCGTTGAGGATGTCGTACTTCGTCAGGATGTCCCAGCGCCCCTTGCCGAGGGAGACGAGCACGGCCGAGGAGCCGTTCGAGATCTTCCCCATCACGGCGTCGATGCGCTCCTCCGTGGCGACCACCGGCAGCGGCGTGCCCATCGCCTCGCGCACGATGCGGCTCTTGAGGTCGGACCCCTTCAGCAGCAGGTTCATCACGCTGTCCTCGAAGATGACGCCGGAGGGCTTGCCCTTCTCGAAGACCGGCAGCTGGCTGATGTCGAGCTTGCGCATCCTGGAGAGCGCCGCCAGCAGGGTGTCCTTGGGGTCGGCCGAGAGCAGCTTGCGCGCGCTCTTCTTCATGCGCACCAGGTCGCCGGCGGAGAGGCGGACCGAGTCCTCGACGTACTGGTGCTCCTTCATCCACTCGTCGTTGTAGATCTTCGAGAGGTAGCGCATCCCGGTGTCGGGCAGCAGGATGACCATCAGGTCGGAGGACTTGAGCTTCTCGGCCGTCTTGAGCCCCGCCCAGACCGCGGCCCCGCCGGAGCCGCCGGTGAAGATGCCCTCGACGCGCGCCAGGCGGCGCGTCATCAGGAAGCAGTCCTTGTCCGGGACCTGGATGACGTCGTCGACGATCTTCAGGTCCATCGTCCCCGGGAAGATGTCCTCGCCGATGCCCTCGACCACGTAGGGCCGCGCCGTCCCGAGGCGGTTGAACTTGATCTTCTCGTAATAGAGCGAGCCGATGGGGTCGACGCCGACCACCTTGACCTTCGGGTTCCTCTCTTTGAGATACTTGGCCGCGCCGCTGATCGTCCCGCCCGTCCCCATCCCGGCCACATAGTGGGTGATCTTCCCGTCGGTGTCCTTCCAGAGCTCCGGGCCGGTGCTGCGGTAGTGCGCGGCCGGGTTCTCCGGGTTCTCGTACTGGTTCGGGTAGTAGGCGTTGGGGATCTCCTTGGCCAGCTTGGCGGCCACCGAATAGTACGAGCGCGGGTCGGCGGGCTCGACGGCGGTCGGGCAGACGATGACCTCGGCCCCCAGGGCCTTGAGGAAGTTGATCTTCTCGCGCGACTGCTTGTCGGTGATGGTGAAGATGAGCTTGTAGCCGCGCTGCGCCGCCACCAGGGCCAGGCCGATGCCGGTGTTGCCCGAGGTGCCTTCGATGATGGTGCCGCCGGGCTTGAGCTTGCCGCGCTTCTCGGCGTCCTCGATCATCGCGACGGCGATCCGGTCCTTGACCGAGCCCCCCGGGTTGAAGAACTCGGCCTTCACGTAGATCTTCGGCTTGAGCCCCTGCGCCAGGCGGCCCAAGCGGATGATGGGGGTGTTGCCGATGGTCTCCAGGATGTTCTCGTATCGCATGTTGGCTCCCTAGCTGCTGGTGAAATCCCGCCGCGCTTTGACCGCGCAGGAGACCGTTTGTTCGTCAAGATAGTCGAGGTGCCCGCCCATCGGCACGCCCTGGGCCAGACGCGTCACGCGGACGGGATAGGGCTTGAGGACCTGGGCCAGGAAGAGGGCCGTGGCCTCCCCTTCGGTATCGGGGTCGGTTGCGAGGATGACCTCGCTGATGCCGCCCGCCTTCAGGCGCGCCTCGAGCTCGGCCAGGCGCAGCGCCTCGGGGCCGGCCCCGTGGATGGGCGAGAGGCGGCCGTGCAGCACGTGGTATAGGCCGCCGAAGCTCCGCGAGCGCTCGACGGCGTCCACATCCGTGGGCTGCTCCACGACGCAGACGACGGAGCGGTCCCGGCCGGGGTCGGAGCAGAGCCTGCAGGTGTCGCCTTCCGTATAGTCGAGGCAGACCGAGCAGGGCCGGACGCGGGCCTTCGCCTCCCGGAGCGCCGCGGCCAGGGCCTCCGACTCCGCGGCGGGCGCGCGCAGGAGGTGCAGCGCCAGGCGCTCGGCCTGCTTGGGGCCGATGCCGGGCAGGCGGCGCAGGTTCGCCACTAGCTTCTCGAAGCTCTTCAAGGCTTCTTCTTCGCGGGCGGCCGCACGCGGCCTCCGAAGACGCCCAAGGCCTTCTTCACGGCGGGGTCTTCGGCCGGCGCCCCTTCCGCGCCCTCATCGTCGCCGGCCCCGGGCGCGCCAGCGCCCTCGGCGGCGAAGGAGAGCGAGGCCTGGGCTCCCGCCGCGCGCAGGCGCTCCTCGATGAGCGCCTTCTCGTTGGCCGCCCTGGTGGCGTCGAAGGGCGTCTTGAAAGCCAGCTTCCAATCCCGCCCCAGGACGGTCAGCTTGGCCGCCGAGAGCGCCATGGCCAGCGCGGGCTTGTCGGCTTCCAGGGCCGCCAGCGCCGCGCTCCACGCCGCAGCGGGGTCCCCCGGGTGCGCGGGCGCCTTCGAGACGGGCGCAGGCGCGGCGACGGGGGCGGGAGCCGCGGCCGGGACAGCCGGCCGAGCGCTGTCGCGAGGAAGCGCCGCCTCCGGGGGCTTGGGGGCGGCCCCGCCGCCCCGCCGCTCCAGCGCTTCGAGGCGCTGCACCCAGGCGCGCAGGTCGTAGGCGGACTCGAGCAGCCCGTAGACGCCCAGCTCGAAGGTCAGCTGCGGGGAATCCGAGGTGCGCAGGTCCTCGAGCGTGCGGTTCACGCGCTTGATGAGGAAGGAATACGTCTCGGGGGAATGCGAGGCCAGCTCGCCCCAGCCCGGCCCGGGCTCCTCTCCCACGCCCAGCGCGCGGCGGTAGAGGGCCTGCAGGCGCTCGCGCAGGTCCTTGAGCAGCTGCGCGGGGTCGAAGCCTTCAGCGTCGACGCGCGCCAGCTGTTCGGACAGCGCGGCGGCGTCCTTGGCCAGCACCGCCTTGGTCGCGGCCAGGAGGATGTCCTCGGGCAGGACGCCGAGCAGCTCGGCCACGGTCTGCGCGGTGACCTTGCCGTCGGCGAAGGCCATGGCCTGGTCGAACAGGGACAGGGCGTCGCGCAGGGCCCCGCCGGCGGCCTTGGCGATGAGCAGCAGCGCCTCGGGCTCGGCCTTGGCCTTCTCGGCCTTCGCTATGCGCTCCAGGGCCGGCACGGCCAGCTCGGGCCCGACGGCCCGGAAGCGGAAGCGCTGGCAGCGCGACACGATGGTGGCGGGGATCTTGGGCAGCTCGGTGGTGGCCAGGATGAAGACGGCGTGCGCCGGCGGCTCCTCGAGGGTCTTGAGCAGCGCGTTGAACGACGCGTTCGAGAGCATGTGGACTTCGTCGATGATGAAGATCTTGTGCTTGTCGCGCGAAGGGGCCAGGGAGACGGTCTCGATGATCATCTCGCGGATCTTGTCGACCTGGGTGTTGCTCGCCGCGTCGAGCTCCAGCACGTCGATGCCGGAGCCCGCCGCCACCTCGACGCAGGACGGGCATTCGCCGCAGGGGTCCGGCGTGGGGCCCTTCCTGCAGTTGAGGGCCTTGGCCAAGAGGCGCGCCGAGGTGGTCTTGCCCACGCCGCGCGGGCCGTAGAAGAGGTAGGCGTGGGCGGTCTGGCCGGAGGCGACGGCGTTGCGCAGCGTCGTCGAGACGGCGTCCTGGCCCACCACGTCCTCGAACTTCTGCGGGCGGTATTTCCGGGCGAGCGCGAGGTGGGGAGTCGTCTTCATGGGGGTGGCGGCAGTGTATCACCTTCCCCCCCGGGAGGGTCAAGGCGAGCCCTTCCGCCCCGCGCGCTTTCCTGTTACAGTTGCCCCATGCGGGCCCTGGCCCTGCTGGCCTTCCTCTGCTCCCCCGCCGCGGCGGTCGACGCCGACTCGGCCACCCTGTGGCAGGAGCGCTACGTCTGGGACGCCCTCCTGCAGGCGCGCGACCGCGCCGCAAGGGTCTCCGCCGACCCCAAGCTGCTGGAGGTGGTCAAGACCATCGCCTACCAGGCCGCCCAGCAGACCGCCAACCTCGAGCAGATCCGCAACTACGCCAAGTCCCAGGGCGAGAACCTGCGCTACGCCTACGCCCAGGAGGACCCGAACCCCTCGCTGGCCGTCATCCAAGGCAACTTCCAGACCTTGGCCAAGGGCGCCGAGCAGGTGCGCAACAACCTCTACTACCTGACCGCCCGGCTGCGCCTGTGCCAGACCCAGGCCCTGCCCGACGCCAAGCTGGTCGAGAACGCCATGCTCGTCATAGCCCAGATCCAGCAGATCCAGTTGCGCCTCAACGACCTCTACCTCGACACCTCGGCCTCGCACGCCGCCGTCAAGGCCGAGTCCTGGGCCGGCGACGACTTCTTCCGCTTCTCCTCCGAGCACCTGCTGCGCGCCGTCGTCGAGGTGCAGGACTCCGTCTTCACCGTCTACAACGCCGGCTACGAGCTCTACCAGCTCGCCCAGCCCGACCCCGCCGCGCCCCAGTAGTTCCCACAAGGGTCAGACCCTGATTTTCCATTCGCGGCCAAAGTGTTAACATCGGGGCATGCCCGCTCCCTTCCTTTTCGGCTTCGAAGGCGCCCGCGTTTCCCGCCCCGTCGTCCGCCTGTTGAAGGACACGGACGCCGCCGGCATCCTCCTCCTGGCCCGCAACATCACCAGCCCGGCCCAGGTCCGCGGCCTGGTCCACGGCCTCGAGGACGCCCTGGGCCGGCGCCTCATCGTCTCCATCGACCATGAGGGCGGCTGGGTGCTGCGCTTCACCCACGGGGTGACGTTCTTCCCGGGCAGCGCCGCCTTGGGCCGCATCGGCGACCCCGTCCTGGCCGAACGCGCCGGCGCGGTGATGGCGCGCGAGATGGCCGCGATGGGCGTCAACCTGAACCTGGCCCCCGTCCTCGACGTGCTGGGGCCTGGTTACAACCCCGGTATCGGCATCCGCTCCTTCGGGCGCGACCCCGTCCTGGTCGGTAGGCTGGGGGCGGCCTTCATCCGTGGCCAAGAAGGCCACGGAGTCGCCGCTTGCGCCAAGCACTTCCCCGGCAAGGGGGCAGCCAACATGGACGCCCATGTCGACCTCCCCCTCATAAAGGTATCCCGCGGCGAGCTGGAGAACGTCCATCTGACGCCCTTCCGGGACGCCATCCGGGCCGGGGTGGCGTCCATCATGACCTCCCATGTCCTGATGCCCGCCATCGACCGAAGGACGCCGGCCACCTTTTCGCGCAAGGCCGTCCACGGGCTCCTGCGCAAGAAGCTCGGCTACCGCGGCCTGATCGTCTCCGACGACCTGTGCATGGGCGCCGTCACCAAACGCATGCCCCTGGGGACAGCGGCGGTGGAGGCCTTGGGAGCCGGGCACGACCTGCTCATCGTGGCCCATGGGGAGAGCCTGATGCGCGAGGCCGCCGAAGCGGTGGGCCTGGCCCTCGAGGGAGGGCTTCTCGCCCCCGCCGAACTCAAGGCTCTGGGGCGCCGCGTCTCCGAGTTCCCCCGGCGCTGGAACCCCGGCCGCCGTCCCGCCCCGGCCCCCGCGCGCGCTGGCCTCCGACATAGCCCGCCGCGCCGTGGAAGTCCTGCGCGTGGGCGCGCCCACCCTGCCCTTGCGCTGGCCGGCTTGGACCAAGCCCCGCGTCCTCGCGGTCTGGCCCGACCTGCGCGAGGTCCGTGAACGCTTCGCCTTCGAAGGGGGACCCCTGGCCCCGGGCGCCCGCGTGCGCGCCGCCCTGACCCGTTGGCCCGCCCGCTTGACCTGGTCGCTCTCCCCGGTCATGACCGAACGGCCGCCCGCCGGCCTGGCTCACGCGGCCAAGACGGCCGACATCGTGCTCTTCTTCTGCTTCGAGGCCCGCCGCTTCCCCGGCCAGCGCCGGACCCTGGAACTGCTCCGCCGGACCGTCCCGGGCAAGGTCGTCAACGTCCTCCTGCGCAGCCCTTCGGACCTGGACCTGCTCGATGCGGGCGCCACGGCCCTCACGGCCTACGGTTACCGGGAGAGCCAGATAGACGCCCTGCTGGAGGCCCTCAGATGAAGGGGTTGCTGACTGTGGCCTTTTTGGCCACAAGCGCCGCCTCCGCCCCCCGCCACGAGGTGGTCAACCAGGGAGAATCTGTCGAAATAATAACGCTTCCAGAGAGCGCCGAGCCCACCCCTCTGGAACGGGACGGGGAGTCGTTTTTCACCGAGGCCCCCGACGTGGTCATCGCTCCGGACTGGGGCGTGGCCGAATTGGCCCAAGCCTGGGTGAACGCCGTCAAAGGCGCTGACCGAACGCGCCTGCTCGAACGCTTAGCCCGGACCAAACCCCGTCCCGGGGCCGACCTGCGCTGGATGCTCAACCTCTACGGCCGCAACGACGCCGCGGTGCGCGCCTCCGTGGATGCCAGCCTGAGCCTCCTGGGCCCGGCCGATACCGAGACCGCCCCTTTCTTCGAAGCCCTGATGGGCGACGAGGACCCCATCTTCCAGGCCCTGGGGCTCGTCGGGGCCGGCCGCGTGCGCTCCGCGAAGAGCCTGGACCTCATCCGCGCCTTCGCCGAAAGGCCCCTGCCCTTCCCCCAGCCGACCCTGTCGATGAGCCCGGTGGACGCCAACAAGTGGTATCTGCAGGTGCATGCGTTGACCGTCATCGCGGATTGGGAAGGGGAAAAGGCCCTCCCCCTGGTCCTCAAGAGGGCGAAGGAGGCCCCCGCCGTGGCCGAGGTCGCGGCGTCCCGGTTCTGGACGGCCGCGCTGCCCGAGTTCGTGGCCTGGTCGGAATCGCGCCGCGACGCCGACCAGGAGCGCGCCGCGGCCGCCTGGGGAGCCGACGTGCCCCGCGCTTCGCTCGAGCAGACCAAGGACAGGCTCTGGACCCTGCTCCTGACGGCCAAGCGCCGCGAGACGCGCCATCGCGCGGCCATCAAGCTGGGCATCGCCGCCGCCCCCGAGGACGTCGACAGGCTCCTGGCCGAACGCGCCAAAGCCTCCGCCGCGGACCGCCCCTTGCTCGACGCCGCCCTGTTCGCCTCGCGCCATGAGAAGGCCATCCCCGTGCTGCGGGAATATGTGCTGGAGGCGAAGGACGCGCTGGCCCGGGCCAGCGCCCTCTTCCAGCTCCGCTCGATGATGCCTCCCGGCGACTACAGGACCCTGCTGCTCTGGGTCGCCGAGCACGACCCCGACGCGGAGAACAAGGCCAACGCGCGCCGCGAACTCGCCGCTCCCAAGGACTAGGAGGCGGCACTTCCTCGCGATAGCGCTCGGTCGACCGCGCCGTAATTGGTAGACTCCCCGCGATGGCGGTGACCTGCCTCCTCGCTGTGCTCTGCGCGGCCCTGGCCGCCGGCCTGCTCTGGGCCTTGAGGGAGCTCTACGCGGCCCGCCTGGCCGCGCCCGACCCCGCGCTTTCGGGCTCCGGCGCCCCGCTCCCGCTCGGGCGGCTCGACGAACTGCTCAGCATGCTGGCCGCCCTGCAGGAGTACGGGGCCTCCCGCGCCGGGACGGTCTCGCACCAGGAGCTCTGCACTCTGGCCCTGGACCACGCCTGCCGCCTCATGGGCTCCTCGCGCGGGACGGCCATGCTCTACGACGCGGAGACGGACCTGCTGTCCGTGGTGGCCGCCCGGATGCCGGCCACCGACCCGCCCCCCACCCTTTCGCTCAAGCCGGGGGAAGGGGTGGCGGGCCGGGCCTTCGCCTCCGCGCGGCCCCTCTACCTGCCCAACCCGGAGGGCGACGCCCGCTTCGTCGATAAGCCCGGCAGCTGGGCAGGACGGGAGCCCATCCTCTCGGTGCCGATGCTGCTGGGCTCCAAGCCCATCGGCGTCATAAACATCGACGACGCCGCCGGCAGCGCCGCCCCAGACGAGGCCAAGCTGCGCCTGCTCTCCCTGCTGGCCGCAGAGACGGCCCTCGTGCTCCATCAGCAGCGCATGTACGACGACCTGCAGGTCTTCTTCCTCGAGATGGTCCAGATGCTCTCCCGGGCCGTGGACGCCAAGGACCTCTACAAGCAGGACCACGCCGAGCGCGCCCGCCGGCTGGCCGGCGCCACGGCCCGCGAGCTGGGCCTGCCCGACCAGATGGCGCGCTACGTCGAGTACGCGATGGCCCTGCACGGAATCGGCAAGATGGGCATAGACCAGGCCCTGCTGGCCAAGCCCGGGAAGCTCACCCCCGAGGAGTTCGAGCAGGTCAAGAAGCACACCGCCATCGGCCACCGCATCTTGGCGCGGGTCAAGTTCCTCGGTCCGGTGGCCAAGATGGTCCTCTACCACCAGGAGTGGTTCAACGGGAAGGGCTATCCGGAAGGCCTGCGCGGCGAGGAGATCCCGCTGGGCTCCCGCGTCGTCGCGGTGATCAACGCCTGGGAGGCCATGCTCTCCGACCGCCCCTACCGCAAGGCGCTGTCCAGGGAGGCAGCCACGGCCGAGCTGCAGAAGGGGGCGGGCGCCCAGTTCGACCCCAAGGTCGTCGACGCCTTCCTGCGGGCCGAGCCCCGGGTCGGGTCAGCCGCTTGAGCCTCTACCTGGTCGCCACCCCGCTGGGCAACCTCGAGGACCTCTCGCTGCGCGCCCGGCGCGTGCTCGCCGAGGTGCGCGGGGTCTACTGCGAAGACACGCGCCGGACGGTGGGGCTGATGACCCACCTGGGGCTCTCCACGCCGCTGACGCGCTACGACGACCGCGACCCGCGCGGGGTCGCCCGGATGCTGGACCGGCTCACCCGCGGAGACGACCTGGCGCTGGTGTCGGACTCGGGGACCCCGGTCCTCAGCGACCCGGGCCTGCGCATAGTCCAGGAGGCCCGCGCCGCAGGCGTCGCCATCGTCTCGGTCCCGGGGCCCTGCGCCGCCGCCGCGGCGGTCGCCGCCTCGGGCCTGCCGGGCGACTCCTTCGTCTTCCTGGGATTCCTTCCGCGCACCTCCGGCAAACGCCGCCGCCTGCTCGCGCAAGCCGCCGCGCTGGAACGGACCCTGGTCGTCTACGAATCCCCTTTCCGCATCAAAGCCCTCCTGGAGGACGCCGCCGAATCCCTCGGGCCGGGCGCCCAGGCCGCCCTCTGCCGCGAGCTCACCAAGGTGCACGAGGAATGGCTGACCGGGAGCGTGGCCGAGGTGAAGGCGGTCCTGGACGCGCGCGCGGAGATCCTGGGCGAATTCGTGGCCTGCTTCCACCCCCTCCCCCGCAAGGAGACGCCCGAGTGACCCGCGTCATCGTGGTCCCCGCCGGGTCCCCGCCCTCCCCCGCCCTGCTGGCCCCGGCCGCGGCCGCCGCCGCCGGCGGCGCGCTGGTGGTCTTCCCGACGGACACGGTATACGGGGTGGGCACCAACGGCCTGCTCCCGGCCGCCACGGCCCGTCTCTACGCGCTCAAGGGGCGAGACCCTGCCAAGCCCCTGCCGATTTTGGTACATTCGACGCAGGACGCGCGGCGCTGGGCCGAGTTCGGCCCGGAGGCCGCCGCCCTGGCCCGGGCGTTCTGGCCGGGGGCGCTCACCTTGGTGCTGCAGCCGACCAAGGCGGGCCGCCGCCTGCTTTCGCCCGGAGCCCGTACCCTGGCCGTCCGCGTGCCCGCTCACGCGGTGACC
>JACRDU010000107.1 GCA_016218495.1 Elusimicrobiota bacterium
AACAAGAAGTACTCGAAGTGCGCCGGCGTGGTCGGCGAGGTGCTCAAGAAGTACCACCCGCACGGCGACTCCGCCGTCTACGACGCGATGGTCCGCATGGTGCAGGACTTCTCCCTGCTCCACCCCCTCATCGACGGGCAGGGCAACTTCGGCTCGGTGGACGGCGACCCGGCGGCGGCCTACCGCTACACGGAGTGCCGCCTGGCCAAGGTCGGCGAGGAGCTCCTGGCCGACATCGACCAGGAGACCGTCGACTTCGTGCCCAACTTCGACGGGACGACCGCCGAGCCGACCGTGCTGCCGTCCAGGGTCCCGAACCTCCTCGTCAACGGCTCGCAGGGCATCGCGGTCGGCATGGCCACCAATATCCCGCCGCACAACCTCGCCGAGGTCTGCGACGCGGCCGTGGCGGTGGCCAACGAGCCCAAGATCGAGATCAAGGATCTCATGAAGATCCTCAAGGGCCCGGACTTCCCCACCGGCGGCATCATCCGCGGCAAGGCCGGCATCCGGGACTACTTCGAGACCGGGCGCGGCTCGGTCCGGACCCAGGCTCGCACCGACATCGAGGACATCAAGGGCGGGCGCCAGGCCATCATCGTCACCGAGCTCCCGTACATGGTCAACAAGGCCACCCTGCTCGAGACCATCGCCGACCTCGTGCGCGACAAGAAGATACCCGACATCTCGGACATCCGCGACGAGTCGGACCGGACCGGGATGCGCGTCGTCATCGAGATCAAGCGCGACGGCAACGCGAACGTGGTCCTCAACCAGCTCTACAAGCACACCCAGCTCGAGACCAGCTTCGGCGTCATCATGCTCTCGCTGGTGGACGGGCGCCCCCGGGTCCTGCCCATACGCGAGATGCTCGGGCACTTCGTCCAGCACCGCAAGACGGTCGTGGTGCGGCGCACCAAGTTCCAGCTCAAGAAGGCCCTCGACCGGGCCCACATCCTCGAAGGCCTCATCGTCGCGGTCAAGAACATCGACAAGGTGATCAAGATCATCCGCGGCGCCAAGGACACCGAGGACGCCCGCACCAAGCTCATCGCCGAGTTCGACCTGTCGAAGGCCCAGGCCCAGGCCATCCTCGACATGCGCCTGGCGAACCTGACGCGCCTGTCGGTCGACGAGCTCCAGGAGGAGTACGACGGCCTGGTCAAGCGCATCGCCGAGCTCAAGTCCATCCTGGCGGACGTCAAGAAGGTCCTAGCCATCGTCATCAAGGAGCTCGAAGAGGTCAAGGCCAAGTTCGGCAAAGGGCGCCAGACCCAGATCACCACCGAGGCGGCCGAGATGACCCTCGAGGACCTCATCCAGAAGGAAGAGGTCATCATCACGCTCTCCAACGGCGGCTACGTGAAGCGCATCCCCGTCGACACCTACCGCGTGCAGGGCCGCGGCGGCAAGGGGGTGACCGGGCAGGAGGTCAAGGAGGAGGACTTCATCGAGCACCTCTTCGTGACCGACAGCCATGCCACGCTGCTGATGTTCACGAACCGCGGGAAGGTCTACGCGCTGCGCGCCTTCGAGGTCCCCGAAGGCAACCGCACCGGCCGGGGCAAGGCCCTGGTCAACCTCCTGCAGATAACCGGCGAGGAGAAGATCACCTCGGTCATCGCCATCCGCTCCTTCGAGGAGGCCAAGGGCAAGGAGAGCTTCCTCGCGATGTGCACGCGCAACGGCACCGTGAAGAGGACGGCCCTCTCCGACTTCGCCAACATACGGCGTTCGGGGATAGCCGCCATCGGCCTCGAGGAGGGCGACGTCCTCGTCGAGGTGCAGCGCACCCACGGCGCCGACGAGATCCTGATCGGGACCAAGGAAGGCATGGCCATCCGCTTCCCGGAGACGGACATCCGGGAGATGGGGCGCCAGGCCCGGGGCGTGCGCGGGATACGGCTCGACAACACCGACCAGGTGGTCGGGATGGAGGCGTGCGCGCCGAAGGCGAAGAAGACGCTGCTGACGGTCTGCGAGAACGGCCACGGCAAGCGCACCGAGCTGGCCGAGTACCGCGACCAGCACCGCGGCGGCGGCGGCGTCATCACGATCAAGTCGAACGACCGCAACGGCTGCGTCATCGGCATCAAGCTCGTCACCAACGACGACGACCTGATGGTGATGACCGAGGGCGGCATGACCATCCGGATGCAGTGCAAGGACATCAAGACCATCTCGAGGAACACCCAGGGCGTGCGCCTGGTCCGCCTGAAGGAGGGCGACAAGGTCGCGCGGGTCGCTCCCGTCGTCAAGGAGCAGGCCGACGGCGGGGGACAGCTCGAGCTGCCGAAGTCCGATTAGGCGGCCTGGGCGCGGGTCCAGTGGGCGCGGGAGCCGGAGGGCTCCCGCGCCCGCTTTTTTCGTCGTCCCGGAGGCGGAGGCGGGCCTGCGCCTGAGCGGGAGCACGTGGCCGGAGCTCTACGGCAACGCGGCCAGGGGGCTGCGCGCCCTGGCCGGGCTCAAGGCGGGCCGGGGGGCCAGGGCCGAGGGCCTCTCGCTGAGCTTCGAGACGGCCGAGGACCTGCTCGTGGCCTGGCTCGAGGAGCTCATCTTCCGGCTGTCGGTCGAAGGCGAGGTCGCCGCGGAGGTGAGGTTCTCCGAGGCCGGCCCGACCTCTCTGAGCGCGGCGGTGCGCTGGAGGGCCCTGGAGCCGGGCGAGAGGCCCGGCCTCGACGTCCGGGCCGCCACCTATGACGGCCTGCGCGTGCGCCGCAAGAAGGGCCTCCTGACGGCCGCGGTCAATTTCGACGTATATCGTATAATCCCGCCGTGACGCCGGCCCTCCTCCTGAGCATGGCCCTGGCCGCCCCTTCGTGGGCCGGGATGACCGTCTCGTCGGCGGCGCTGCAGGTCTCCATCACCGCGAAGAAGGGCAGCCCGGTTTTCCATACCATCGAGAGCCTCCTCCTCCCCCCCGACGGCAAGCCCGCCACGGTGCTGCGCGCCGTCCTGACGGTGGACAACGAGGGCCCGCGCGTCGAGTCGGGGGTGGTCATCCGCTTCTCCATCAGCGCGCGGGTCAAGCGCATCGGGACCGACGGGGAAGGGGCCTGGAGCGTGCCGTTCCTCCTCGAGGAGCGCCATGTCCCGCGCGTCGCCCGGGGACGCGGGGTGGCGGTCAACCTCCCGGTCAACCGCGTGGCCCTGGTCGGGCACCTCAAGAAGCTGCGTTCGGCGGGCCTATGGCCCGACGCGCTGCGCATCGACGCGCTCATAGAGCCGAGGAAGGGAGAGGACCTCGCCGGCCGCGTGGTCACGAAGACCGTCCCCGTGGAATGGCGGCCCGCCCCCGCCCGGGCGCCCCAGACGGCGGCCCCCTGATGCTCGACCCCAAGCTCCTGCGGGGGGACCCGGAGCGCGTGCGCAAGGGCATAGCCGACCGCGGCGGGCGCAGCCTCGAGGCCTTGGAGAAGGCGCTCGAGCTCGACGGGCGCCACCGCGTACTGCTGGCCGAGGTCGAGCTGCTGCGCGCCAAGCGCAACGAGGCCTCGAAGGCCATCGGCGCGGCGAAGGCGGCCAAGGACGAGCCGCGCGCGAAGCTCCTGCTCGACGAGGTGGCGGTCCTGAAGGCCGTGATGCCGGCCAAGGAGGCGGAGCTCTCCGCCCTCGAGGCGGGGCTGCGCGAGGTCCTGCTCGGCATCCCCAACCTCCCCGACCCCGGCGTGCCCGTCGGAAAGAGCGAGGCGGACAACCGCGTGGTGCGCTCCGACCCCGAGCCTCCGGCGCCGGGCTTCAAGCCCAAGGACCACGCGGAGCTGGGGACCGCCCTGGGGGCCATGGACTTCGACGCCGGAGCGCGCCTGGGCGGCTCGCGCTTCACCGTCCTGCGCGGCGCAGGCGCGCGCCTGCACCGCGCCATCGCCCAGTTCATGCTGGACCGGCACACCCGCGAGAACGGCTATACCGAGGTCTGGGTGCCCTACCTCGTGCGCCCCGAGGTCCTGGAGGGGACCGGCCAGCTCCCCAAGTTCGAAGAGGACCTCTACAAGACGGTCCCGAGCGGGCAGGAGGGCGGCGGGCCGCTCTATCTCATCCCCACCTCCGAGGTCCCGCTGACGAACCTCGTGCGCGAGCAGATCCTGGACGCGGCGGCCCTGCCGATGAAGCTGACGGCCCTGACGCCCTGCTTCCGCCAGGAGGCCGGCTCCTACGGCAAGGACGTCAAGGGGTTCATCCGGCAGCACCAGTTCGAGAAGGTGGAGCTGGTGTGGGTGACCCGGCCGGAGGACTCCATGCGGGCGCTCGAGGAGCTGGTCTCGCACGCCGCGGGTGTCCTCGGCGCGCTGGGCCTGCCGCACCGCGTGGTGGAGCTGTGCACGGGCGACATGGGCTTCTCGGCCTGCAAGACCTACGACCTCGAGGTCTGGCTCCCTTCGGAGCGCCGCTGGCGGGAGGTCTCCTCCTGCTCGAACTGCGGCGACTTCCAGGCCCGCCGCATGGGGGCGCGCCTGCGCCGGGGACCCAAGGGCCCCACCGAGTTCGTCCATACCCTCAACGGCTCGGGCCTGGCGGTCGGGCGCGTGATGGTGGCGGTGCTGGAGAACTTCCAGAGGGCCGACGGCTCGGTCGCCGTGCCGGAGCCCCTCAGGCCCTACCTGGGCCTGTCCGAGCTCAGGGCCTAGAGGCCCATTCGTCGGGGATGTCGAGCCGCGACCTGATCTCGTCGCGCATCTGGGTGAGGCACCTCTTGACCGGGCCGGGGTCCGAGGCGCGCACCGGATACGAGCCCTCGAACTCCTTCCAGCCCTCCCGCCCGCGCCCGCTCTCCGCGTAGTCGAAGTAGAGCGACAGGGTCAGGCCCAGGAACCCCCCGTAGTCCTCGGTCGAGCGCGCGTCGATTCCGGCGATGCGGGACTTCGTGTCCGAGATGCGGCGGTCGAAGAACGGCCGGTGGGACTCCGAGGTCTTCACGAGCCGGCCCTGCCTCAGGGAATGGACGCTCGTGCGCCAGGCGGCCTGGGCCATCGTGTGGAACGAGCTGCACGAGAGCGAGAAGAGCGCCCCCAGCGGCCGTTCGCGCCCCACCACCTCCAGGCGGCCGTCCCCGTCGACGTCCTCGAAGCGCCCGCCGGGAACGCGCCCGAGCTTCTCGAGGCGGCCCGCGCGCCAGAGCATCACCGAGAGCTGGTCCTGGTCGAGGCGCGGCAGGATGGTGCGGTAGGCGATGACGCGCGAGCCGTCCCCCGCCAGGTCGGGCAGCGCCCCCCCCTCGTGGATGGAGGCCAGCTCTATGTGCTGCGAGCCGCCGAGCTCCATGTGCAGGGTCTTCAAGGACGCCCCTTCGCGGCGGTAGATGTAGAGCCGCTGCGAGCCGTCCTCCTTCGAGTACACGACGGCCCGCACCTCGCCGTCCTTGAGCCGGGCGCGGGCGGAGGCGCCGGGGCGGTAGCCCTGGGCCGCGAGGCGCGCGGTCTCGGCGTCGGCGGGGGACGGCGCGCCCCGCGCGGGGGACAGCGCGGCCAGCGCGGCGAGGAGGAGGGCCCTCACGGCTTCAGGAGGAAGCGCGCCGCCGCTTCCTCGCGCGTCAGGGCCTGGCGTACGCCGTCGTGGCCGACCGACACGAGGGACTTTCCCTCGCGCAGGCAGCAGACGGCCCCGTCGCCCGCGAAGGCCTGGAGGCTGCTCCCTCCGGAGGCCGCGGCCGCCGAGAGGACCGTCCGGTCCCCGTCGGCTAGGCGGTAGTGCCCGAGCGCGGCGCCCCAGGCCTCCTGGTCCGGGACGCGCCCGATGCCGCGCAGGGCCAGCCAGGCGCCGTCGTCGGAGAGCAGCATCTCGTCGACGCGGCTCCAGGCGGTGTAGTCGAGGCGCAGACGCTCGCGGCCCTTGGGGTCGAACACGATGACCAGCGGGCGCGCCTTGGTGTAGGGGTCGACGTCCTGGAGCAGCAGGGCCGCGGAGCCGTCGCCGCCGAGCGCCAGCGGCTGCAGGACGCCCTCGCCGCCGACGGCGTGGGTCTCCGGCATCTTCTTGGTCCACAGGACCCGCCCGTTCAAGGCCACCATGCGCAGCGTCGCCCCCGCCACGAAGGCCTGCGCCGCCCGGGACCCGCGCGGGGAGTCCTGATGGAGCCCCACGGCGGCGGTAGCCTGGTCGAGGACGGCGAAGCTCTCCCCGCGCGGGGCGAAGACGACGCTGCGGCGCGCGCCCTTCTCGAGCGCAGGGAGCGGGACCTCGCGGCCCCGGGTCCGGAACCCCGAGGGGCGGCGCATGTCGACATGGTCGTCGCCGGGCTCCCAGCTCAGCCGTCCGTCCGGGGAGACCGCGGCCAGCCCTGAGGACGCCGCGAGCACGGCGAGGAGGATGGGGAGTCCCGCTAGGCGCATCGTCCCCAGTATAGCGCGCGCGCGCGGCGCGGTCCAGGTTGAAGGCCACTCGGATAAAAGCGATAATGACGCGATGGCGAACGGCTGGTCCACGAAGGATTCGGCGAAGCTCTACAACATCAAGGGCTGGGGGCAGAACTATTTCGCGGTGGCCGAGAACGGCCACGTCGTCTACCAGCCCAAGCGCACCGCGCGCCAGACCATCGACATCAAGTCCATCGTCGACGACGTCGTCCAACGGGGGATCAAGCTCCCCGTCCTCATCCGGTTCCAGGACGTCCTGCACGACCGGGTGAACCTGCTCAACCGCACCTTCCGCCGGGCCATCGAGGAGCACTCCTACCAGGGCAAGTACCAGGGCGTCTACCCGATAAAGGTCAACCAGCTGCGCGAGGTCGTCGAGGAGGTCCTCGAGGCCGGGAAGCCCTACCGCATGGGCCTCGAGGCGGGCTCGAAGCCGGAGCTGATGGCCGTGCTGGCGATGAACCGCGCCGACGGCCTCACCATCGTCAACGGCTACAAGGACACGGAGATGATGCGCCTGGCCTGCCTGGGGCTCAAGCTCGGCAAGCAGGTCTTCGTCGTCGTGGAGAAGCCCGGCGAGCTCGACCTGCTGCTCAAGGCCTCGCGCGAGATGGGCGTGACCCCGCTGATCGGCCTGCGCACGAAGCTCTCGAGCGAGGGCAGCGGCAAGTGGAAGACCTCGGGCGGCCACGCGGCGAAGTTCGGGCTGACGACGCCGGAGCTGCTGGGAGCCATCAACCTGCTCAAGGCGGAAGGCGCCTTAGACTGCCTGAAGCTCCTGCACTTCCACATCGGCTCCCAGATCACCGACATCCAGGCCATCCAGGACGCGGTGAAGGAAGCCACCCGCATCTACGCGAAGATGCGCAAGATGGGGGTCCCGCTCGAATTCCTCGACTGCGGCGGCGGCCTCGGCGTCGACTACGACGGGACCAAGACGTCGACCGACCATTCGATGAACTACACCCTCGAGGAGTATGCGCGGGGGCTCGTCTATTCGATCCAGACGGTCTGCGGCCAGGAGAAGGTCCCCGAGCCCAACATCGTGACCGAGTCGGGCCGCTCCACCGCCGCCCACCACGCGATGCTGGTCGTCAACATCTTCGGGTCGATCGAGACCGGGGCCGCCCCGATCAACGTCGACGAGACCCCCGACGAGCACGTCGTGGTCAAGGAGATCCGCGACGCGATCCGCGGGCTGAACGTCGAGGACATCGGGGAGAGCTACCACGACGGCCTGCGCTGGCTCGAGGAGGCGAACTCGCTGTTCCGGCTGGGCTACATCGACCTGGAGCAGAAGGCGAAGGCCGAGACCCTGTTCTGGCGGCTCTGCCTCGAGATCCGCCGGCTGCTGCCCCAGGCCGAGAGCGTCCCCGAGGACGTGCAGCACATGGCCCACACCCTGCACGACCAGTACCTGGTCAATTTCTCGCTGTTCCAGTCGCTGCCGGATTCCTGGGCCATCAACCACATGTTCCCCATCCTGCCGCTGCACCGCCTCGACGAGCAGCCGACGCGCGAGGCGGGCCTGGTCGACATCACCTGCGACTCGGACGGGAAGGTCGACCAGTACGTCCTGAGCGGGCGGCCGCGCGAGACCCTGCCCGTCCACGACCTCAACAGCGACCCGTATTACCTGGGCATCTTCCTGATGGGCGCCTATCAGGCGACGATGGGGGACATCCACAACCTGTTCGGCCGCGTCAACGAGGTGCACGTCTTCGAGGACGAAGAGGAGCCGGGCGGCTATTACGTGGAAGAGGTCATCCGCGGGCAGACCGTCCGGGACGTCCTCGACGACACGCAGTACAGCGAATACGAGCTAGTGAAGATGGTCCGCACTGCGCTCGACGCCCAGGTGAAGGCCGGCACCATCAAGCCGCGCGAAGGCGTGGACCTGCTCGACTACTACGAGTCGGTGCTCAGGCAGTACACCTACATCGACCACGGCCCGCGGGCGGCCGTGGCGTCCGGTGCCCAGTCGGAGCCCGACACCGTCCCCCTCACCTAAGAACCTCTGCGCCCGGCAGGGTTCGAACCTGCGACCAACCCGTTATGAGCGGGCCGCTCTGACCACTGAGCTACGGGCGCGAGAGCCCGATTCTACACCTTCTCGTAATGCCGCCGACATTGCATTCCCCCCGCCCGCGGGGTATCCTCGCTGTGTATGGCGGACCCCCGCATCGTCTCCTATATAAGGGAGAACGTCGCCTCCTTCGGTCGGGAGACCCTGCGCAAGCACCTGCTCGAGCAGGGGGTGTCCGAGTCCGACCTGCGGGAGGCCATGGAGGAGGCGGCGCCGGTGATGCCCCCCCTCGTCGCCATCCCGGCCCCTCCTCCCCCCGGGGCGCTCCCGCCCACCGTCCCGCTCAAGCGCCGCAAGGCCTCGCGCGCGGGCATCGTCGTCGGGGCCCTGTGCGGGGGCCTCGGCCTGATGGCCCTGTCCTTTCTGATGGGGCGCCCGGAGAAGGCCCAGAAGCCGGCGGACCCCGCCCCGGCGCCGACCGAGCCCTCGGTCTTCCGGGGGAGCTATGAGTTCATCCTGAAGCTGCCCGCCGGCTACCGCGCCTCGGGCTCGTTCCGGGACGCCGAGAAGACCATGGAGGTCGTCTACGTCCACCCGTCCGGGACCGACCCCCAGCATTTCATAAACGACGGCCTCTACGAGCACCTGGGCATCCTCCGTCTGGAGGTCATCCCCCGGCGGGTGCCGCAGGGCTTCGTGGGCATGGACACCCTCAAGGAGTGGGTGACCCACCAGCTCGACACGGAGAAGGCCACCTATGCGCCCCGGACCACAGTGGTCAACGGGATGCCGGCCTTCATCGTGACCGTGGAGAAGCCGTTCCAATACCGCAAGGCCTACATCGTCGGAGACAAGGTGCGCTATACGCTCATCGGAGGCCACCAGAACCCGGTCTTCGACGAGGTCCTCTCCACCCTGGCCGAGACCGGCGGCCACAGCCCCTCCGAGTAGGGGGGCTTGAAATTCCGGACAACACCCCCCATACTATCCGGCGTTCCAACTCTGCGCGGAGGTGTCGATGGCTCGACGCAAAGCGTCCGTCCGTCCGTCGGTCCGGAAGGTAAAGAAGGTGGTCCGCCGCGCGCGCAAGCCCGCGGAGACCATGAAGCCCGAGGACGTAGCGTTCCTCTTCGACCGCCTGCAGGCCGAGGAGCGCAGCGAGAGGGTCTGGAGCGAGATGACGGGCGGGGCCGCCGAGGAGGGCGAGTCCTGGCACAGGGTCGAGCAGCACCTGCTCTCGAAGGCGTCGGCGCGCGAGGACCATCAGCGCCGCTGGAAGTTCTTCGGAAAGTAGCCGGTCGGGCACGACGGAGCGCCGCCCTCCCGCACGGGAGGGCGGCGCCGTTTTCTACGGCCGCGCCCGGATGCGGGCCAGGGCGTCCGCCGCGGCGCTTCGGCAGGCTTCGTCGGGGTCCCCGACCATCGCGCGCGCCAGGGCTTCGACCGCCTCTGCGGCGGTCCCCTGTGTGGCGATGCTCCCCAAGGCTTGGATGCAGGCCAGGCGGACCGCGGCGGGCTGCCCTTCTGCGATCCGGCCGACGATCGTCGGGATGGCCGCGTAGGCCGACGGACCCATCTGGGAGAGCGCGGCGGCGGCCCTGATGGCGGTCTCGGGCTCCCCGCCGCGCAGGGCGTCCGCCAGGCCGGAGACGAAAGCCGGGTTGGCTTCCAACCCCCTCGTGGCAGCGCGCGCGGCGTCACGGCAGCGCGCGTCGGAGTCCGAGATGGCGGCGTAGCTCAGGGTCCTGATGGCGAGCGCACGGCGGTCGACCGGCCTCGGGCGCGGCCGCGGCTCGATGTAGTGTCCGTCATCATCCCACCGTCTCCTCCCCATCAGTTCGTCCAGCCTTCGCCTGAGCTCTTCCTGGGAGGGCCTCCCGGGCGTATCGGACACCGAGAGGATGCGGCCCAGCGCGCGGATGGAGGCCAGGCGGACCTCCGCCTTCGCGTCGCCGTCCACCCGCGCCGTCAGGGCGGCGAGGGCGTCCACGGGCGGAGGGTCCAGCGCCTCGAGCCCGCGCGCGGCGCGATGACGCGCCGCGGGGTCCTGATGGCCCAGCGTGGCGATGAACCCGGCGACGATCCGGTCATAGAGCGGGTCTATGGCCGCCCGAGGCGGGGCCAACTCCGCGCCCGCGACGCGCGATGGCAGTCCGGCGGCCGCCTGGCGGGCGGCCGACAGCGCGTTCCTGGCCGCGTCGGGCGCGTTCAGGTTCTGAGCCCACGCCGGCGAGGCAAACGCCATAGACAGCGCGAGGACGAAGACGCCATGGTCGGGACGCGCGGGCGTCATTGGGACCTGGCGCGGATCTGCGCCAACGCTTCCTCGGCCGACAGCCTGCAGTTTCTGTCGCTGTCCTGGATCATGATCCTGGCCAACTCCTCGACCGCCATCTCATTGAAACGCGCGACCAGCGGTTCTCTCTCGTCAAGGTCGACGAAGCGGGCCAAGGCCAGGATCGCATAGTAGCGGACATAGTTCGCATCGTCCCGCAGCGCTCGAACTAAGGGCCCGAGGGCCTCCTTCGGCGGAGGGTCCATCCTGAGCAGCCGCAGGGCCCCGCTGACGCGGGTGTCGCGCCAGCCGCTGCTCAGGGCGTCGATCGCCGCCCTGATGATGGCCACGCGCACGGGGTCCCGGGGCCTGGTCGGCTGTGCGCCGTCCATGTCCTGACCCGCGACGCGGGACGGCGCGGCGGCGGCCTCCCGGCGGGCGGCCGACAGCGCGCTCCGGGCCGCATCCGGCGCATTCAAGGGGAATCCAGCCCCGGCTTGCGCCGACGCATTCCCGACGGCGGCGGCCAAGCAAATGCCGCAGAGCCGCATGATTCGTTTCCAACCCGCTCGATTCTCATCCATGCCCAGACTGTAGCGCGGGGACGGCGGGGAGTGAAATCAGATAACGCTGAAGGAGGAAAGCGCTTTGCAGAGCAGGGCTATTCCGAACGCCCCTGATGCGATTTAATTCCCCCCACTGTTTCGACCCGGACCGGGACGAGGTCATCGCGCGCGCCTGCGTCGAGAAGGCCCTGGCCGCGGCCCCACGCCACGGTCGCCGGGCCGAGATGGTTCAGGGGGTGATTCCGAAATCCTCGCGCAGGTAGCTCATCGGCACGGCGTAGGCCCGAGTACGGGAGGCATTCAGGCCGATGATGACGCCGACGGCCTCCAACTCTCCCGAAGAGAGCCGCCTGACGACCACGGCGCCGGCATCGCCGCGCCCGGCGAAGGCGCCGTAGTCGCCTCTGAGCTCGATCAGGCCGGTCACGGTGCCTAGCGTGCGGAAGAAAAACGTGACGCCTTCCTCTACCACGACTCCGGTGGTCAGGCCTGTCCCGGCGCCGAACTTCGAGACGGCGACGCCTTTTAGCGGGGTCATCCCGTCGTAATGGCTGACGACTTGGGCTCCCCCATAACCCATGATTTCGCGAGGGCGCCATGGCCGCGTGCCGTTCTGCTGGACGAAGCCTACCTGGCTCACGGTGGGCCGATGGGTCGGCGCCGCCCTTCCGATGGGGCTCGACCGGGCCCCATCCTCGGCAAAGACCTGATCGTCGGCGCGCGCCTCTTGGCAGCAGAAGCCGTCGGAATACGGTGGCAGGATCGCATCCAAGGTGGTGATGCCGACGTGGCCGAGAGTAGGATGGTGGACCACCAGACCCAAGGTCCCACCGGTGGTTTCGCGGTCGCCGTTCAGGGAAATCCTAATCCCGCCGACGACGACCGGGGCGGCGGCCTCCCGGATCCCGCCTAAGACGACCGGGGCGGCGGCGGCCTCCCGGCGGGCGGCCGACAGCGCGCTCCGGGCCGCATCCGGCGCATTCAAGGGGAATCCAGCCCCGGCTTGCGCCGACGCATTTCCGACGGCGGCGGCCAAGCAAATGCCGCAGAGCCGCATGATTCGTTTCCAACCCGCTCGATTCTCATCCATGCCCTGACTGTAGCGCGGGGACGGCGGGGAGTGAAATCAGATAACGCTGAAGGAGGAAAGCGCTTTGCAGAGCAGGGCTATTCCAAGCTCCTCGGATGCGGTTTAATGTCCCCCACCGGGTGCGGCGCCGTTTTGTATAACCCTCTGTCATGCTGATAGATACCCATGTACACCTCAACGACCCGCGCTTCGACCCGGACCGGGACGAGGTCATCGCGCGCGCCGCCGGCTGCCTGGCGGCGGTGGTGGAGATCGCTGATTCCCCCCGCGAATGGGACCGCGCGATAGCCCTGTCGCGGAAGCATCCGGGCTTCATCTGGTGCACGCTGGGGCTCCATCCCTACCATGCGGCCGAGTGGAGGCCGGAGTTGGCCAGGTCCCTGGAGGAGAAGTCGAGCGCGGCCGAGGTCGTCGCCGTCGGCGAGATCGGCCTCGACTACGCGAAGTGCGAGGTGCCCAAGCCCGTACAGATGGAGGCGTTCAAAGGGATGGCCAGGGCCGCCCAGGGGGTGGGCCTGCCGGTCGTCGTGCATTGCCGCGACGCGTACGGCGACCTGGTGCCGGCGCTGCGTGAGCTATACGAGGGCCTTCCCCGGAGCCGGAGGTTCCACGGAGTGGTCCATTGCTTCTCCGGGTCTGCCCAAGAGGCGCGGGCCTGCGTGGGCCTGGGATTCGCCCTCGGGGCGGACGGACCCGTGACCTATCCGAAGAACGGGCCCCTGCGGGAGGCCCTGGTCGGCGCGGGCCTCGGGGCGCTGGTCCTCGAGACCGACAGCCCGTGGCTCCCCCCCCAATCGAAGCGCGGCAAGCGCTGCGAGCCGGCCGACGTCGCGGAGGCCGCGCGCGCCATGGCCGCGGCCTTCGGCGTGGGCGAAGACGAACTCGCCCGCGCGACCTCGCGCAACGCGCGCGAGCTCTACGGCCTGCCCCCCGCGGGGCAGGGGCTCAGTTCAGGGGGTTGAAGCCGGCCTTCTCGACGGCCCGGCTCAGGCCGGTCGTGGCGAGGTCGTGCTGGGCGCCGCGGTCGGTCATCAGCGTCAGGTTCCGCACGACCTTCCTGCGTCCCCGCAGCTTGTTGACGAGCGCCGCGATGTCCTTGGCGGCGGCCGAATGGTTCTGGACCGAGCCGTTGACGAACCAGCGGATGTTCTTGGACCCGCTCTTGCCGCTGGGGAGCAGCTTGACCGTCAGCAAAGACTCGGTGACGAACAGGTCCCCGACCTCTTCATGCGTCAGCTTCATCACTTCCTCGCAATGAACGGCGTTCTCCTCGGCGGGGACGGCCGTCGGAATCTAGCAAGAAGGCCGGGGCGCGTCAAGGGGCGGGCGCCGGAAGGCTGCCCGGCGGCGGAGGGTAGCGGGGCTCCTGGGGCTCGCGCACGGGGCTGAAGGAGGGTTGGACGAGCCAGCCCTTGCGCGCGGCGTCGTCGGGCGCCCCGGCCGCGGGGGCGAGCAGGATGCGCAGCCCGGCCCCGTCGTCGTAGTCGAGCATCGGGGCGTCTTCGGGGGTCCCTACGGCCAGCATCGGGGAGCGTCCGAGCAGGAGCGTCAGGGCCTCCGCGATTCCGGTCCCGACCGGGATGGGCGAGAGCGTCTCCGCTCCCAGGACGCCTTCGGCGACCTTCTGGCGGACCCCGAGGACGCGGCTGGGGTGCACGCCGTAGAGGCGGGCGGCCTCCAGGGCCGCGTACTGGCTCGAGGAGCTGACCAGCCAGACGTCGAAGCCCCGCTCCAGCAGCTTCTCCACCAGGTCGAGCATCTCGGGGACGGTCCGCAGGCCGGAGCGCGCGGCCGCGGGAGCGGGGTCCTCGGGGGAGTCGCCGACCGCCTCGGCCGGCAGCGGGCGGCGCAGGGAGTCGGCGACGACCTGGCGCACCATGCTCTGGACCGCGCTCTCCTGGAGACCGGTCAGCAGCGCGGCCTTCCAGCGCGCCGCGGTCCGCGGCGACTCCCGCGTCAGGGCGTCGCGGGCGCCGTGCATGGCCTTGCGGTAGATCTGGTAGTGCGGGTCGCGCGGCCAGACCGCGGGGGGCTGGTCCTTGAACGAGAGCCAGCCGGCCCGGGCCGCGGGGCCGCCGTGGTGCGGGGGCACCTGCTTCCAGAAGTCCGCGCTGAAGCTGAAGGCGGCCTCGGCGGTGAGGCGCGTGAACAGGACGTCGCCGGGCGAGCCCGTCATCGCGGCATCGTCGAGCGTCAGCGCCGCCGCGGGCGGGTCGAAGGCGCTGTACCCGGTGGAATCCTTGCCGAGCTGCTCGAGCAGGCGTTCGAGCGCGTCGGCCGCTTCGGGGCTCCAGCGCCCGGGGGCCAGTCGGCGGGGCCAGGTGATGGCGGTGGGGTCGGCGGGGTGCGGCGCCGCCGGCCGTTGGCCGCGGTGCCGCGCGGGGCGCTTGGGCCGGGCCGCCTTCTTGACGGCCGGCGCCTTGCGGTGCGGCCGCCGCGCCGGCTCGGCCGCGCCGGCGCCGCCGCAAAGGAGCAAAGAGGTCGCCAGCGCCAGCGCCGTCGCGGTTCTCACGCGCGCAGTCTACAAAAATCCGCCCGCTCCGACGAGAAATCGCTAGGTCGTCGTCGAAGATTTTGATATCATGGCGCACGGAAAAATCCGGGCGCCCGGCGCTCAGCAGCGTCGCGGACCGGCGGCCGCTCGGGTTCGGAGGAGTGTGATGCCAAAGAAGTCAGACCTGCTCAAGGACGTCGTCGAACACATCGACATCACGGAGTTCGACGCCGTCCCGTTGATGCAGGCGTACTCGAAGATGGCGTTCTCGGCCCGGGACCTGGCGCGCGCGTCGGACATCTACGACCGCATGCTCGCCGACAAGGACTGCTCGGTCATCCTCTGTCTGGCGGGGT
Source organism: Elusimicrobiota bacterium (assembly GCA_016218495.1). Lineage (GTDB taxonomy): Bacteria > Elusimicrobiota > Elusimicrobia > UBA1565 > UBA1565 > SCTT01. Next base: position 15,161 of record JACRDU010000107.1, read on the forward strand.
CGCTGTTCTCGGCCGGCCTCAAGCGCGTGGTCTACGACCTCGTCCGCCACAACATGGTGGACGCGATCGTGTCGACCGGCGCGAACATCGTGGACCAGGACTTCTTCGAAGCCCTGGGGTTCAAGCATTACGTCGGGTCGAAGTGGGTGGACGACAAGCAGATGCGCGATTTGCGCATCGACCGCATCTACGACACCTTCATCGACGAGGACCAGCTCGGGAAGTGCGACAGCACGGTCTCGAGGATCGCCGGCGCCCTGGAGCCGAGGCCGTACTCGTCGCGGCAGTTCATCGACGAGATGGGCAAGTTCCTGGTCAAGAACGCGAAGGTCAACGACTCGATCGTCCTGGAGTGCTTCAAGAAGCGGGTGCCGATCTTCGTCCCCGCCTTCTCGGACTGCTCGGCGGGCTTCGGCCTGCTGCACCACCAGTGGCACAACCCGCAGGCGCACGCGACCATCGACTCGGTGCGCGACTTCCGCGAGATGGTGCGCATGAAGCTGGGCGCGAAGGACACGGGCCTCTTGATGATCGGCGGCGGGGTGCCGAAGAACTTCGCCCAGGACATCACCGTCGGGGCCGAGATGATCGGGCTCGACGTCAAGATGCATAAGTACGCGGTGCAGATCACCGTGGCCGACGAGCGCGACGGCGCGCTCTCGGGTTCGACGCTGCGCGAGGCCTGCTCGTGGGGCAAGGTAGACGTGGTCTGGGAGCAGATGGTCTACTCCGAGGCCTCGATGTCCTTCCCTCTGCTGGCTTCGTACGCGTACCACAAGGGCAGCTGGAAGAACCGCAAGGGCTTCAAGTGGTCGGCGTTCCTCGACGACGCGAAGACCCCCATCCCCCAGGCCGAAGTCTGAGGCCGGACGGGCAGAGAGAAGGCCGGGCCCTCCGGGGCCCGGCCTTCTTCATGTCCGGAGGGCCCCCCCCCTCTGGCGGGGGTCAGCCGACCAGGACCCCGGCGACCGTGGCCGTCATGAAGGTGGCTATGGCGCCGACCACCATGGCCTTGAAGCCGAGCTTGGCCAGGTCGTGCCGGCGCGTCGGGGCGATCCCGGAGATGCCGCCGATCTGGATGGCGATCGAGGAGAAGTTCGCGAACCCCGACAGGGCGTAGCTGGCGATGACGACGGAGCGGTACGAGAGCTTCCCCTGGGCGAGCAGGTCGGCCATCTGCAGGTAGGCGACGAACTCGTTGATGACGGTCTTGACGCCGAGCAGGCGTCCCACCTCCCAGCAGTCCGAGACGGGCACGCCCATGACCAGGGCCACCGGCCAGCCCACCACCGCCATCAGGGTCTCCAGGGAGATGACCGGCAGCTGGAAGAGCCGGCAGCTGCCCTGCAGGACGGCGTTGACCATCGCTATGAGCGCGATGAAGGCCAGCAGCATCGCCGCGACGTTGAAGGCCAGCGTCAGGCCCTCCGAGGCCCCGCGGGCGGCCGCGTCGATGACGTTGGCGTCGATCTTCTCGTTGACCATCTTCACATGGGCCCCGGTGAGGGGCTTCTCGGTCTCGGGCATGACGATCTTGGCGCAGGCCAGCGCCGCCGGAGCCGACATGACCGACTGGGCGATGAGGTGGCCGGCGATGTCGGGGAAATGGCTGTGCAGCATCCCCACATAGGCGGCCAATACCCCCCCCGCCGTGTTGGCGAACCCCCCGACCATGATGGCCAGCAGCTCCGACTGGGTCATGTCCTTCACATAGGGCTTCACGACCAGCGGGGCCTCGGTCTGGCCCACGAAGATGTTGGCGGCCGTCGACAGGGTCTCGGCGCCCGAGCACTTCATGGAATGCTGCATGACCCAGGCGAAGCCGTTGACCACCCACTGCATCAGGCCGATGTAATAGCCCACCGTCATCAGCGAGGAGAAGAAGATGATGGTCGGCAGGACGTTGAAGGCGAAGTTGACGAATGGCCCTTCGACCTTCCCGGTGACGAAGGAGCGGAACAGGAAGTCGCTGCCCTCCTTGGTGAAGCCCAGCAGCGCCAGCGTCCCGTCGTTGAGCTTCTGGAAGAACCACAGGCCGGGGCCGGTCTTGAGGACCAAGATGCCGAAGAGCAGTTGCAGGCCCAGTCCCCAGGCCACGAGGCGCCAGTCGATGCGCTTGCGGTTGTTCGACATCAGCCAGCACACCCCGACGAAGACGAAGATGCCGGCGAAGGAGACCGCGCGCTGGGCCACGCTGGATGGCGCCTCGGCCTCGCGCAGGGAGCGCATGTGCGACGCAGCGTTCGTCGGGGCCGCGACGGCGGCCGGTTCGGGGGCCGGGGCCGGGTCTCCGGCGATGGCCCACATGGAAAGCGCTCCAAAGAGCCCGCAGAGCGCGAAAAATCCCCAGGTCCGTCCCAACAAGGTCAATCGTGATGAGCGCATGATGGCGTATTATATACCAGGCGATGGGGCCCCGCAACAAAATTAAATATACAACCAAAAGATAATAGAAGATACTAAACAAGCAATAACAGTGTTTATAATTTTCAGGACACTTACTCCAGTCGTGAAATTTGACACGGCTGGTCCGAAGTATTAGAATCAAGGGGTCGTTTTCACGTGAAAACAATCATGGCAGAGATAATAGCGCTGGCGAACCAGAAAGGCGGCGTAGGAAAGACGACTACAGCCATCAATTTGGCGGCCGGGTTGGCTTGTCTGGGGCAGGAAACTCTTTTGGTCGACCTGGACCCCCAGGCCAATGCCACCTCCGGCCTTGGATTCAATAAGAACGAGGTCGGTCCTGGGGTGTACGAAAACATCCTTGAAATGGTGCCGGCAGAAAAGACCATCAAACCCACCCCTGTGGAACTTCTGGATATCCTGTGCTCAAGTCCAGACATGGTTTCCGCGGAAATCCAGCTGGCGGGCGCTGTTTCACGTGAAAACCGTTTGAAGGGAGCTTTGAAGTCTGTCAAAGGCTGCTATTCCTTCATAATCATCGATTGTCCCCCCTCCCTTGGTCTTTTGACCCTCAACGCCTTGTCTGCGGCGGATAAGGTCCTTGTGCCAATCCAGGGCGAATATTATGCCTTGGAAGGCCTGGCCGCATTCCTTGATACAGTCCGGGTTTGTCAGGAACGCCTGAACGCGGAATTGGGCATAGAGGGAGCCGTCCTGACCATGTACGATCCGCGCTACACCTTGGCCCAGCAGGTCAAGGGGGAACTGGAGAAGTTCTTCGGTCCCGCCCTGTTCGCCACGGCCATCCCCCGTTCCGTGCGCCTGGCCGAGGCCCCGAGCTTCGGAAAGACGATTTTCCAATACGATGCGAAATCGAAGGGAAGCGAGACCTACCTTGCCCTGGCCGGGGAATTGTTGGCCCGCCGCGGTTGGCGCGGCATGAAGTTGAACTAGGAGCCTATGATGAGGAAAGCGTTGGGTCGTGGGATAGAGGCATTGCTGCCGGCGGCGCCGCCCAAGAGCGCCCCGGTGGTCCAGGTGCCGGCGGCTCCAGCCGTGGTTGGGGAGGGCCGTGAGGTGCGCCGCATTCCTATTGACTCGGTCCGGCCGAACCGGGCGCAGCCCCGCAAGAATTTCGACCCCGAACGGCTTAGCGAGCTGGCCCAGACCATCAAGGAGCACGGCCTCACCCAGCCTATCGTGGTCTCCTACGATTCCATCAGCAACAGCTATGAGCTCATCGCGGGAGAGCGGCGTCTGCGCGCCAGCAAACTGGCCGGCCTTAAGACCATTGAGGCCTTGGTCAGGACTCCGCAGAACGACAAGGACAGGCTGGTCCTCGCCCTCATCGAGAACATCCAGCGCGACGACCTCAACGCCATCGATACGGCTTTGGCCTATCGCAAACTCATGACGGAGAGCGCCGTCACGCAGTCCGAGCTGGCGCACATCGTAGGAAAGTCCAAGTCCGCGGTGTCCAACACGCTTCGGCTGCTCGAGCTGCCCGACGAGATGCAGAAGGCCGTCCAGTTCGAGCGCCTCAGCGAGGGCCATGCCAGAGCCCTCCTGATGGTCAGCGACCCCCTCGAGCGTTCCAAGCTCTTCAAGCTCGTCACGGAGAACCAGCTCTCCGTCCGGGACGCCGAGAAGATAGCCCAGCGCATCGAGGGGGGGGAAAAGCTCCCGGAGCCTTCCGAAAAGGGACCGAAGGTGAAGCCCCCCAAGCCGGCCGACATCAGGGCCTTCGAACAGGCTCTGGAGAAGGCTTTCGGCACCAGGGTCGAGATTAAGACAAAAAAGGACTTGAAGAGCGGGCGAATCGTCATCCACTTCTTCAGCCTGGACGATTTTGATAATATCATAAAAAGCATTAAAAAATAATGATAATTTACAACTTGTCCCTGCTCGCCCTGTGCCTGTGTTCTGCGCCGGCCGGGGCACAGGGGTATGGGGACCCCGACCCTTTGGCGGAGGTCGAAGCGGCGGTCGATAACAAGACCGCCGCGCCTACGCCGGCGGCGCGCAGCCGCGAGAAGTTCGGCAACGACGCGGGACAGCCGGTCTTCATCTCTTTGGCGGACAGCCTGCATGACTTCGGGCGGTTCGCCGACGGGGGGGCCGATTCCAATTGGTATGTGGGATTCGACAACGCCTGGGTCGTGAAGCTGCCTCCCGTCCCGGAAGGGCGCTGGGCCCGGGTGTTCGTCGGGGCGAAGCTGGGCCGGGCCAAGACCGTCCCCAAGCGCGACAAGCCCTGGGAGCACCGCATCCTGCCCGGCAAGGTCTACATCGGGGTCTCCCAGCGTCCTGCTTTCTCGTCGGAGCAGAGCTTCTTTTTGGCCGAGACGAACGACATCCCCGTCGAGCCGCATGAAAGCCTCTACCTCCCCGGCGCGGGGAAGTCGGAGTGGTTCTGGGCCGAGGTGCCCAAGAGCCTCGTCTCCACGGAGCGCCCCAACTACCTCATCGTCTGGTCGCCGGCGCGCGAGTTCCGCTCCGCCGACACCTCCCCCATCCTCGCCGCCGCCGATTCGGCGCGCACCGGCAGCGAGCCGGCGGCCTGGAACAACCACTCCATCCAGGGCGTCCCGCCGCGCCAGGAGGACGGCGCCCTGCCCGTCCCCATCACCCTCAAGCCGGCGCTGGCCATAAAGCTGATCCCCGCCTCCGCCTCCCGCGTCACCGTCTCGGCCTTCACGGCCACGACGGGGCCGGACCGCGTGCTGGCGCGCTTCTCGGCCGAGGGCCGCGATGTGGAGCTGTCCTGGGTGGAGGCTTCGCAGGACCAGCTGGAATGGAGCCGGGTCTCCGGCTACCGCCGTTCTCCGCCCAGCGTCTTCACCGTCCCTCTGGAGGCGGTGGCCGGCAAGGGGGCCTGGCTGCGCGGCGTCGCGCGCGACCTCTGGGCCAACGAGGGGGCGAGCGGCCCGCTCTGGGTGCCCGGGCAGGACTCGCGATGAGGCCGGGGCTGCGCGTCGCCGTCGTCGGCGCCACCGGCATGGTGGGCCGCGTCCTCCTCGAGCGCCTGGAGAGCCGCCGCTTCCCGGTCGGCGAGCTCCTGCCCTTCAGCTCCGGGCGCGCCCATGCCGCCGTGCGCTTCCGCGGACGGCGTCTCGCGGCCCCGGCTCCGTCGCCCGAGGCCCTGCGCTCGGCCGACCTCGCCTTCCTGGTCTCCTCCGACGAGATAGCCCTGGAATGGGGCAAGGACCTGGCGCGGCGCGGGGTCTGGGTCCTCGACGATTCCGCCGCCTTCCGCATGGACCCCTCGGTCCCGCTCGTCATCCCCGAGGTCAACGCCTCCGAGCTGGGCCCCGAGCGACGTCTCATCGCCGGGCCCAACTGCACCATCTCCGGCCTGGCCGTGGCCGCGGCCGCCATCCACCGCCGCGCCGGCGTGCGGCGCGTGCGCATGGCCTCCTACCAGGCGGTGTCCGGGGCCGGCCGGGAGGCCCTGCTCGAGCTCTTCGGCCAGACCCGCCGCGCCGCCCGGTCGCTGGCGGACTCCGAGCCGCTGCGCCCCCTGGGCCCCGAGAAGGCCCGCGCCCTGCCCGCCCCCATCGCCTTCAACGTGTTCCCCCAGGTCGGCCGGTTCAACGCCGAGGGGGAATGCTCCGAAGAGGTGAAGGTGCGCGGCGAGCTGCGCAAGCTCTGGGGGGCTCCGAGGCTGGCCCTATCCGCGACGACGGTGCGCGTCCCCGTCGTGCGCGGCCACAGCGTGGCGGCCTGGCTGGAGCTGGCCCGGCCGCTGGCGCCTGCCGCGGCCGCCCGCCTGGCGGCCTCCGTGCCCGGGGTCAAGGTATGGAAGGAGGGGACCTATCCGACCCCCCGCGCCGCCGGAGGGGGGGACCCCGTCCATGTCGCGCGCATCCGGCGCGGCGCCGCCCCGAGCGAGCTGGCGCTCTGGGTCGTCACCGACAACCTGCTCAAAGGCGCCGCCCTGAACTCGATACAGACGGCCGATGCCCTGCTCGAGAAGGGCTGGCTCAGACCCCGGAGGGCGGCATGAAGGTCACGGTCATCACCCAGTACTCCATCTTCCTGCCCAACAAGCCCGGCGCCCTGGCGCGCCTGGCGGGACTGTTCTCGCAAGCCGGGGTGAACATGGTCGGCATCGCCTCCGAGGTGCGCGACGACTCGGGGCTCGTGCGCGTGGCGCTGGAGGGGGAGGGAGACCACTCGGCCGTGCTCTCGCGGGCCGGCTTCGCCTCGGTCGAGAACAAGCTGCTCTCCGTAGAGGTCTCGGACAAGCCGGGCCAGCTGGCCGTCATCACCAGCAAGCTGGCCGCCGCGGGGGTCAACATCACGACGGTCTACGGCACGGCCTTCGGGCACCAGGTCTCCCGCATCCTCATCGCCGTCGACAAGGTCGAGCCGGCGCTGAAAGCCCTGGAAGGCGCGTGACTCCAAGTTCACACACTTTGCGAAGTAGGCCCCCGACGGATTGCTCAGGCCCCGCGGGGGCCCTCGCGGGCTCGGGGCTACCCGCCCCGAGCGGGAGGCTTGAACGCCTCACGTCAGCACCTCGAACCGTCCAGGACTGGG
>JACRDU010000108.1 GCA_016218495.1 Elusimicrobiota bacterium
ATCTCCCGCAGACCGCGCCAGATCGTTGAGATGGACACGCCGGAGGCTCTCGCTACCCGGGCGACCCCGCCAAATCCCAGGGCGCGCGCTTCCGCCGCTGCCGCCAAGCGTCGCCCGCGTTCGTTCAACGCGGGCAGCAGTACCGCGAATTTTCGCTTGAGCGTGTCCACTCATGGAGTATACCCGTTCTACCTAAGCGTGTCAGTTATTATTTAACAGTTCCTTACCACTGTTCGCAAGGCGGTTTTCCGCCCCTTCCGAACAGTGGTCTTTTTTTGGCCCGGTCGTCTTTGAGGCACTTTACCAATCACTTTACTTATGATTTACGCATTCTGAGCCATGCCAGCCGCCTCGACCAGCAGGCCTTTCAAGCCCGCGACGGCTTCCTCGTTTAAATCCAGCTCGATGCGGTCCTTCCAAACCCGCGCGCGCCGGATCAGGCTCCGCAGAATGGCCACCTGGCGCGGGATCGGCAGGCCCGCGAGCATCCGACCAAAGCTCTTGAGCGCCTCCTGCGCCGCGGCCACGTCGTAGTTCGTATCTCGCAGGGCTGCGGTCCGGCGGTCCAGCTTTTCGACATGGCCCGCCAACTCGCGCTCGACCACATCGAGTCTCCGCACCTCTTCAGCGAGTTGTCGGAGGTCGGGGCATTTCTCCAAAAGGGGCCGGAGATTCCCGAGCCCATTGCGCACGTCCACCAGGTTGAGCTCCAATTCCCGCCGCTCGCCCTCCAACTCGATGGAGTTCTTCCGCGCCTGCTTCTCCGCCTCGCGGACCACTCCGGCCAGAAGCTCCTCGTCCCAGCCGATCTGCTCAAGCTGTCGGACCGCCATCTCCTCGAGTTGATCCGCGGTGATGCTCATGAAGTCGCAGGAGATGGGCGCTCCGTCCACCATGGCCATACAGCGGTAGTAACGGTAGACCTTGTTCTTCTTCGGCCGGACATAGCCTACCAAGGCGCTGCCGCATTTGCCGCAGCGAGCCAAGCCCTTGAGCGTGAAGTCGAACTTGTTGACCGAGTACTCGTGGCGCTCATGGCGGGCATGCTCGTCCATAAGCTTCTGCACTTCGTCGAAGACGTCCGACTCGATGATGGGCTCATGCTGCCCGGGAAACTCCAGGCCCGTACGCTCATTGGTGATCTTGCCCGCGTTGCTCTTGGCGCGTGCCACGAAGAAGGCTTTCTCGTCGGTAATCCGACGGAACCAGCCGTAATCGTTGAAGCCCCGGTCGAAGCAATAGATGCTGTCCGGGACGAAGCGGAAGACCTCCTTGGCGACCGTGATGTCGTGCTGCTTGGCGTCCGTGACCGTCATGAAGACCGGGATTTGCCCACCGTGCTCGAACTGACAGTGGAGCTTGATGCCGCCCTGGCGCTTGGCGTAGCGCGCCCAAGGGAACGCCGACAAGGCCAGCTCGATGGAGGTCGAATCGAACGAGTAGAGCGGATTCTTGAACCGAAACTTGTGCTTGGGCGTCAGGTCACGGCAGCGCCCCAAGACCGCGTAGTCATCCGGGCCAGGGGCGTCGAGCTGGCGCAGGAGGCGGCCCGCCCCCTGGCGGCCGGGCGGTATGTCCGAGTGGAGGTGGAGGACTCGGGCGGCGGAATCCTCCCGGAGCACATGCCCCGCCTCTTCGACCCCTTCTTCAGCACCAAGGCCTCGGGGCGGGGTCTGGGCCTGTCCGTCTGCCATTCCATCATGGCCCGGCACGGCGGGAGGATCGGCGCCGTGGCGAAGGCCGGTCCCGGGGCGACCTTCGTCCTGCACTTCCCGGCCGCCGACCCCGCCGCGCTGGCTCCGCAGGCCCCGCGCCCCGCGCCCACCCCCGGCATCGGCCGTGTGCTGGTGATGGACGACGACCTCCGTGTGGCCAGGGTCCTTGCGCGGATGCTCGCTCGGCTCGGCTATCAGGCCGAAACCGTTGCCGACGGGAAGGCCGCGATCGAGGCCTACCGCAGGGCGCGCTCGGACGGCATGCCCTATGCCGCCGCCATCGTCGACCTGACGGTCCCCGGCGGGATGGGCGGCCTGGATGCCATGCGCGGGCTCCGTGCCCTCGACCCGCAGGCCAAGGTCGTCGTCACCAGCGGCTACTCCGACGACCCGGTCCTGTCCGACTGCGCCGCCCACGGCTTTTGCGGCGCCCTGCACAAGCCCTTCCGGATGGAGGACGTGGCCGAAGCCGTGAGCCGGGCCCTCGGCTAATCCTGCAGGTGGCTGCGCCATCCTATCCCGGCCGGAGAGCCATTTCCTCCGGAAACCCTTCGCTCCGGCCGCCTTGGCCGATTTGGTGCGTGACGCAATGGCGTGAAGCGCATCTTCCTCCTCGTCCCGCTGGCCTGGACCCTGTTCATCCTTTCCCTGGCGGGGCTCAGCGTTTGGAACTCCCGCTCCTCGGCCGAGAGGGTGGCCGTAGCCCACGCGCGCGAGACCCTCGACAAGGACCTCACCTACCGGCTCTGGGTCACCGGCCACGGCGGCGTCTATGTGCCGGTCAGCGCCAACACCCCTCCCAATCCCTACCTCGCCGACATCCCGGAAAGGGACATCGTCACCCCGTCGGGCAAGAAGCTGACCTTGCTGAACCCCGCCTACATGACCCGCCAGGTCCACGAGCTGGGTCGGCGCCAGTACGGGCTGCGCGGACACATCACCAGCCTCAACCCCATCAGGCCCGAGAACGCCGCCGACGACTGGGAGCGCAAGGCCCTGCTGGCCTTCGCCGACGGCGCGCAGGAGGCATCCTCCCATGAGACCATAGGCGGCCAGAAGTTCTTCCGCCTCATGCGCCCCCTCGTCACCGAGGCGGGCTGCCTCAAGTGCCATGCGCAGCAGGGCTACAAGGCCGGCGACATCCGCGGCGGCATCAGCGTAGCCGTGCCTTGGGAGCACATGCAGGGCGAGCTGACGCGCTCGCTCTGGGTCACTATCGCCGCCTTCGCGGCGATCTGGGCGCTGGGGCTGTGCGGCCTTTGGCTCTCCTGGAAGGTCATCACCCGCCAGGTCTTCGAGCTCCAGAGCGCGCTCAACGAGGTGAAGACCCTCTCCGGCCTCATCCCCATCTGCGCCTCGTGCAAGAAGGTCCGCAACGACAAGGGCTTCTGGCAGTCGGTGGAGAAGTACTTCGCCGCGCATACCGATGCCAAGTTCTCGCACGGCATCTGCCCCGACTGCGGGCACCGGCTCTACGGCGAATTCTATGAGGAAACCCCCCCGGAGTAGACCGCCTCCGGCGGCTATTCCTCCAATTCTGCGGGGTCGGCCGGGGCGGGACGCCCCGCGGGCAGCAGCAAGACGAGCACCCCGGCCGCGATGAAGGCGAACGCCCAGCCCGTGCGGGGCCTGAGCGGCTCGCCGAAGGCCGCCCAAGCGCCCAGCGCTCCGCCGATGGGTTCGAGCAGCTTGGCGCAGCTGAGCAGGTTCACGTCCACCGAAGCCAAGAGGTGGGTGAAGAGGGCGTGCCCGCCCAAGGTGACGACGACGGCCAGGCTGGCGACGGCGGCCCAGGTCGTCCAGGGATAGCCCGTCCAGGCCACGCCCTTGGCCGTCCCTACGGCCAGGAAACAGAGAGCCACGAGCCAATAGACCGCGCCGGCGTAGGAGGCGTTGTCGAGCGCCGCGCGAACGCGCCGCCCGCTCAGGACATACCCGGAGAAGAGCAGGGCGGAGGCCAGGGCCGCCAGGTCGCCGCGCCCGCCGGCGGCCAGCGACCAGGACCCGCCCAGCATGGTCCAGACCCCCGCGCCGGCCAGGGCGTACGCCGCAGAGAGCCTGAAGGTCACCGGCAGCCCGAAGAGGAGCCAGGCCCCCGCCCCCGTCCAGAGCGGATGGGTCTGGAAGGCGACCATGCAGTTGGCGACGCTGGTGTTCTGGGCCGCGTAGACGAAGGTCCACAGGTGGGCGAAGAAGAGCAGCCCCGCCAAGACCGTCAGCGCCCGGTCCTTCGCGCAAAGCCCGCCCCAAGCCGCCCGGCGGGCGAACAAGAGGGGCGTCAGGAGGCCAGCCGCCAGCGCCATGCGCCAGAAGCCGATGACCTCGATGGGCGCCGCGGCCCAGCGGATGAAGTTGGCGGGCTGGGACAGGCAGGCGACGGCCAAGGCCAGGAGGGCTAGGGGCACCGCTCAGATGGTAGCTATAATGGGCCCATGTGCGGACGCTACACCCAGACCTCGGACGCCCGCACCCTGGCGGGACGCTTCCGCCTGGCCAAGCTCGGCGTCGATGTCCCCGCGCGCTACAACATCTCGCCCGGGCAGCCGGCCCCCGTCGTCCTCATCGAAGGCGGCCGCCGCCTGGCCCTGCACCGCTGGGGCCTCGTCCCCGGCTGGGCCGAGGACCCGCGCGTCGGCTACAAGATGATCAACGCCCGGGCGGACTCCGCCCCGCGCAAGCCCGCCTTCCGGGAGCCCTTCCAGCGCCGGCGCTGCCTGGTGCCGGCCGACGGCTTCTATGAGTGGCGCCGCGCGGGGAAGGGGAAGGTCCCCATCCGCTTCACGCTGGCGGGCGGCGGCCTGTTCTCCTTCGCCGGGCTCTGGGACGAATGGCGCTCCCCCGAGGGGGAGGTCCTGCGCAGCTTCACCATCCTGACCACCGAAGCCAACGCCGTCGTCGCCCCCGTCCACGACAGGATGCCGGTCATCCTGCGCGAGGACGGCGAATCCGCCTGGCTGGACTCGGACGCCAAGACCCACGAGCTCGAGGCCCTGCTCGTCCCCTACGAGCCCTCCGGGATGCGCGCGCGCGAGGCCTCGGCGCGCCTCAACTCCGGGCGGGAGGACCACCCGGGGCTGCTCGAGCCGGAAGCGCCGCTGCAGCCGGAGCTTGGGCTGTGACGCCCCCCCGGGAGTGGTGGAAGCGGGCCTTCGTCAGCGGGGTCTACCCGCTCCCCTCCCTCGTCGACAGCCTGGCCTTCCAGCGCCGCACGCGCATGGAGCTGCCGTTCCTGCGCCATGCGCTGCGCCTGCGCCCGGGGACGGCGCTCCTCGACGTCTGCTGCGGGGTCGGCCGGCATTCCCTCCCGCTGGCCAAGGCCGGCGTGGCGGTGACCGGGCTCGACGTCTCGCCGGTCTACCTGCGCGAGGCGCGGCGCCGCGCCCGCGGCACGCGCGCGGCGTTCGTGAAGGGCGACGCCCGCCGCATGCCCTTCTCCGGGCGCTTCGACGCGGCCATCAACATGTGGACGAGCTTCGGCTACTTCGCCAAGGCCGCCGACGACCTGGCGATGCTGCGCTCGGTGCGCCGCGCGCTCAAGCCGGGCGGGCTGTTCGTCCTCGACACCATCAACGGCGGCCGCATCGCGCGCGTGCTCGAGCTCCAGGAGACCCTGGGCCTGGACTCCGAGCGCTGGGTGGAGATGCAGGACGGGACCCTCGTGCTGGAAGACCCCCGGGTCGTCGGCGGGACCCGGGTGCGCACGCGCTGGATCTTCATACGCGGGACCAGGCGCTCCGAGCTGGTCACCGACATCCGGCTCTACACGGGTCGCTCGCTGAGCGCCCTGGCCCGCCGGGCGGGGCTCGAGGTCCTGCGCGTCTACGGGGAGACGGCCCGCCGCCCCTACACCGAGGCGGCCTCGCGCCGGGTCGTCCTCATCGCTCGGCGGCCCAGTCCTCGGACACGGCCTCGACGCGCTCGCTGAAGAAGCGCACCCAGCGCTCGTAGAGCTCGTCGTCCGAGAATACCGCCAGGCAGTCCTCCTCGTGACGCATGCGCTCCTTGAGCCTGGGCAGGGGGTCGGGGCCGAATTCGGCCTTGAGCTGCGCCCGCGCCGCGGGGTCCTTCCCGCGCCACAACGCCAGGTTCCCCCGGGCCTCCTCGATGAGGGTCCGGGAGGCCTCGAGCAGCTCCGCGCGCGGCGTCGTCATCGCGCTGAGCTTGCGGTCATAGCGCTCACGGATGTCCTGCAGATAGGCGTCCGGGCCGAGCTCCCAGGACTGGAGGATGGAGGCGGAGGCGTGGTCGGTGTCGACGAAGAGGGCGTCGTGGAAGGCCGGCAGGCGCAGCGAGAGCAGGTACTTGATGGCGGCCACCTGGTCGCGGAAGGCCACCACCTCGTCCTCGACGACGTAGTCGCCGCAGACCTTCCCCAGCTCGGCCTGCATCTCGCCTTCGGTGATGCCGTGGCGGAGCTCGTGGACCAGCACGGGCAGGGCCTTCCAGGCCAGGATCTCCGGGACCTTCGCGTAGGGGACGCCCTTGGCCTCCAGCGCCGCGCCGCCCTTCCCGAGCCAGCGCCGGTTGATGCGCACCAGGCCCTCGTTGTAGATGGCGATGGTGGCCTCGCCGAAGCCCTCCCCCCCGCCCGGGAAGCGCAGGTCGACGCGCTGCTGGGACTCCACGAAGCGGTAGGACTCGCGCAGGCCCGGCTGGGTCTTGAGCATGCGCCGCCAGGCGGCGGAGAACTTGGGACCCAGGTCGGTTCGCCGCGCCAGGTAGGCGGTCACGTCCTCGGGCCCCGGCTCGTCGGCCGCGGCGGCGGGCGCCGCGGCCAGGAGCAGAGCGGCTAGGGCGAGGTTCGGGCTCAAGATGCCTCGATTATAGCCCCGGGCGCATCGACCCGCCAGGAGCCAAAGAGAAGGGCCCCCGGTCGGGGGCCCTGTCCCTTCCCGCACGGCGCGCTTAGTAGAGCGAGGCGACCTCGACGAAGCCGGCCGGCGCGAACGCGCCCGCCGGGCTGTCGCCCTGCTTCATCTCGGTGGGCTTGGAGACCTTGCCCACGCGCGAGAAGGACCAGTCGACGTAGTACTTCTTGCCGGGCTTGAGCTTCTCCTTGAAGTCGCCCACCCAGGCGTTGAAGTCCACCGTGTACGCGCCGGCGGCGTCGAGCTCGAGCTCCTTCTCCAGCAGCGTCGGGTCGAACCAGCCCTCGACCTCGCGCTTGAGGGTGAGCTTGAGCTTGGTCTTCTCGCCCGCGTAGTAGGAGGCCCAGCGGTCCTTGAAGGTGAACTCCAGGGCCTGGCCCTTGGTCACCGGCGCCTCGGCGCTGATGCCCGCGGCGTCCGGGTTCATGGCCTTGCGCGCTCCGGCGCTGAGGGTGTAGTGCCCACCCACCCGGTTCGCCTTGTAGTCGTGGCCGACCTGCAGGCCGTAGAGGTTGAGCCAGCGGCCCTCGAGGCAGACCTCGAAGACCTCGCGCTCCCAGGGGAGCAGCGCCTGGCGCCCCTGCAGCTCGAGTTGGACGCGCTCGCGGTTGGTGTAGCGCGGCACCTCGCGGCAATAGCGGCCGCCGCCGTGGCGCGGGTCGCCGACCTGGTCGCAGACCTCGTCGTATTCGGTGGAGCGGAGCCACACCACATCGGAGACGGTCGGCCCGTCGGGAGCGAACGAGAACGTCGCGCAGTCCCTCTCGGCCCGGTACTTGAGCTGCTTGGTCTCGATGGGAGCCTTGTCCTGCTTGGCGGCCTCTTTGGCGGCCGACAGGAAGGCCTTCGCATCGACGCCCTTGTCAAAGTCCGCGGACGGCGCGGCGTAGGCCGCCGTGGCGCAGACTGCGGCGGCCAGCGCCGCCATAATCGACTTCTTCATCCTTTAACCCCCCCTCCAGCCTGGGCCGGAGGACCCATCATATGCGTAGGTCCATTGTATCACGGGACGGCGGGAATTCAGCGCCGGATGCGCCCGGCCTCCGAAGCTCCTATAATAAGGAGGATGGACCCCAAGACGATCGAGGCGTACATGAAGGCCACCCGCCTGGTGCGGCCGCCCAAACACCGCCTATCCACCTTCGGGGCCACCCGCATCGAGTACCACCTGGTCAGCCCCATCGACGACATGCCCCACAAGACGCGCCTGCGCGAGGGCTTCGTCGTCTCGGAGAAGCCCGCCGTGCTCACCGCGGAAGCCCTGGAGGAGCGCTTCGAGGGCTTCGGCACGGAGGCCGCGGACTTCAAGGACTACATCGACGCGCGCTACGGGGACCTGCTGCGCGCGCTGGAGTACCGCTTCAAGAACGCCGACCCCCGCACCTCGGTGCTGGGCTCCGCCCCGCAGGAGACCTCGGCGCGCATCAAGGCGGACCTCGACGCCCGGGACCTTGACCAGGCCGCCCTGATCGAATGCCCGGACCCGGCCTGGCCGCTGGCCCTGATGAGCTTCACCCTGGATGAGGCCCGGCGCTCCTTCCCTGGAAACGTGTCGGACTTGGAGCGGCGCGGCCGCTTCGACCCGGACGGCGGGGCCGGCCGGCGCGTGCGGGCCGAGGTCGACGCCCTCTTCGCGCGCGCCGCCAAGGACCCCGACGCGCGCAAGCTCCTTGGCCTCAATCTGCGCGAGCACGTCCTGATGGAGGAGTTCGAGGACCGCTTCCTCGCCCTGTTCCGATGAGCAAGAAGCCCGCCGCCGCCCTCTTTGCCGTGCTGGCCGCCGGAGCCGCCTTCGCCGCCTGGCGCCTGCGCGCGCCGAAGGCGGTCCCGCTCACCCCCGTCGCTTCCACGGAGCCGCAAGAGCCGGCCCCCTGCGGCCCCGGCGGCGAGACCGCCTCGAAGCCCGCCGCCCCCAAGCCCCTCCTCGGCCCCGCCCCCGACGAGCCCGGCTGCGCAAAGGCCCCCGCCGTCGACCCGGCCGACCCTTTCGCCAAGCCCGCCGCCCCCGCCAACCCCGCAGACCCGTTCGCCAGATAGCCCGCCGGGCCTCGGCCCAAAGGGCCCACCCCTTGACTAGGCCCTTTGGGCAAAGCTAGATTCTGGCTGCCGAGATGGTTCCCGCCTTCGCGAGGAGCACTCACGGCACGGTGGCAGTCTTGGAGGTGGAAATGAAAGTCAGCATCTCGTCTTTTGCCGCTTTAGCCCTGGTGGGGGCGATGGCGGCGGCTCCGGCGCAGGCCGCTCCCCGCGCCGACTTCGACAACGCGGGCGGTTCCATCCGCGAGGTCGTCAACCAGGCCCGACAGGCCGTGCACGAGGACAAGAGCCCGGCGCCCGAAGGCGCCCAGCTCGCCGGCGACTCCTCGGCCGACCAGGTCGAGCATCGCATCGTCGTCTTCAAGAAGTCGACCGACCGCATGCGCCGCCCGGACATGGTGCGCAGCCTCGGCGCCGTCCCCACGAAGGACCTCTGGATCGTCAACGCGGTCGCCGTCATGGCCCCCAAGGGCAAGATGGCCGCCTTCGACGCGAAGGCCAAGGGCCTGGGCGACATCCTGCGCGTCGAGCAGGACTTCGTCCAGAACTGGCTGGTCGCGGCCCCCGCGGCGCTGCCGCCGGCGGTCCGGGCCATGCCCGTCCCCGCGGCCGTCGACGGGCCGCAGCAGCAGGCCCAAGACACCCCCTGGGGCATCGGCCGCGTCAGCGCGGGCGAGGCCTGGTCCGTCACCCGCGGCGCCGGGGTCAAGGTGGCGGTGGTGGACACCGGCATCGACTTCGACCACCCCGACCTCAAGGTCGCGGGAGGCTTCAACGCCATCGACAACGCCGCGTCCTTCAAGGACGACAACGGGCACGGCACGCACGTGTCGGGCACCATCGCCGCCCAGGACAACGACCAGGGCGTCGTCGGCGTCGCGCCCGACGTGTCGCTCTACGGCGTGAAGGTGCTCTCGGCCAGCGGCAGCGGGACCTTCGCCGACGTCATCGCCGGCATCCAGTGGACGCTGGAGAACAAGATGGACGTCGCCAACTTCTCGCTGGGTGCCGGACAGGGCACCCAGGCGCTGCAGGAGGCCGTCCAGGCGGCGACGGCGGGCGGCGTGGCCATCATCGCGGCGGCCGGGAACTCCGGCCGGTCGGTGGGCTTCCCGGGAGCCTATCCCGAGGTCATCTGCATCGCGGCTTCGGACTCCTCCGACAAGGTGGCGTACTTCTCCAGCCGCGGACCGGAGGTGGACTTCATCGCCCCCGGCGTGGACGTCAATTCGACCTACATGGGCGGGGGCTACGACTCGCTGTCGGGCACCTCGATGGCCACCCCGCACGTGGCCGGACTGGCGGCCCTGGCGGTGTCCCGCGGCGCGCACGGCGCCGAGGCCATCCGCGAGGCCTTCAAGCGGGCGGCGTCCCCGATGGGGAACGCCCCGGCCGAGCAGCAGGGTGCCGGGATGATCAACGCGGGACGCCTCGTGCGCTAGGCTCCCTTAGAGAGCCCCCCGGCCCTATGGGCCGGGGGGCTTTTTATTGCCCTCCGTTGGGCCCTACGGCCCAAGACCCTGTCCCCGGTCCGAGGTACCATGCCGACATGAAGAACAGAGCGGCGTCGGCCCTCCTCATCCCCTTTCTCGTCTATTCGGCGTCGGCCCAGAATCTGCGTCTGCGGACGGCTCCGGTCCTCCCCGTCCAGACGCCCGCCTTCGCCCCGCTGGCCTTGCCCCCCCTGGTTTCCCCGACCCTGACGCCGTCTCCGGCCGCCGTCCCGGCGCTGAACGCCGCTTCGGCCGTCGCCCTCCCCCAGCCCGCCGTGGCCCGGCCGGTCGCGGCCGTCGCGGCACCGTCCGCCTTCGCCCCCCCCCGTGCCGCGCTCGACCGCGTGGCTCAGGACAAGAACATCCAGGCGGCCGTCGCGCCCAAGTCCGGGCCCACCGAGCGGGGAGCCTCCCTGGACCTGCTCTTCGACAAGGGAATCGGACAGGCCCCGTCCGTCCCGGCCTTCGGCGGGGCGGGCGGCGTCGACGCGAAGGACTTCCGCGGGGCCTATGGCCTCTATAGCTGGCTCTCCGCAATGCCCGAGGTCAAGGCGATGGGCGCGGGAGAACCCCTGGCCCTGGCGCGCGTCCTCCTGAAGGCCTCCCCCCTGCTCGAACAGGGCCCCATCATCGCGATGAAGGACGCCGCGGGGCTGACTTTGATGTCGTTCAACGATCCCAGCGTCCCGCCGGTCTCCGTGAGCATGCGCGCCGAAGACCTCGGCCCTGACGGGGCCTCGCCGCAGGCCCTGCTCCTGTCCCGGAAGATCACGGCCGCCCGGGCCGCCGACAAGGCGGACGCCACCTTCGTCAACATGGCCGAGCTGATGAACTCCCTTCCGGCCATCGCGGCGTCCGCGCCCGAGCCGGCCGCGAAGCCTCAACCCATCTACACCCCGGGCGCCGAGCTGCCCATCGACCCGGTGCGCCAGCCCGCCGAGTTCGTGCTCAGAATCCTCCGGGACGCGGGACGCTCCAGCGACCCCTACGAGGTGCTCGCCCTGCTAAAGAGGGCGAAATCCGAGGCGCTTTCCCGGATGAACTACCAGGACGGCTCCAAGCTCGTGGAGCAGTCCTACCGCCAAGGGGAGTTCCAGGCCCGCCAGCTCATCCCGGGGCTCCTCGAGGAAGCTCAGAAGGCCGCTGCGAACAACGACAGAGCCGCCGTCGATAAGGCGCTCGATACGGCCCTGGCCTTGTGCGAATACGCCCCCAAGATGAAGGACAAGGTCGTGGCGGCCTACTACCAGGCCCAGAACACCCTCGAGCTCCTCAAGCGCTACGGCCCGATGGACGGGGCGACCGGCAAGCCCGTGGAGCGCCAAGCTCCCCCGTCGGCCCAGCCCTAGGCCGGGGTCTCTTTTTATATGATGGGGCGATGCCCAAGACCCGCGCCTCGCGCTCCTTGGCCTCGACCCTCATCGTCTTGGGGACGACGGCCGTGCTGGCCGGCGGGCCGCGCCTTCTGACGCCGGAGTGGGTGCCCGATGGGCCCCCCTACCGCAAGAAGGGCCCCGCGAACCCCGCCGTCGTCATCGCCGAATTCTCAGACTTCCAGTGCCCGGCCTGCTCCGCGGCGGCGCCCCACCTCAAGGCCATCCTCGAGCTCTTCCCGGACAAGGTGGGCGTCGTGTTCAAGCACCGGGCCTGGGACTTCCACCCGCACGCCGTGAACGCGGGCGTGGCCGCCGAATGCGCGGGGAAGGCCGGGAGATTCTGGGACTACCACGACAAGCTGTTCTCCACCCAGCCGGCCTGGTCGGTGATGGAGAGCACCGGGGCCGCCGCGGCCTATTTCCAGAAGACCGCCGACGAGATGGGGCTCGACCGCGCGGCCTTCGCCGCCTGCGCCAAAAACCCCGCCACGGCGGAGCTGGTCGCCGCCGACATCAAGGAAGCCGGCGAGAAGTGGGTCAACTCCACCCCGACCTTCATCATCGGGGGGAAGCGCTTCGTGGGCTCGAACCAGCTCAGGACGCTCGGCCTCAACCAGGTCGAGAACCTGCTCAAGAAGAAGTCATGACCGACAGCCAAAAAGACGCCGCGGCCGCGACGGCACGGACCCTGATAGCCCTCATCCTTCTGGCCTCGGGCGTGCACAAGTCCTTCGCCGCCCCCGAGGAGTTCGCGGCGGTGCTCGAGAAGTACTACCTGTTGCCCCCGCACTGGCTGCTTCCGTTCTCGCGGCTGCTGCCCGCCGTGGAAGTCCTGGTGGGGACGGCCATGCTGCTGGGCTGGCGGGTCAAGGCCTCCTCCACCGCCGCCATGGCCTGCTTCCTCGCCTTCATCGGGGCCCTGCTCTCCACGAAGCTCAGGGGCATCCCGCTCGAGGACTGCGGCTGCTTCGGCAAGGGCATCCACATGAAGCCCGAGGCCACCATGGCCCTGGACAGCGTCCTGATAGCCCTGTCATACTTGAGCCGTACCCGGCCGAAGGCGTTCGCCTGGCTCGACGCTTGGACACAACGGGGGAGCGACTGATGGCCGACAAGAAGCTGGTCCTAGCGGTGGACGACGACGCCTCGGTCTGCGAGCTCTACGAGAGCGGCCTGACCGCCCTGGGCTACGAGGTCGCCTGCGCGTCGAGCGGCGGCAAGGCCAAGGAGTTCCTCAAGACCCGCAAGCCCGACGTCATCCTGATGGACATCATGATGTCGGACCAGGACGGCATCAGCCTCACGCGCGACATCCGCTCCGACCCCAAGACCGCCGACGTCCCCGTCATCGTCATCAGCGGGCTCTCCGACGCGGCCACCCTCAACGACGCACTGCTCTTCGGCGCCGTGGACTACCTGGTGAAGCCCGTCGACCTGGCCGTCCTCAAGACCAAGCTCGACCACGCCATCTCCCTCAAGAAGAAATAATCCGTGCTGCTGGACCTGGGGCTCGTGGCCGGCGGAATCGCCCTCCTCGCTTTCGCCGGGGACAGGCTCGTCGACTTCGCCTCCGCCCTGGCCGAGCGGGCCGGCCTGACTCCGGCCGTCATCGGGCTGACCGTGGTCGCGGCCGGAACCTCCGCCCCGGAGTTGGTGGTGTCCGCCTCCGCCGCCCTGCGCGGCTCCTCCGACCTGGCCCTGGCCAATGTGCTCGGGTCGAACATCGCCAACCTCACCCTCATCCTCGGCGTCACCGCGTTGGTCGCTCCGGTGCCCGCCCACGTCCAGTTGCTGGCGCTCGACTACCCGTTCGCTCTGCTGGCCTCATGGCTGACCCTGCTCCTGTGCCGCGACCTCGCCTTCGACCGTCTAGAGGGCGGGTTCTTCCTCGTCTCGCTGGCCGCCTTCACGGCCTATGCCGTCCTCGCCTCCCGGAAGATTTTGACCAAGCCGGAGCTAGACGAGGCTGCGCAAGCGGTCCCGCACCCTGCGGCGCCGACGGGCCGGCGGCCCGTCTGGCTCATCCTGGCAGGCTTGGCCGCCTCCGTCGCCGGCCTGAGCGCGGGGGCCGAGGTCCTCATCCGCGGGGCGTCCGGCATCGCCTCCGCGCTCGGCGTAACCGAGCGCGTCATCGGGCTCACCATCGTCGCGCTGGGGACCTCGCTGCCCGAGCTCGTGGCTTCCGTCATCGCCGCGCGCAAAGGGCACTCCGAGATGGCGGTGGCGAACCTGGTCGGCTCGAACATCTTCAACCTGTTGGGAATCCTGGGGGCGGCGTCGGCGCTCAGCCCCATCGTGGTCGCCCCGGCGGCGGCCGCCGTCGACTGTTGGGTGATGTTCGGAGCGCTGGCCCTGCTGGCGCCGCTTCTCTACGGCGCCAAGCGCGTCTCGCGGGCAGCCGGGGCCGTCCTGGTCGCCGGCTCCCTGGCCTACATGGCCAGCCTAAGCCTCTGAGGCTTCTTCTATCTGCAGCGTGACGTGCGAGAGCGCGAAGCGCTCCTCCAGGAGCGCCGCCGCCGCCTTGCGGGTCCCCTGCGCGTCGATGCCGCGGCGCAGGACCAGGTGGGCGCTCATCGACTCGCTGCCCGCCGAGAGCGACCAGAGGTGCAGGTCGTGGACCTCGAGGACGCCTTCAAGGGCCGTGAGGGCGGAGCGCACGGCGTCGAGGTCCAGGTGCTCAGGCGCCCCTTCGAGCAGGATGTGGATCGATTCCCGCACCAGGCGCCAGGAGGCCGCGGCGATGACGACGCAGACGAAGGCGGTGGCCAACGCGTCGGCCGGGGTCCAACCGGTCTTCCAGATGACGAGCCCGGCGGCGATGACGCCGACGGAGCCCAGCGCGTCGGACATGACATGGAGGAGCACGCCGCGCAGGTTGATGTTCTCGCTCGCCCCGCGGTGCAGGACCGAGGCCACGACGAGGTTCGTGACCAGTCCCAGGACCGCCACCGCCAGCATCCCCCCCACCATGACGGGGTGCGGGTTCTGCAGGCGGTCCAGGGCCTCGCGCAGCAGGACCCCGACCGTGATCCAGAGCCCGACGCCGTTGGCCAGGGCCGCCAGGACCTCGACGCGCCTGTAGCCGAAAGTGCGCCGCGGGTCCGGAGGCATCTGCGACGCCCAGGCGGCGAACATCCCCAGCGCCAAGGAGGCCAGGTCCACGGCCATGTGCGCGGCGTCGGCCAAGAGGGCCAGCGAGCCGCTCCACAGTCCTCCGGCCACCTCGGCGACGAAGACGACGGCCGTCAGCGCGAAGGCGACGCGCAGCGGGGCGGACGACGGCACATGGCCATGGCCGCCGGGACAGCAGGGGTTAGCCAAGGGAGTTCTGCCGCGCCGCCTCGTAAAGGAGGACGCTCGCGGCGCAGGAGGCGTTGAGGCTGTCCACCCCGCCGGGGGACTGCGGCACGGAGATCAGCTCGTCGCAATAGGAGCGGACCAAGGACCGTATGCCCGTGCCCTCGGAGCCGATGATGAGCACCATCGGATGGTTGAGCTTGACCTTCCAGGCCGGCTGGCCCTCGGAATCGGCCCCGTACACCCAGAAGCCCTCTTCCTTGAGCTTCAACAGCGTCTGGGCCATGTTGCCGACGGAATAGACGGGGATCTTCTGGACGGCGCCGGCCGAGGCCTGGATGACGGCCTGGGTCAGCGGGGCCGTGCGCCGCTCCGGGTGGATGATGGCGACGGCACCCAGGCAGACCGCGCTGCGCGCGATGGCGCCGAAGTTGTGCGGGTCTTGTATCTCGTCGAGGGCGACGATGAGCGCCTTCTTCTTCTGCTGGGGGCTCATCTGGGCGAGCAGCTCGGCGAAGCCGATGACCTTCTTCTCGAAGACCTGCACGGCCACGCCCTGGTGCGGCGCCCCGCCGGAGACCTTCTCGATCTCGTGGCGCTCAACGAACTTGATGCGCGCCCCCGTCGACTTGGCCCGCTGGATGAGCGGCGCGTAGCGCTCCCGGTCGGCGTTGAGGACCAGGAGCTGCAGGATCTTGCGCCCGGGCGCCCCGACGGCCTCCTCCACGACGTGACGGCCGACCAGCCAGCGGGGTCTAGGGCTCATCGGGCGATTCTAGTAAATGCGGCGCGGCGGCGCCGCGGCGCGTTGCGGAAAAGTCGCAGAACGGGGCTGATTCCGCGCGACTAGACGACTATAATCTCACCCGATGCCCATCCGAAGTCTCCATATAGACTGCGACGACGACGCCTGCCGCCGGCGCTTCCTGGCCGCCTTCCAGGAGGCGGGGATCCACCCGGAGAGCAGCCACGGCTCCGAGGTCCCGCCGGGCACGCGCCTGCTCATCGTCTGCGGCGCGGACGCCGCCGCCTTGGCCGAGGCCGTGCGCCGCCGCCGCGCGTCCCTGCCGGCGGGAGAGACCGCCATCCTGGCGACGATGCGCGCGCCGTCCTACGGCGACATCCCCCGCGTGCTCGACGCCGGGGCGGACGACTGCCTTCAGGCCCCGTTCGCCAACTCGCTGCTCGTGGCGCGGGCACGCTCGCTGCTGCGCCGGATGACGCCGCAGCCGGACGCCCCCTCCGCCTAACGGTGCCCGCCCTCCTGCAAACGGAACCCGCAGCCCCGCACCGTCTCGATGCGGCGGCCGGCCGTCCCCAAACGGCGCCGCAGGCGCTGGACGGTCGTCTCCACCGCGCGCGAGGTACGCGGCGGCGGGTTCCCCCAGACGCGCTGTCCCAGGAAATCCCTCGTCAGCAGACGGCCCGGCCTTTCGAGCAACACCCTCAGCAGCTCGAACTCCGCGCGCCACAGACGCACCGCCCGGCCCTCGACCGTGCATTCATGTCGGCCCGGGTCGAGCCGGATGGGCCCGGATTCGAGCGGCCTCTCGTCGGGCGCGCCGCGGCGCACGAGAGCCGCCGCCCGGGCGGCCAGCTCGTCGGGATGGAACGGCTTGGGCAGGTAGTCGTCCGCCCCGGCCCGCAGGCCCAGCACGCGCTCCTCCACGCGGCCCCGGCAGGACAAGACGAGGACGGCCACCCCCCGCGCGTCGGGGCGGGCCCACAGGCCGCGGCAGAGCTCGAGCCCGTCCCCGTCCGGGAGCATCCGGTCGAGAACCACCAGGGCCGGCAGGTCCCGGTCGAGCGCGCTGCGCGCCGCCGCCATGCTGCCGACGCCCGTGACCCGGAACCCCTCGGCTGCCAGGATTTCAGATACCAAAGTCCGTATGGCCGGCTCGTCCTCGATGACGAGCGCCCCGCGCATGTTCTTCATGCCCAGAGGATGCCCGCGCAGCCCGCCGCGGTCTTGTGCTGCATGTGGGCAAGTTGTGAAATGTACAGGAGTCCATGCCCCGGCTGCTGATCATCGAAGACGACCCCAGGATAGTCGACTCCGTGACGAAGGCGCTCTCGTTGGAGGACGGATTCTCCGTGCGCTCCATCGCCGACCCGGAGGCGGCGCCGGCCGCCGCCGTCGAATACCGCCCCGACATCATCCTCCTCGACATCCGGCTTCCCGGCGGGGACGGCCGGCAGGTCCTCAAGCGCCTCAAGGCGAACCCCGCCACCCTCGCCATCCCGGTCATCTTCCTGACCGGGATGGCCAGCGAGGGAGACCGCGTGCTGGGCCTGGACCTGGGCGCGGACGACTACGTCGTGAAGCCCTTCGGGGCCCTGGAGCTGCTGGCCCGCATCAAGGCCGTGCTCCGCCGCACCAGCCCGGCCTCCCAGGGCGGGCTCCTGCACGCCGGGGCGCTGCGCCTCGACCCCGCGTCGCGGCGCGCCTTCCACGGCAAGGACGAGCTCTCCCTGCAGCCCAAGGAGTTCGAGGTCCTCTACCTGCTGGCCCGCCATCCCGGCCGGACCCTGTCGCGCGCGTTCCTGATAGAGAACACCTCCTCGTACGGGACGGAGGTCGAAACGCGCAGCCTCGACACCCACATCAAGAACCTGCGCAAGAAGCTGGGGGCGGAGGCCTGGTGGATCCGGACCGTCCACGGCATGGGCTACCTGTTCAGCCAGGACGGACCGCCCGCCGATGCGTGACCGGCGCTGGACCTTCTTCGTCTTCCAGGGCCTGCTCACCGTCATCATCCTGCTCTTCTTCTTCTACAACCGCACGGCCATCCCGCACTGGGCGGGGAAATTCGCCGCCCTCTCCGTCGCGTTCCTGCTCTCCCTCCTGGCGCTGAGAAACATCGACGAGGTCGTGCTGGGTTCGTTCCGGGTCCAGGCCGCGCTCTTCCTCTCCGACGCCGTCCTCGCCTCGCTGACGCTGGTGTGGACGCAGCAGCCGCGCTCCGAAATCTACCTGACCTACTTCCTAATCATCTTCGGCACCGCCCTCACCAAGAACCTGCGCCAGAGCTTCCTGATCGCCCTGGTCGCCTCGGCCGCCTACGTGATGACGGCCTGGGACCCCGGGCTGGGCGTGGTCCAGGAGTCGAGCTTCTGGCTGCGCCTGGTCTTCCTGTGGGTGATGGCCTCCTTCGCCGCCGTCCTCTCCATCGACGCGCTTTCCGAGCGCGCGCTGAGCGAGAAGGGGCACCAGGCCCAGGTGCGGCAGATGGAGCAGCTGGCCGCCATCGGCCGCCTCTCCGGCGAGGTGGCGCACTCCATCAAGGGGCCGTTGACGACCATCCTGGTGGACACCGACGTCCTGCTCCAGCGCCACGGCGCCCTGCCCGCCATCGCGACGGAGCTCAAGGAGATCCAGGGCGAGGTGGAGCGCTGCAAGGTGATCCTGCAGGACCTGCTCGAGCTGGGACGCATCGAGGAGATGGGCTACGAGCTCTTCGACCTGCGCGAGCCCGTGCGCGGGGCCGTCGACAAGCTGCGTTCCAGGTTCAACGCCCGGCGCATCATGGTCTCCGAATCGGGGTTCGAGGCCCCGGCCCCGGTCCTGGGCGACCGCTCGCTGCTCTTCGAGGCCGTCTACCAGGTCCTGCAGAACGCCGAGCAGGCCTCGCCGGACGGGTCCCCCATCACGCTCTCCCTGCGCACGGTCCTCAAGCGCCCATGGTGGGACGCCGAGTCCGGGGCCGCGCGCGAACAGCTGGAGCTGGAGGTCGCCGACTCCGGGCGGGGGATCGAGTCGCGCAACCTCGCCCGCGTATTCGACCCCTTCTACACCACCCGCGGGCGGGAGGGCTCCGGCCTGGGGCTTTCCGCGGCGCTGCGCATCCTGAACAAGCACAGCGGGGCCCTCGAGGTCTTTAGCGCCGGGCTCGGGCGGGGCTCCCGCTTCGTCTTCAGCCTCCCCTACTTCCGCCAAGCCCCCGCGGCCGGCTAGCCTTCACAAACCGACCACATCGCGCACAAGCGCCTCCTGCGCGCCCCGCCTATCCTGCAGGCATGAGGGTACCGGGCAAGCGCGGCAGGCGGAGCGGCTACCTCCTGCTGGGAAACGTCCTCGTCGTCTTCCTCATGACGACGGCCGCGCTGGGCTTCATCGCGATGATGCAGCGCTCGATGGTCTCCGTCTTCAAGGCCTCCGAGGTCGCGGCCTGCTCCCGCGCGTCGCAGACGGCCTTCGCCCGGCTGCGCAGCATCGACCTCTACAGCCTGTTCGCTTTGGATTCCGCGTCGACCGACTACGGACTCTGGGCCGCCTACCCCCACAAGGCCGTGCTGGACGGGGTCCGCGTCGCCCTGTCCAACGCCCGGTTCGACCGCTACCGCGTCACACAGACCCCCATGCGCCGAGACGCCTCCTTGAGCGGCAAGAGGGTGACCGTGGAGGTCTATCGGCGCGGGCGCCTGGTCTGCTCGCAGACCGGGCTGGTCCCGTTCGAGCGGATGGCTCGCAGATGAACGCCGCGCCGCCGCGCCTCGGCACCGTCTTGCGCCGCCAGGCCGCCGTCGGCGCCCTGGCGGCCGCGTTCCTCGCCCTCATGGTCCTCGCGCCCCACCGCTTGGAGCGCCTAGCCGTCGAAGACGGTCCCGTCGAATGGCTGACCGTAGGCGCCTGCCTCGCCGCGGGGGCCGCCTTCGCGTTCAGGGCCGTCGCCGCCAAGGGCCCGGCGCGTCTGGGCGCCGCGCTGGCCGCCGCTTTCTGCATCTTCGTGGCCGGCGAGGAGGTGAGTTGGGGCCAGCGCCTCCTGGGCTTCATGCCGCCCGAGGTCTTCCTGCGGGAGAACGTCCAGCAGGAGTCGTCCCTCCACAACATCCTGCAGTCCGTCGTCCGTCCAAAATGGGCCGTCATCCTCCTCCTGGCCTCCTGGGGCTTCGCACTGCCGCTGTCGCTGCGTTCTTCGTTCGCAGGCCTCGTCCCGGCACCGGCGCGGGAAACCGCCCCTCCGACGGAACTGGCGCAGTGGTCCGCCGCGGGCGTCGTCCTCCTGCTGGTATACCCGGTCGAATTCAGCGGCGAGTTCGCCGAACTCCTGACCGCCCTCATCCTCTTGGAGGCCGGCGTCGCGCCTCTGAGCGCGGGACACGTCGCCGGAGCCTATGCCGCCGCCCTCCTCGCCGGCGGTGGCGGGCTGCTCATGACCGACCTGCGCCCCCTCTCCCAGGGGGCGGTCCATTGCGCGCAGGCGGAGACGAAGGCGCTGGCGGCCGCCGTCGCCTCGGCGGCGCTCGACCCGGAGCGCGCCCCCGACTCCCTCGACAAGCGAATGTACCGCGCCGCCGAGGAGGGCTACATCAAGCGCCTGCCCCTGGCGCGGGCGATGGAAGCCGCGGCCTGCCCGGACGACTCCCACGCTCCCCTGCGCAGGACCTATCTGGTCGACCCTTGGGGGCAGCCGTACCGTCTCCGGCTCTCTTCTTCCGAGGACGGCACGGACGTCGCCACGGTCTACTCGGCGGGACCGAACCGGCGCCTCGACGACGGGGGCGACGACGTCCGCTCCAGCGCCGCGCTTTCCGGCGAAGCCGGGGTCTTCCTGGAGCTATGAGACCTCTCGCACGCCCGCGGCGCGGCGTCACCCTGGTCGAACTGATGATCGCCGTCGCCTTCATCTCGGCCGTGGGCGTGGCCACCGCGCTCGTCTTCACCAGCACCATGAAGGCCCTGACGCTCTCGAAGGCGCGCGGAGCCAGCGCCCGCATCGCACAGGACAAGATCGAGTCCCTGCGCGCCCTCTCCTACCCGCTCCTCCTCGTGACCTCGCAGGAGGACCTGGACACATCCCCGGGGGTGGACCTGACCAACTACCCGCCCGAGACCTTCATCATGAGCGACAAGGCGTTCGAGCGCAGCGTCATCGTCAAGAAGGTCTACAAGGACTCCGGCGGCGCCATCGTAGCGCTGGCCCCCAGCGCCGCCGACACGGGGCTCAAGCAGGTGACCGTCCGCGTCGAGTTCCCCTTGGGCACCGGCACGGAGACCCGCACCTACACCGCCCTCATCTCCGATTCCGACCTGGTGGCGCTCGACGGCATGCTCTACGGCGTCGTCACGGACACCTCCGGCGTCGCCCTGGCCGGGGCCAAGGTCTTCATCAACGAGAACCAGAACTGGACGGCGCTGACATCGGCCACCGGCTATTACCAGATCGAAACCGACACCAAGACCTATACCGCCACCGCGATGCTGTCCGGCTACTTCGACCTAGCCACGGACTCGATCACGATCGGCGTGGGAGGCCAGCAGCGCGACTTC
Organism: Elusimicrobiota bacterium; assembly: GCA_016218495.1. Lineage (GTDB taxonomy): Bacteria > Elusimicrobiota > Elusimicrobia > UBA1565 > UBA1565 > SCTT01. Next base: position 21,058 of record JACRDU010000108.1, read on the forward strand.
TCCCTGACCCGGCGGGACCGCGGCAAGGTCACGGGCCAAGCCATGCTCCAACCCCCCGACCACCTCCTTATCAGCCAGGTCGTATTCTCCACCGTCACGCAGTGCGACGGAGGCCTGCGCGACGTGGAGTACGTCGAACTGTTCAATCCCACCACCTACGCCATCAACATAGGCGTCAGCGGCGGGCCGAAGACCTGGTACCTGAACTTCACGGACGAGGACGGCGGGTCCGACAACAAGGCTGACGCGGGCTTCGCCTTCGTCCACATCGCCACCTACGTGCCCCCGGCCAGCTACTACCTCTACGCCAACGCGACGTACTTCTTCGCCGCGGGCTCGTGGGTCAACCCCGACGCGTACTACGGGACGCTCTACGCCAACTACCTCAATGCGGGCGAGGCCGGGACCCTGGCGCTCCAAGACTCGGGCGGGACGACGACGGCCGACCGCCTGGGCTGGAACGACGCCGACGATTCGGCGCCCTCGCACGAGGGGACCCCGGTCCCGAACCCTCCCTCGGGCGACGGCCCCGGGGTCGGCAACCAGCTCGTGCGGCGCTCGAGCTGGAACTTCGCCAGCTCCTCCTACGGCCGTGCCCTCGACACGGACAGCAACATCGACGACTTCCTCTCCGCCTCGACGACGACGGGGCTGAACCACCGCCCCTTCGGCTCGTCCGACCCCGCCCAGCCCATCTCCATGCCCGCCTCCAGCGCCACCATCGTCGTCACCGACGGGTTCTCCTCCGCCGTCTACGCGTCGGCGACGGGCTACTTCCTGGTGACCGACGTGGCCACCGGCACCTGGGCCATGGCCGCCTATTGGAACTCCTTCTCAACGATCACGGCGGCGGAGGTCTCCGTCCTGGCGGGCCAGACGACCCAGCGGGCGCTCGCCCTCGAAGGCGGTTCCGGCGGGATCGGCGGCATCTCCGGCGTCGTCCGGCGCTCCGACACCCTGACGCCGTTGTCGGGCATCACGGTGACGGCCGGCACGAAATCCAGCGTGACCGACCTGGCGGGGACCTACATCCTCAGCGTCGCGACGGGCTCGCACACCTTGATCGCCAACGACGGCTACGCGGACCTCAATTACAGCGTGATTTCGGCGTCTCTGACGGTGTCGAACAGCAGCGTCGCCGTCGGCATGAACTTCAGCCTGACCCCCGCCGGGCGGGCCTCGGGCAAGGTGACGACCAACGGCGTAGACCCCTATCCCGGCATCCTCGTGCACGGCCTCCTGGGGGGGGTTGAATACGCCACAGCCCTCAGCGACTCGGGCGGCAACTTCACTCTCTACGGCATCCCCGTCGGCGGGGCCGTCGTCGAGCCCGTGCTCGACCCGCAATCGCAGACCAGCTCCCCGGGATCGAGCAACGCCACGGTCACCCAGGGCGGCGACGCCGCCGACAACGACTTCGCGGTGACGAGCAGCCTGGGCATCATACGAGGAACCGTCAAATCCGCGACGACCGCCATCACCACCGGAGTCCTCGTCACCGCCTCTACGACGTCCTTGGCGTCGCTGCCGACCGTCGACAACGCCTACCGCACCGGCTCCACCGTCCTCTACAGCGTCGTCAGCGACACGGAGGGGAACTACTCCCTCAGCGTCGTGAAGAACTCCACCTACGCCATATACGGGATCTACACGACGCTTTCGGGCACGACCGGCACTAATTCGGTCCAGGTCAGCTCCACAAACGTGCTGGTCTCGACCATCTCCACGGTGAACCTCGTATGGTGAGCGGAGCGCGCGGCTACACTCTGACCGAACTGATGGTCACGGTCGCCATCACGGGGACGGTGAGCTCGGTGGGCTGGCTGGTCATGCAGAAGTCCTTTCAGGCGCAGTTCATGGTCGACGCGCAGAACGAGATCCAGCAGGGGGCCTTCACGTCCTTTGACACGCTCACGCGCCTGCTCCGGCCCGCCAGCGCCTCGAGCATCATCATCGACCGCTTTGATTCCAGCCAGCCGCCTTGGAGCCGCATCACCTTCGACATCCCTTCGAGCGGCCAGACCGTGTCCGTCTACCAGAAGGGGCAGACCCTGTACTTCGGGAGCGTGCCGACGTTCAAGGGGCTTCGCCGCATCACCTTCTCCTATCCGAAGAGCACCGACGCCGCCCTGCTGAGCGTCAGCCTGACCTTCGAGAAGGGCGTCGGTGGAGGGCGCAGCAAGGCCATCCAGCTCTACATCCAGAAGATCAAGGTCCAGAACTGACCATGACGACCCGTTTCCGCGACGATTTCTCCACCTTCACCGCCGCCGCGGTGGGCGGCGCCCTCGAGCTCTTCCTAATAGGCATCCTGCTCTTGGACCGCTGGTCGGGGGCGGCGGGCATAGCCAGCCCGATGACCTTCCTCGCGCTCGGCCAGGCGTTCCTCGTGGCGGCCGGCCTGGCCGCGGCCGCGGCGTCGCGGGCGTTCCTGGGTCCTCTGGCGGCCATCGTCCGGGGAGTCGAACTCTTCGCCCAGGGGAACCTCGACCACCGCATCCCGCCCAGCCGCGTGCGAGAGATCAACGACTTGGCCGCCCAGCTCAACCGCATGGCGGCCGACCTGCGCTCCTTGGAGGCGATGAAGGACGAGTTTGTTACGACGGTGAGCCATGAACTGCGCTCCCCGATGGCGGCGGTCGAAGGCTACGCCCGCCTGCTCGCCGACGAGGGCGGCCTCTCGCCCCGCGGGAAGACGAACCTCGCGAAGATCGGCGGCAACCTGGCCCGCCTGAGGGAGCTCGTGGAGAGGATCCTCGACCTCTCCAGCATCACGGCCGGCACGCTGGCAGTGGAGCGGCGTCCGGTGGACCTGGCCGCCGTCGTGTCCGAGGCCTCCGCCCTCTTCGCAGAAGCGTTCCAACAGCGCGGCCTGTCGCTGGAGGTGCTGCTGCCTCCGGGCTTCCCCTGCGTCACCGGGGACCCGCTGCGGGTGCGCCAAATCGTCACGAACCTCATGGACAACGCCATCAAGTACAACCGGCGCGGCGGCCGCGTGCAGTTAATCGGCCGCGTCGACGGCGGCATGGTGGAACTCGAGGTCCGCGACCAAGGACCCGGCATCCCCGGCGACATGCGGGAGGCGGTGTTCGACAAGTTCCGGCGCCTGCCCCAGACGGACCCGGAGCTCTCCTCGGTCAAGGGGGTCGGCCTGGGCCTGCCCATCAGCCGCGGCCTCGCGCGCATGATGTGCGGCGAACTGCGCATCGCGCGCTCCTCGCCGGACGGGTCCGGCTTCCTGCTGACGCTGCCCAGGGGCGCGGCGCCATGACGACCTGCCGCATCCTCGTCATCGACGACGAGCCCGCATTCCACGACATCCTCTCCCAGTCGCTGGAGGCCCGGGGGTTCGAGGTCGCGCACGCCTACGACGGGGCCTCAGGCCTGGCCGCCCTGGCCGCGGGCGACGCCCACGCCGTCATCCTGGACCTCTCGATGCCCTCCATGGACGGCTTCGAAGTCTGCCGGCGCATCCGCTCCGACCCGGCGCTCGCCGAGACCCCGGTCTTGATGCTCACCGTGCGCAGCATGGAGCGCGACATCCTGGCGGGGCTGGACATCGGCGCGGACGCCTATGTCGCCAAGCCGTTCGACCCCGACGCCCTGGCCCTGCGCCTCAGAGCCCTCATCGAGCGTTCCCGAACATGACTCCCCTGCGCTCCTTCCTGGTGGCGAGTTCCGACCCCGGCCGCGTCGCGGGCGTGGCCCGCCTCCTGCCCGCCGCAGAACAAAACCGGGTCGCGCCGTGCCGGCCCGAGGACCTCCTCGCCCAGACGCGGGCGACGCCCCCGACGGCCGTCTTCCTCGATGTCGACGAAGGCTCGGGCGACCCCTACGGACTGTGCCGGCGCCTGCGGCGCGCTCTGGCGCGCTGGCATTGCGCCATCCTGACGTTCGGGGCGTCGACGAAGGCCCAAGACGTGGCGCGCGCCCTGGACGCCGGAGCCGACGACCACTGGCCTTTCCCCTTCAACGAGCCGCTCTGCCGCGCCTATCTGCGCTCCATCCTGCGCCGCCTCGCAGCCGCCCCCGGCATCCCGGCCCGCATCGCGCGCTGCGGCCTCCTGGAGCTCGACGCCGCGAGCGGGGAGGCGCGCCTGGAGGGGGCGCCCCTGGTCCTGCGCGCCAAGGAGTTCGCCGTCCTCTTCGCGCTGGTCGCCCGGGCGGGCGCCGTGGTGAGCCGGGAGTGCCTGCTCGAGGAAGTCTGGGGCTTCGACGACTACGGCAACAGCCGCGCCATCGACTTCCACGTGGCCCAACTGCGCAGGAAGCTCGGCTCCCGCGCCGAGGAGATCGAGACGGTGCCGGGACGCGGCTACCGCCTCCGAAAGCCATCTAACACGAATCTTACTTGACCTTTTGCCACTCTCGCGTTAACGTCAAAAGAGCACATGGAGGAGACGATGAAGAATACCTGCAGCCTCGGCCGAGAACGCGGCCAGATCATGATGGGCGCCGTCATCGTGATGGGCGTGGTGGCCCTCATCTTCATCGCAGCCGTCGTCTTCAAGAACGTGCAGACCCAGAAGGCCTCCAGCGCCTCCCAAAAGGGGATCTCCGCGTACGAGGTGGCCCGGGCGGCGGCCGAGAAGGCCACCTGGACCCTCAACCTGGACAACGACAACTGGAAGGCCCTGTCCAGCGGCACGCCGCTGACGGGTTTCGACGGCGGGACCGTGTTCACCGACGTCCCGGGCGGCAAATACAAGGTGGCCATCACCTCCGGCCCGACGACGGACGACCGCACCGTGACGGTCTGGGCGAAGGACGGCTCGGCCAGCCCCGAGTACCGCGGCCTGCAGGTGGTCCTCAGCAAGACCGTCGCCCAGTTCGGCGTGGTCATGGCCAACAAGATCAAGTTCCAGCAAAGGACCAAGGCTCATTGGGGGCCGATCTACGCCTACGAGGAGCTGGACATGAAGCGGAAGGCCCGCGTCTCCTACCCGCGGCTGTTCTCCAAGGGGAAGATCAAGCATATCGACAACAAGTCGTCCTTGCCCAACACCGACGGCGTACGCTGGTGGTCGTTCAATTTCCCTCCCGGCGTGCCCAGTTGGCCGCAGATCGACTTCGAGTACTACAAGTCCATCGCCCAGAACCAGGGCACCTATTACGCCAAGGGCGACCGCTCCAAGAAGAAGAAGCACAGTGACGACAAGGACTCCGACAAGAAGGACTCCGACGAGAAGGACAACGACAAAGACCGCTCCGGCGACGACGAGTGGATTTTCTCGAACATCATCGACACGCAGCCTTACGTACGCTACTACGACACCGGCGTGAAGGCGAAGTTCCAGAAGGGCAAGAACCTCCTGCGCGGCGCCATCATCGCCATGGACACCGTCGAGTTCAAGGACGGCACGGCCAGCTTGGCCGACGTGAACGCCAAGTACGCGGCCTCCGGCCTGGCCGCCTACTATCCCCGCACCGTGAACATCCCGTCGACCGCCTGGAGGGAGTACCAGAAGGTCGACACCGCCGAGGCCGGGGACTATCCCGGCGACGTCGGGGGCCCCGGCAAGACCGGCATGAACGCCACCTACACCTTCGGCGCGGCCTCGGCGGACAACCTCCAGACCGACGCGCCCATCCACATCGAAGGCTGGGTCTATGCCGGCGAGAAGCTCAAGCTCCACCGGGCCGGCACCATCGTGGGCCTGGTCATGTGCCCGAGCAAGAACGTGAAGCTCGAGAACTCCGAAGAGGACAAGGATTCGGACAGGGATACGGACTACGACCAGGACCACAGGTCGAAGTACACCAGCGACAAGGACACCGACAACGACCATCACGACCAGGACTCCGACGGCGTCAGCACCCATGTGGACCACAGCAACGACTGGCACCAGGACGCGCACAAGAAGAGGCTGACGTTCTACTTCCAGGACCTCGACATCAAGACGAAGGGCTCGTCGATCACCCAGAAGTCCTGGCGCGAGATCCCGGTCCAGGCGTTCTGAACGCCGCAGCGCCGGAGAAGGGCGCCCCCGCCTGGGGGCGCCTCGCCGTCCTCCTCCTCGGGGGGTCCAATCTCTTCATCCTCCAGTTCCTAGCCGTCCGGAACCTGGCCGAAATCCTGTTCGGGACGGAGGTCGTCCTCCTCCTCATCGTCCTGAGCTACTTCCTCGGCCTGTCGGCCGGCTACCGGCTCAGCGGCCGGCTCTCCGAGGCCGCGGTGCGCCGCCTGCTGTGGCTGCAGTGGGCGACGCATCTCACGCTGCCCTTCTCCCTGCGCTGGCTGGGCGGGGCGCTGGAGTCCCTCGGCTCCGACGCCTGGGCGACGGCCCTGCCCCTCTTCTTCGGCGGCTTCTGGGCGAGTTCCCTCTACAGCGTCGTGCTCCCGCGCCTGCTGGCCCAGGCCCAGGGCGACGCGGCCCTCTTCTCGCGCTGGTACGCCGTGGAGCTCGCCGGAGGGGCTTTGGGGCTGGCCGCCACCGCGCTCGTAGGCTCCGTCTCCCCTCCCGCTCTGGCGGCCTTGTATCAAGCGAGCCTGGCCGCGATCGTCGCTCTTCTCATGCCCGGTTGGAAGACGACGGCGATAGTCGCGACGGGCGCGGCGCTCTTCCTCGGTTCGGCCGCGCGCCTGGATGCAGGCAGCACGGCGTATCTGTTCCGGGCCGGACACGACCTGGACGTCGCCCGCGTGGTCTTCAGCGCGGACACCCCATACCAGCGCGCCGTCATCATCGAGGAGGTCGACGGCACCCGGCATCTCTATCTCGACGGCATACGGCACTACGGCTCCGATTCCTTGAGCGAATTCAACTACCTGGTGGCGGGCCTGCCCGCGAGCATCCTCGAGAAGCCGCGCACGGTCGTCGTCGGCAGCGGCTCCTACGAGGCTGCTTTCCGCTCCCTGGTCAAAGGCGGGCGCGTGACCAGCGTGGAGCTCGACCCCCTGGTCGCGGAGGCCGGTCTGCGCCTGCTCGCCGTGCCGCCGCCGCACGAGCCGGCCTCGCGCTGGGAGATCGTCGTGGACGATGCGAAGCACCACTTCGCCCACATGCGGGAACGTCCCGACCTGGTCGTGCTCGACGTCGCCGGCCCGTTCCAGAGGCAGGTCGCCCTGCTCTATACCGCGGAATTCCTGACCCTGCTCAAGTCGCGCCTCGCCGAGGCGGGCCTGCTCTCTTTGCCTCTCAACGGCGACTTCACGGGACAGAGCCGCGCCGCCTGCCGGATCGCGCGCACGCTCCTCGACGTCTTCCCCGACGTCTATGTCCTCGCCCGGGGAGGAGGCGCGTCGAGCTTCGCCATCGCCGGGCCCGCACGCCGGAACCTGAAGCCCAGGCTTGCGGCGGAACTCCTCGCCGCGGGGCGCGGCGACGTGAAGGTCTACGACCGGGCCGAGGTCGAGCAGATGGCCGATCGGCCCGGTTGCGGCCCGATCAGCCTGGACTCCCTCGATATCGTCTGGGACAAGGGTTGGACGAGGCTGCTGAGGAGCTTCCGATGACGCCGTGGGCCGCGCCCTACTACTTCAGCGCCGGCTGCGCTCTGGCCTCGCTGCAGTTCTGCCTCTTCTTCCTGCTGGAGTCCTCCGTCTCCTCGACCTGGCTGAGCTACGCGTCGGTCACCGCGAGCTGGCTGACCGGCTCGGTGGCCGCCCTGCTCCTGCCCCGACCTCCGGCGGCCGTCCCCACCGCGGCGGCGGCCGGCGTTGCCTACTATGCTTGTCTCGCCGTGCTCTCCGCCAGGCCTTTCACCGACCCCGCCCTGGCGCTCGGCGCCCTGGCCGCGGCGCTGGCAGGGGCTTACTCCGGCGTGTTCTTCCGGGAGGCCTACGCGGAGTCCGGAGCCGTAGCGCCCCTTTTCGCCTGGGAGAACGATGGATTCATCGCCGGCCTCGCCGCCGTAAGCGCCGGCCTCTACCTGGATGCCAGGCTCCTGCTTTGGGTCGCCCCGGCGGCGGCCCTGACGGCCCACTGCGCAGTCCGCCACGCACGCCGGATTTCCAACGAGCCGGTGCAGAATCCGAGCGCGCCCTAGGCGCGGGACCAGGTGGAGCCCTGGGGGGTGTCCTTCACCTTGATCCCTTTGGCGGCCAGCTCGGAGCGCAGGGCGTCCGACGACTTGAAGTCCTTGGCCTTCTTGGCCGCGGCGTAGCGCTCGAAGAGGGCCTGAAGGTCGGCGGGCAGGGACTCGGCCTTGGGCGCGTCGAGCAGGCCCAAGGCCAATACCGCCTCCGCGGCGCGCAGGAATGAAAGGCGCTTCTCGGGAGTCCCCAGCCGCGACATGGATTCATGGACCACCGCCATGGCGTTGGGCATATTGAGGTCGTCGCCCACGGCGTCCCTGAATCTCTCCTGAAAGCCGCCCGAATCTCCCGGCTCCGGCCCGGCGGCCTTGAGGTCCTCGAGAGCCCGCTCCCGCAGCCTGCGGCGCGCCGTCTTCGCGGATTCCAGCGCCTCCCAGGAGAAGTCCAGCTGCTTGCGGTAGTGGGCGCCGTAGCAGTACATCCGGTAGTCCAGCGGGTCGAAGCCCTTGTCCTTGAGGTCGGCCAGGGTGATGAAGGTGCCGTCGGACTTGGACATCTTGCCCGCCTTCACGAGCAGGAACTCGCCGTGCAGCCAGAAGCGCACGAAGTCCTTGCCCGAGGAGCACTCGGCCTGGGCGATTTCGTTGGTGTGGTGGATCGGGATGTGGTCGACGCCGCCGCAGTGGATGTCGAAGGTGTCGCCCAGGTAGGTCTTGGCCATCGCCGAGCACTCGATGTGCCAGCCGGGAAATCCCTTGCGGCCGCGGTAGTCCCACTCCATCTGGCGCGCCTCGCCGGCCGGGGAGAACTTCCACAGCGCGAAGTCGGTCGGGTTGCGCTTCTCGCCCATCGAGACCCGCGCCCCCTCCTGCAGGCCCGCGATGTGCGCCTCGCCGACGAGCTTGTAGTAGCCGGGGAACTTCGCTGTATCGAAATAGATGCCGTCGGCGGTCTCGTAGGTGAAGCCTTTGGCCGCCAGGGCGTCCACCATCGCGGTCTGCTCAGGGATGTGGCCGGTGGCGTAGGATAGGATGTCGGCGGCCTCGCGCCGGACCTCCCGCTTGGCGTCGGCGGGGGCGGTGAAGTCGATGCGCAGGGACTTGATGTCGTCGAGGAAGGTCGCCGTGTAGAACTTCGCCACGTCCCAGGCGGTCTTGCCCTCGCGCTTGGCCGCCACCGTCATCTTGTCGTCGCCCTCGTCGGCCTGGCTGGTCAGGTGGCCCACGTCGGTTATGTTCATCACGTGGCGGACCTTGAATCCATGGAGCTTGAGCGCCCGCTTGAGCACGTCCTCGAAGACATAGGTCCGGTAGTTGCCGATGTGGAGGTAGTTGTAGACCGTGGGGCCGCAGGTGTAGAGGGTCACGACCCCTTCCTTGTCCCAGAGCGGCGTGAACGCGTCGACCTTGCGGGTGAGGGTGTTGAAGAGCCGGAGCGCCATCCCCCATTCTATCAAGATGTTGACTCAGGGGTCAGACGCCTATTGTTGCGTTAAGGGCCAGGCCCCTCTGTTGCGTTATTCGCGGCGCGGTGTTATGCTTCGGGCATGAGCGACCCCAGAATCGTCGAATACCTGCGCCAGAACATGGGCAAATTCCCCGTGGACGCCCTCAAGGCCGCCTTGGTCAAGCAAGGCTTTTCCGAAGCCGACGTGGAGGCCGCCGCGGCCCACGCCTCGGGCGGGACGCCGCCGCCCCCCGCCCCGAACATCAGCGGCCAGCCCGCCGCGGAATACGTCGCCTTCGGCCCGAAGCGGATTCTCGTCAACGCCACGGCCCTCTTCAAGGACGCCCCGGACTTCTTCTCTCGCCTCGACCCTGAGGCCGGCTACGGGCCGGCCATCGCCACCATCGCCACCTGGGGGGCCATCAGCGGGGTCCTGACCCTCCTGCTGGCCTTCGTGAAGCCGGCGCCGTTCGGCGTCCTGGTGTCGGCCGCCCAGGTCGTCGTGCTGCCCGTCATGGCCATCGTGATGAGCTGGATCGCGGCGGGCATCTTCCATATCGTCTGCCTCGTCCTGGGAGGGAAGGCCGGATACAAGTCGAGCTACCAGGTCATCACCTCCATGTCGGCGCTGTTCCCCATAAGCACGGTCCTGGGAGCCATCCCCTTCGGGACCGTGCCCATCCAGCTCTACGGGCTCTATCTCAGCGTCTCGGCGGCCCACGCCGTCCACACCGTCGCCAAGGGGAGGGCCTGGGCCGTCTTCGGCATCCTCACCGGCATCGGCGTCCTCGGTTCGGTCTTCGCCCACATCGGCATGAAGCAGATGGAACAGGGCGCCCTGGGGATGCGCCCACCCATACCGGGCCAGCCGACGGCCATGCCGGCCGACGCCGCCCAGATGCTGTCCCAGCTGGGCGGCCAGATGACTCCCGAGGCCCAGGACGCCATGAAGCAGGCCATGGAGAACCCAGGGGCCATACTCCAGGAGCTGACGCGCTACGGAAACCTCGAGACCGCCCCCGAGACGACCCTGGCGCTGCTGGACGCCGAAGGGAAGGCGCGCCTGGAGAAGTCCTGGCCCAAGATGAGCGCGCCGATGCGCAAGTCGCTCATCGAGACCCTGCCCACGGTCCCCCCCGCCGAGCGCAACGGCTTCATGGACCAGATGGAAGCCTACACCAAGGACCTCAACACCACCCTCAACCAGTCCATGCAGATGATCCAGCAGGCCATGGACCAACAGGGCGCCCCCCCCAAAGGCCGTTAGGACGGAATACCTTCTTGGTGCCTGGCACCAAGAAGGTATTCCGTCCTCAGTGGTGCATCGAGTGGTCGCCGGCGGCGTCGGCGGCGGCTGACTCCAGCTCTTTGAGCAGGGCCGGCATCGGGTAGATCGAGCGTAGGCTCTCGAGGATGCCCCCGGCGTGGACGGATACCGCGCGGCCGCGCTCCTCGGAATAGAGGTACTCGTTCGGGAAAGATTCCACGTTCCCGTCGAAAATCAGCCCCACCAGCCGCAGGTCCTTGTCGATGACCGGACTGCCCGAGTTGCCGCCCGTGATGTCGTTGGACGAGACGAAATTGAGCGGGGCCTTCATGTCCACCTTGCCCCGGGAGGCGGCCGCCAGAGGGGGCAGGTCGAACGGCGCCTTCCCGTCGAAGGAATCGGAACGGGCGAAGAGCCCCGAGAACACGGTCTTATAGGGCACCAAGGTCTTGCCCTGCTCGTAGCCGGCCGCCTTCCCGAAGGCGAGGCGGAGGGTGAAGGTGGCGTCCGGATAGGTCGACTTGCCGTAGACGGCGAAGCGCGCCCGCGCGATGCGCTCGCTGGCCTCGGTCTCCACGCTCTCGATATCGTCCTCGTACCAGTCGCGCATCTGGCGGTAGAACGGGTCCGCGCGCCGGGCGAAGGCGATCAGGGGGTCGTCCGACGCCGCCACCGCCTTGCGGCCGCCCTCGACCAGCGCCTTGCGGAAGGCCGGGGCGCCCATCTTCGTGCCGCGCACCGCCGCGGCGGCGGCTTCCTCGGCGGTCTTCCCGTCGAGCAGGGCCTTCACGAAGGGGTCGTCGGCGCCCAGCTCCTCGACGTACTCCCTGAGGCGGTCGGCGAGCAGGAACTCCTCCATCTCCGGATAGGTCGGAGCCGGGGAGAACAGCCGCCAGCGCAGGGACTCCAGGGCCGAGTCGCGGAACTCCGCGTAGCGGTCGCCGTTGGGCTTCTCGGCCTCGGCCACCCAGCGCACGATGGTCTCCGCCGCCGGAGCCAGGGAGTGGGCCCGGTAACGCGAGCCGGTGTAGATGCGGTGGCGCTTGTAGTCGGCGCCGTAGGCCTTCACGGCGGCGGCCATCTTCTCCCAGGCGTCCCCGTAGGCCTTCTGCAGGGCGGGGTCGGCCGCGACGCGCGAGCGCAGGTCGGACTCCTCCGCCTCCTTCTTGGCGAAGAATTTGGGCTCGGAGAGGCCCTCCCACTCGCCGGAGCGGACCTTGAGCCCGTTCTCGACCCCGAACAAGCTGTTGCCCGCCTGGCGGGCCTGCTCGGGCCCCTTCGCCGACCACGCCTCTAGCGCCGCGCGGGAGCGCCGCATCGACTTGAGGGACACCGGCATGGCGAGGTCCCGCTCGAAGGCCAGCTGGGCCGCCGTGAGGAGCCGGGAGGTGGAGCCGGGGTGCCCCGTGACGAAGACCAGCTCCCCTTCGGAAGGTCCCGCGCCCTTGAACGGGAAGAACCGGGCCGGGCGGGCCGGCTTGCCTCCTTCATAGACCCGGAAGAAGGCGTAATCCAGGTCGAAGCGGGGGTAGGTGAAGTTGTCCGGGTCGCCGCCGAAGAACGCGGCCTGCTTCTCCGGCGCCATCACCAGGCGCACATCGGTGTACTTCTTGTAGCGGTAGACCCAGTATTCCCCGCCCTGGTAGAGCTCGACCACGTCGCAGCGCAGGCCGGTCTTGTCCGTGCAGTCCTTCTCGAGGGCGGCGATGGCGGCCTTGCGCTTCTCGTTGGCCGCGGCGGGAGGCACGTCTTTGGGGATGGCGGCCATGACCCGCTCGGTGGCGTCCTCGTAGGACACGAGCTGGTTTATCTCCAGGTCCGGACAGGGAATCTCCTCGGAGCGGGACTTGGCGTAGAAGCCGTCCTTGACGAAGTCCTTCTTGGGCGAGGACATCTTCTGGAGCTGGCCGACCGCCACATGGTGGTTGGTCAGGGCCAGGCCGTCGGGGGACACGAAAGACCCCGAGCCGCCGTCGCTGAAGCGCAGGGACGCCAGGCGCGCGTGCTCGAGCCAGGACGCGGTCGGCACGAACCCGTAACGCTCGAAGAGCTGGTCCTCCGGGGGGTTGTCGAAGGTCCACATGCCTTCGTCGGCCCGCAGCGGGGCGGCGAGGAGGGCGGCGAGCAGGAAGAGGGCGGGTTTCATGAACGGATTCAACCAAATTTGTACACTCCCTCGATTCTCCGTCGTAGGGAGGCTGACATGGCGATGATCGACAGGGTCAAGTTCGACGGGCCGTCCGGCGTGCTGGTCTGGAAGTTCCCCTCGGACGAGCTGTCCTGGGGCGCGAAGGTCATCGTCAACCAATCGCAGGAAGCCATCTTCTTCAAGGGCGGCGAGGCGCTCGACATCCTGGGCCCCGGCACGCACACCCTGGAGACCTCCAACATCCCGCTCCTGCGGCGCCTGGTCAACATCCCCTTCGGGAACCAGACCCCGTTCGCCGCCGAGATCTTCTTCGTCAACAAGGCCGCCCAGCTCGACGGCAAGTGGGGCACCAAGTCCCCCATCCCGCTGCTCGACCCCAAGTACAACATCCCGATCCCGGTCCGGGCGTTCGGGCGCTTCGGCGTGCGCGTCGCCGACTCGCGCAAGCTGGTGGTCGGGCTCTCGGGCACCGTGTCGCAGTACACCGTCGAGACCCTGACCGAGCACTTCCGCGGCCTGGTGATGACCAAGACCAAGGACTACCTCGCCGAGACCGTCTCCCGGCGCAAGGTCAGCTTCCTCGAGATCACCGCCTTCCTCGAGGAGATCTCGGCCGACCTCAAGGAGAAGCTCAAGGACGACTTCGCCTCCTTCGGCGTGGAGCTGCTCAACTTCCTGCTCGAATCGGTCACCGTCCCCGACGAGGACCCGGCCGTCTCGCGCCTCAAGAAGGTCCTGGCCGACAAGGCCGAGATCGACATCCTCGGCGGCGAGTACAAGATGAAGCGCACCTTCGACACGATGGAGAAGGCCGCCGGCACCGAGGGCTCGGTGATGGGAGCCGGCATGGGCCTGGGGATGGGCGCGGCGGCCGGCGCCCAGTTCGGGGCGGTCACCGGCGCGGCGATGGGCCCGGCGGCCGCCGTCTGCCCCGCCTGCAAGGCCCCCGCCCAGCCGGGCGCCCGGTTCTGCGGCGGCTGCGGCGGCGCGCTCGGCCCCAAGCGCTGCGCCAAGTGTTCGTCCGAATCCGCTCCCGGAGCCAAGTTCTGCTCTTCCTGCGGCTCGTCCCTGTAATCCTCGCCGTCGCCGCGGCGGCCCAGGCCCCCGGCGACCCGAACTCGGTCGACGACGCCGAATCCGGCGTGCTGTCCCAGCTCAAGCGGGCGGAGCGCTCCTACGGCGAGGCCCTGGCCGACTTCCGCTCCGAGCGGGAGGAAGAGGCCCGCGCGCACCTGCGCAGGGCCTTCCTCGAGCTCTCCGACTCGCTGACCGACGAGAGCCTGGTCAACGACGCCCGGGCCGACTTCCTCGCCATCGTCGAGAAGGTCAGGACCTTCGACGGCGCCGCGGCGCCTCCCGAGGAAGAGCGGCCGACCGGCCTCGACGCCGACCCCGCGGCCCTGGCCGCGGTCTCCCCGGCCGCCCCCGTCGTGGGCCGCGACGAGAGGCACGCCATCCGCATCGACTCCGACAACGAGACCGTGCAGCGCTACATCGCCCTCTACACCGGCAAGGAGTCCCGGCGCCGGGCCGTCGAGGAGGCTCTCGGCAGGGCCGAGCTCTACAAGCCGATGATGACGGCCGCGCTGCGCAAGGCCGGCCTCCCCGAGGAGCTCTTCTGGCTCGTGATGACCGAAAGCGAGTTCAAGATGAAGGCGGTCTCGGGCGCCGGGGCGGCGGGCCTCTGGCAGTTCATCCCCGGCTCGGCCCGGAACTACGGGCTGGAGGTCTCCTACTGGGTCGACGAACGCTTCAACCCCGAGAAAGCCACGCAGGCCGCGCTGCGCTACCTCAAGGACCTCAAGGTCTGGGTCGGGGACTGGCATCTGGCGCTGGCCGCCTACAACCGCGGCGAGAACGGCGTCGGACGGGACCTGCAATGGACGCGCTCCACCGACTTCGCCCAGCTCGCGGGCCGCGGGGCCCTGCCCAACGAGACCCAGGCCTATGTGCCGAAGTTCATGGCCTGCGTCCTCATCGGCGAGCATCCGGAGCGCTACGGGCTCAAACCCGCCTCCGAAGCCCCGGAGCCCTTCGACACCGTGCGGGTGGAGCGCGACCTCGACCTGAGCGTCGCGGCGAAGTGCGCCGGGACCACCGAGGAGGTCCTGCGCCGCCTCAACCCGGAGTTGCGGGCCTGGTGCACGCCGAAGGGCCGGCCCTACTCCCTGAAGGTCCCCGCCGGCTCGCGCGAGTCGTTCCTGGCCGCGCTGGCCGAGGTGAAGGACTGGAACCCCGGGCCCCAGGTCGTCGTCCACCGGGTCCAGCGGGGAGAATACCTGGGGAAGATCGCCAAGCGCTACCGGACCACCGTGCGCGCCATCATGAACCACAACTCCCAGATAAAGAACGCCCGTTCCCTGCGCCCGGGGATGGTCCTGCGCATCCCCCCGGGTAAGGGATTCATAAAATAATCGGCGCGGCACCCCCCCTTCACTTGACGGCTCCGGGCTGTCCCCTTACCCTTAACGCGTGAACTGGGCCGCCCTGCTGGTCCTCCATGGGACCTTCCTCGCCTCCCCCGCCCTGGGGGCGGACAAGCCGCGCCTGAAGCCCCTGCAGCGCGGGGGCTATCAGGCCGAGTCCCAGAAGGCCCGGACGACGGAGGACCAGACCGAGGTCCTCCCCCCGCTGAGCCAGACCCTGCAGACGCTCCAAGAGGCCCAGAACTCGCCGTTCGTGACGCCCCAGCTGCGCGAGCAGATCCAGGGGGTCATCGACCAGGGAACGGCGATGGAACCGACCACCGGGGGCGTGGAGTACAGCCGTCCCGCCGGCGCCCGGCGTCCGGGCAACGTGCCCCCGGACTCGCGCCGGGCGCTGCCTCGGGCGGAACCCGCCCTCGACGTCCGCGCCCTGCGGCCCCAGTCCCCCGTCTCCGACCGCTCGGCCGCCCCCGGGTCTTCCGAGCTGCGTTCGGGCGCCGCCGCGGCCGGCGTCTCGTTGGCGCCCCCGCCGCTCCAGCCGTATTCATCGTTGCGCGAGTCCAGCATCCGCAGCTTCGCCGTCCCGCTCGAGAAGCAGGCGGTCTGGGCGGGACGCGCCGCCGCCGCCCAGCAGACCCTCGATGACCGCCCCGCCGACCCGGCGGCCCTCCAGAGCCTGGCCCGGGCCGAATTCGCCCAGGGCCGCTTCGAGGCTGCCGCCGCGGCCGCCGAGCAGGCCGTGCAGGCCTCTCCCGAGAGCGCGGACGCCGCCTGGCTGCGCGCGATGACCCGCGAACGCCTGGGCGACCGGACCGGAGCCATGTCCGACGCGAACCGGGCCGCCCTGCTCGACCCGAGCCGCTACGCCGGCCGCGCCGCCATCGCCGCTGCGGGCGGGTCCCTGTTCGACCCGGGCAGCGACGACTCCTGGGGACTGCTGGAGCAGATGAATCCGCCGCCCAAGGCGGAAGGCCGGACCCCCTGGGTGCTGCTGCTCTTGCTGCTGCTGGCCGGCGCGAGCGGCGCGGCGGCCTACGCCGGCCGGGCGCTGTGGAACGACCTGCCCCCCGAGAACAAGCAGCGCGTCATGGGCCTGCTGCGCAAGGCGGCCCCGAAGGGCTCCTTCCCGGTCCCCCGCGCCGCCACCCCGCTGCCGGTCAAGCCGGGGGCCGCCCTCAAGACCGGGGCCTCCTTGGGCGCGAAGTTCGACCTCGTCGGCCAGGTGGGGCGCGACGGGACCGTCGAGGTCTGGAAGGCCCACGACCGCACGCTGGGGCGCGACGTCCTCCTGAAGCGCCTCTATGCCGGTCCCGACTCGGGGGAGCTCGACCTGCGCCGCGCCGACGCCAAGCAGGCGGCCGGCCTGCACCACCCGAACATCGTCGAGCTCTACGAAATCGTGGAGCTTCCCGAAGGGCTCTTCGCGGTCTACGAATACGCGTCCGGGAAGTCGCTGCGCCAGGTCCTCGACGAGAAGAAGACCCTCTCCCTGCGCCAGACCCGGGACGTCCTCATCCCGGTCTGCCGCGCTCTCGAGCACGCGCACCGGCGCGGGATCGCACACGGCGGCCTGTCCCCCGAACGCATCATCCTGACCCGCCAAGGCTACGTCAAGGTGATCGACTTCGTCCTGGCGCGGACGACGGGGGCCGGAACCGAGGCGTATTCCGCCCCGGAGACGCGCCGCGGGGCCCCCACCCCGGCCTCCGACGTCTATTCCCTGGGGATGGTCCTGCACGAGCTGCTCGTCGGCGAGCGGCCGGGGGCGGGCGAAAAGGAGCCCCCGGCGTCCTTTGCCCGCATCCTGGAGTCCGCGCTCGACCTCGACGCGCGCTCACGGACGCAGTCGGCCCGGAAGTTCCTCGAGGACCTGCGCGGGGTCAACGCGTCCACGCTCCCCCCCCGCCCCATCGAGACCCCCGAAGAGGCGCTGGCCCAGGCGGAGTCCAGCGAGCCCCAAGCGGACAACGCCGCGGTCAAGGACGCCGCGGCGCAGGGGGCCGACGACGGCGATGCCCTCGTGGACCCCGGGCCCGCCACCCATCCGACCAATCCGGGCTGATGTCCTCATACCCCCGCTAAGCCCAATGCCGGTTAGTTAAGATCTTCTTCGCACCTGGACTGCGCCATTTACGCGCCTCGGGCGCGTGGGTTCGAGAATCGCAGACAGCGCGATTCTCGAACCTCCTCTCCTTTACATCGCGCGCGCGATGCTAATTTAGATTGCAGTAGGCGGAAGATTTTTCCAGACCGTGACGCGGCCGAAGAACGGCATCAGCAAGCCGACTCTAGACGATTGCGCAGAACGCGGAGGCAATCCCAGCCTCGGGACCTGCACGCTCTATTGAAATAGTCCTGCATTTTCCATATCAAATTCCGTCGCCAGCGACGGCAAATTGCCCTGAAAACATGTGAGGAATTTCCCGGAAACTCTCATGTATTGGGCCCGGTTTCAGCCGCGCCGAGGGCTCTGCCGCGGCATCCCCGCTCGCCTCCGGAACTCCATCCCCTGGCACCAGGCCTTCGAGAATTGCGCCGCATGCAATTCTCGAAGGCACGCGCACACAGCGCGTAAACGGCCCCGGCGATGCCCGTCACAGCGGGGCTACCGCCCCGCTGCGCAGGCGGACGGTGGCCACAGCGTAGCAGGCGATGGCCTCGCCCCGGCCGATTTCGCCGAGGCCCTCGTGGCTCTTCGCTTTGAGGTTGACGCGGCCGCGCTCCAGCCTGAAGCAGGCGGCCAGGGAGTCGGCCATCCGCCCGTAGTGGGGCTTGAGCTTGGGCTCTTCGGCCACCAGGGTCACGTCGAGGTGCTCGATCGCCGCGCCGCGGGCGGCGGCCTTCTCGAGGACGTGCTCCACGATCCGCCTGGAGTCGAGCCCCTTGAAGCGCGGGTCGGAGGGCGGGAAGGCGATCCCGATCTCGCCGTCCCCCATCGCGCCGAGCACGGCGTCGCAGGCCGCGTGGAGCGCCGCGTCGCCGTCGGAATGCCCCAGCAGGCCCTTCGTGTGCGGGACCTCGACCCCCGCGAGCATGAGCGGGCGGCCTTCGACGAGCCGGTGTATGTCGTAGCCGAACCCCGTGCGCTCCGACGGACGCCCCAGCCGCGAGGACAGGAACGCCTCGGCCGTGACCAGGTCCTCGGGAGTCGTCACCTTGATGTTCTCATAGGAGCCCTCGACGATGCTGACCTTCTGCCCGGTCCGTTCCACCAGCTGCGACTCGTCGGTGGCGTCGGCCTCTTGGGCGAAGCGCGACAAGGCGTCCGCCAGCACCCCGCGCCGATAGGCCTGCGGGGTCTGCGCCTGCCAGTACTGCGCGCGGTCCGGCGTCTCGGCCACGGTCCCGTCGGGGGCCGCCCGCTTCAGGGTGTCCTTGGCCGGCACGGAAACCACGGCGGCGCCCGTGCGCAGCGCCGCCTCGACGGCGGCCCGGATCACGGCGGGCGTCACCAGCGGCCGGGCGCCGTCATGCACCGCGACGGCGTCGACCTCGGGGGGCAGGGCCGCGAAGCCGTTGCGGACCGAACCCATCCGGGTGGCGCCCCCCGGCACGACGGCGACGCGCTCGCCGGCCAAGCGCGCCCCGTGCAGGCCGATGTTCTCGGGCGACAGGACCAATGCGACCTTCACGACCTCCGGACAGTCGAGGAAGGCCTTCAGGGCCCACTCGCAGACCGGGAGCCCGCAGAGCGGCAGGAACTGCTTGGGCCGACCCATCCGCGTGCCGGACCCGGCCGCGACGATGACGGCCCCCACGGCAGGACGGGTCGGCCCGCCGCGGGTCATCGCTCTCCTTTGGCCTTTATGAACACCATGCGGCCCGCCTTCGTCTGCGTGATGGAGGTCACGGTGCCCTCCACGCGCTTGCCCACATGGCGGGAGCCGCCCTCGATGACGACCATCGTGCCGTCGTCGAGGTATCCCACGCCCTGGTCGCGCTCCTTGCCCTCCTTCATGACGAAGACCCCCATGGTCTCGCCCGGCAGGACGACGGGCTTGAGGACCATCGTCAGGTCGTTGACGTTCAGGCACGGCACGCCCTCCACGGTGGCGACCTTGGAGAGGTTGAAGTCCGTGGTGAGGAGCTTCGCCCCCAGCTCCTGGGCGAGCCGGACGAGCTTCCCGTCCACCTCGGTCGCCTCCGGGACGTCGCGGTCGAGGATGCGCAGGCGGACCTCGCGGTTCTCCTGCAGGCGGGCCAGCATGTCCAGGCCCCTGCGGCCGCGGGCCCGCTTGAGGCTGTCGGGGGAGTCGGCCATATGGTGCAGCTCGTTGATGACGAAGCGCGGCACGACCAGTGAGCCCGAGAGGAAATGGACCTCGCAGATCTCGACCACCCGGCCGTCGATGATGGCGCTGGTGTCGAGCACCTTCATGTCCGCCCCGCGCTTCTTCGACGAGGCGAGGATGTCGCGGTCGAGGCTGTCGAGCTCCGGGAACTTCCGGATGCTCAGCACCATCCCCAGCGCCCCGATTGCGAAGTAGCGCAGGGTCGCGAACTGCGCCCAGACCTCGTATACCCGCTCGTTGCCCGTGTTGAAGACGACCACGTCGAGCAGGCGCATCAGGATGATGGACGCGCAGGCGCCCAGCAGGCCGAACACCGTCGTCAGCAGGCTGACGCTCTCCAAGGCGACCTCGACGGCGACCAGCGCGATGCCGGTGCCGACCCCGATCACGACTCCCGTCTTATCACGGCTTATGGACATGTATGTGAGGAGCGGACACGCCGCGAGGATCGCGGCGCGGTATAACCATGCGCTCATGTTGTCTCCCTTGTTGGGGCGGAATGGGCGAAGGCGGATGCGGCGGCGGCGGCCAGGTCGGCGGCCGGCTTGGTGCGCAGCGGCACGGACTTCCCGAGGTCCTCGGAGGCGCGGGCGGGGATGAGCGCCGTCTTGAACCCCGCCCGGGAGGCCTCCTTGAGGCGGCCGCCCAGCGTCGAAACGCGGCCGAGCCGTCCGAGCAGACCGACCTCCCCGACGAACACCCAGTCGGCCGGCAGGGCCTCCTCGCGCGCCGAGGACACCACGGCCAGGCACACCGCCAGGTCCAGGGCCGGGTCGCGCAGGCGCAGCCCGCCCGCGACGCTCACATAGACGTCCCGGGTCTCGAGGCGGACGTGCAGGTGCTTCTCCAGCGCGGCCAAGAGGACCAGGACCCGGTTGAGGTCGAGTCCGGTGGCCATGCGGCGCGGCAGAGGGTAGCGCGTCGGGGTCACCAGGGCCTGGACCTCGGCGAGGATGGGACGGCTCCCTTCCAGGGCGACTGAGACCGCGCGGCCCGGCGTGGTCGAGCCGCGCTCCTCGATGAAGAAGGAGGAGGCGTCCTCGACGCCTTGGAGGCCCCCCTCGTCCATCTGGAAGAGCCCCATCTCCATGGACGGGCCGAAGCGGTTCTTCTCGGCGCGCAGGACGCGCAGCGACTGGCTGCGCTCGGTATCGAAGGAGAGGACCGTGTCGACGAGGTGCTCGAGCACCTTGGGGCCCGCCACCGAGCCCTCCTTGGTGACGTGGCCGAGGAGGAACAGGACCGCCCCGCTCTTCTTGGCCGCGCGCAGCAGCTCCGCGGCGCACTCCCGCACCTGCCCGACGGTCCCCGGCCCGCCCGAGAGCTCCGGGTGGTAGACGGTCTGGACGGAGTCCAGCACGATGGCGCGGGGGGCGAGCTCCTCGACGGCGGCGACGATCTTGACCAGGTCGGTCTCGGCCATCAGCAGGATGGCGTCCCCGCCGACGCCCAGGCGCTTGGCCCTGCCGGAGACCTGGGCGGGGGATTCCTCGCCGGTGACGTAGAGGACCTTTCCCAGGGCGCCGAGGCGGTGGGCGACCTGGAGCATCAGGGTGGACTTGCCGATGCCGGGAGGGCCGGCCAGCAGCACGACCTGCCCGGCCACCAGCCCGCCGCCGAGCAGACGGTCGAACTCCGGCAGGCCGGTCGGCACGCGGCGCTCCTCGGCGCCCGATACCTCGGAGAGCGGGACGGCCTCGGAGCTGAAATCGGTCAAGGGCTTGGGAGCGCGCCCGCCGGACGCCGGGGCCCCGGAGGGACGGACCTCCACGGCCTCTTCCACCATGGTGTTCCAGGCCTCGCACGACGGGCATTGCCCGGCCCACTTGGGCTCGTCGTGCCCGCAGGACTGGCAGCGGTAGACGGCCTTGAGCCTAGCCATGCCCCCCCTTGCGGGCGCCCGCGGCGGCGCCCTCCGGCCCGTAGGGCTTGAAGTGGATGACGAGCAGCGGCAGCAGGGTCAGCGACATCAACAGGGCCACGGCCAGGGCGAAGGCCGTCAAGGTCCCGAACAGGATGGTCGGGATGAAGTTGGACAGCGCCAGGATGCAGAAGCCGGTGGCGTTCGTCAGGGTGGCGTAGAGCATGGCGTGGCCGATGCTGCCGTGGCAGCGAAGCATCGTGGCGCGGTAGTCCCGGTCCTTATGGAACTCCTCTTCGAAGCGGTGCAGGTAGTGCATCGTGTTGTCGACCGCGATGCCGACGACGATCGCCACGATGGTGATGGTCATGACGTCGAGCGGGATCCCGGCCAGGCCCATGACGCCGAGCACGACCATCGAGGCGATGAAGTTAGGGACGATGACGAGCAGCGACAGGGGGACGGACCGGAAGAAGAGCAGGAACATCGGGAAGAGCGACAGAGTGCTGAAGCCGATGGTCTTGATCTGCGAGACGTAGAGGCTCTGCAGGAGGTTGTTGTAGAGCACCATCAGGCCGCTGACCCGGAACTCCTCGGGCTTCAGCCCGACCTTCTCCACGAGGTCCTTCTTGATCTGCTTGAGCAGCGCGTCCCGGCGCAGATGGTCCATCGAGTCCCGGATGCGGGTGGTGACCCGGGCCTGCCCGTCGGCGACCGACACGTAGGGGTCGATCAGGACCTCCTTCGTGCGGCCCGGCATGGAGTTGAAGAGCAGGGCCGTGCCGAAGTCGTCCATCGCCTTTCCGCCGTTGAGGCCCTTGGCGACCTTCCAAGCCGTCCCCAGGGACATCACCTTCCCGGTGGCTTCCAGCCCGTCGAGGTAGTCGTGGACCTTCTCGATGGTCTCGAGCTTCTTCGCCGTGAACCAGTACTTCCCGGGGTCCTGGCTGCGGTCGTCGAACTCCTCGAAGCCGGAGAACTCGTCGTCCGCCGGGGGCCGTGCCGCGGCCGGCTTGGCGGGCTCGGGTTTGTCGAAATTCAGGATGATGTCGACCGGGGTCGTCCCGCCGAGCTCGAGGTCGATGAAGCGCATCCCCTGGGAGATGTCGGTGGACTTCTTGAAGTAGGAGATGAAGCTGTTCTCCACCTCGAGCCGCATGCAGCCCGCTATGGTCAGCGCGGCCAGGACGGCGCTGACGGCGTAGACCGCGATCGGATGCCGCTCCGAGATGCGCGCCAGGAACATCGCGGGCCTGTGCCCGAACTCGTTCTCGGCCTCCACCGGAGGGAGCTTCGAGCGCGGCATCAGGAGCAGGATGGGAGGGATGAGGACGTAGGCGAGGCCAAGCGTGATGCACAAGCCCAGCGACATCATCCAGCCGAAGCTGACGATGGGGACCACGTCGCAGAAGACCAGCGACGCGAAGCCGGCGATGGTCGTCAGGATGGCGTAGAAGATGGGCTCGAAGCTGCTGTGCACCAGCTCCTTCACGAGCTCGAGGTTCGGCCGCTCCGGCTGGTCGCGCAGCAGCTCGCGGTAGCGCATCACCAGGTGGACGCCGATCTCGATGGTGAAGACGAGCTGCAGCGAGATGAAGTTCGAGGAGACGATGGTGATGTCCCAGTGCCAGAAGCCGAGGATCCCCATCATCATCACGACCGAGAGCACGCTGGTGGCCAGCGGCAGGGCCGCGTAGCGGGCGTCCTTGAAGATGAGGGCCAGCAGGCAGACCAGGTACAGGACCATGCCGACGCCGAAGACGCCGACGTCCTTCTTGATGTAGGAGATGATGTCGTCGACTATCATCGGCACGCCGCCGAGGTAGATGCGCGCCTCGCCGCTGAACCCGGTGATCACGCGCCGGATGGCGGCGATGTCCTCGTGGCGCCAGGAGCGGTGCTCGTCGGTCATGTGGCGGTGCTCGCGCTCGACGGAGGCGAGCTGCTCGAGCTCCGCGGGCGCGATCGTCTTCAGGCGCCGCTTCTCCCGCAGCGCGTAGCGGCGCGTGGTCAGCTCGTCGAGCGCGGAGTCGGTCTGGAAGTTCACCTGGATGGCGCAGGACTTGAGGTCGGCGCTGACCAGGTTCCCCTGGTAGATGGGGCTGTCCCGGAACTCGATGATGGCCAGCTTCTTATTGGCGCTCGGCGACTCCAGGGTCTTGATGTTGTCCTTGAGCTCCTTGAGCGTCCCCGCGGGGTTCTTCAGCAGCGGGGCGTCGAGGATGGTGACGACGGAGGAGACCCGGGGGAGGACCTTCAGCGCCTCGCGCAGGCGCTTGAGGCGCTCGAGCGAGGCGTCCTCGAACAGGTCCTCCGGCGGAGTGTAGGTGACGACGACGAAGTCGCCCGAACCGAAGCGCTCGATGACGTGCCGGAAATAGACCACGTCCTCGTCATGCTCGAGCACCAGTTGGTCGCTGGAGGCGTCCATCCGGAAGTCCTTCAGGAAATAGCCGCATGAGGCGACAAGGGCGGCGGCCAGCAGGAGGGTGAGCCGGGGCCGCGTGAGGAACAGGGCGTCGTAGACCCCTCCCCAGAAGGCTCCGGTCAGCAAGCGCGGCATCAGGGCCTCTCGCCCTCGGCCTTCGCGCCCTTCTTGCTCTTCTCGAGGTCCTTGGGGCGCTCGAACGGGGCCTCGCGGAGCTTCTTGAGCAGGTCCGCGGGGCTGGACTTGCGCAGGAACTCGTCATACTGCGCGCCGTAGGCCTTCACCAGGCTGATGCCCTCGATCTCGACGTCGTAGGCCTTCCAAGCGTCCTTCTTCTTGTAGAGCTTGTAGAGCATCTCGTAGCGCTCGTTCTTGGAGTGGATGTGCGTCAGCATCAGGACCTTGCCGTCCTTCTGGAGCGTCGGTTCGACGAATTCGACGGTCTCGTCGGTCAGCAGGTCGACCTTCTCGAAATAGGAGTCTTGGAGCTGGTTCACGAAGAGGTCGGAGAACTCCTTCTGCTGCTTGGCGTCGAACTTCGGCCAGTTGTCCCGCCCTAGCACGAGCTTCGACATCAGGGCCATGTCGAAGAGCTCCTCCCCGACGGCCATGACCTTCTTCTTCTTGGCCTCGCGCTCGAGGGACTTGTCCTTCAGGATGGCCAGCACCTGGTTGACCGAGGTCTCGACCAGGGTCCGCACGGGCTTGAGGTCGCCTTCGGCGCGCACGGGCGCCGCGAAGGACAGGGCCAGCAGGGAGGTCAGGATGGCTCGCATGTTCTCACTCCTTGATCTTCTTCTCTCGGCTCTTATGGTAGGCGTCCCGGACGAACGTGTACGGGTCCAAGGCGTCCTTCTTGAGGCTCTCGTATTCCCCGACGTGCAGCGAGATGTAGTTCATCTGCTCGCCGGACGCCACCCCCATGCTGACGGGCAGGTCCGCGACATAGGGGACCGGGCTCATGAACATGGAGGGGACGATCATCAGGCCGTCGCGCAGGTTGCTGGGCCCGAGGATGGGGATGGTGAAGGGGAACCCCTCGCCCACGCCCCAGCGGCCCAGCGCCTGCCCCAGGTCCTCGGAGGGCGGGGCCTGCCAGCCGAACCACCGGTCCGCCGGGTCGAAGAGCCCCCCCAGCCCCAAGGTGGAATTCACCAGGAACCGCCGCGTCTCCTGCCCGGCGCGGCCCATCTTGAGCTGCAGCAGGCAGCCGACGAAGCGCACCGGCCAGCGCATGTTGTCGAAGCCCCGGTCCACGGCCATGCGCGCCGGCCGGGGGACCACGTGGCCGTAAGCGCGGGAAACGGGCTTGGCCAGCCAGAAGTAGAACTTGTCGTTCACATGGAAGAAGGCCCGGTTCCAATGCCGCAGAGGGTCGGGCCGCGGCGCCTCCGTCTTGAACTCCTCGCCGAAGGAGGCGAAATCGTCGTCCGGCGCGGCGTCCTGGGCGCGGGCGGCCCCCGGGAACGCCAGCAGCAGCAGCAGCAGGATGGTCACGGGGCGTAGACCCTGGGGACCCGGGCGGTGATGCCCGTGACGATCTCGTAGGGGATGGTCCCGGCCGCGGCGGCGATGCCGCGCGCGGTCTGCTCCTCGGAGCCGGAACGCCCGATGACGACGGCCTCGTCTCCGACCGAGACGCCGGCTACGCCCGTGACGTCGACCATCGCCATGTCCATCGAAATCGCTCCGGCGAACGGGCAGCGGCGCCCCCGCACGAGGACCCCCCCCGCGCGGCGCCCGGTCGACAGGACGCGCGGCAGGCCGTCCCCGTAGCCGACCGGCAGGGTCGCGATGCGCGAGGCCCGGCGGGTCCGGAACAGGCCGCCGTACCCCAGGACCGTCCCCGCCGGTACATTCTTCAAAAACACGACCCGCGTCTTCAAGGAAAGGACGGGCTCAAAGCCCTCCCAGAGGCCGTAGGCCGCCAAGCCCGGGCGCACGAGGTCCCAACGGCTCTCCGGCCAGAGCAGGGTGCCCGCCGAGTTGGCGGCATGGCGCCATTTGAGCCGTGCGCCCAACGACTCGGCCTCCCCCACCGCGCGGGAGAAGAGGGAGAGCTGGCGCTTCGTGAACGAAGGGGAATCCTCGGCGCAGGCGAGGTGCGTGTAGAGCCCCTCGAGGCGGACCCCGGAGGAGCGCAGCAGATACTCGACCACTTCCCGCCCGGCCGGCCAGCGGACGCCGACGCGGCCCATGCCGGTGTCGATCTTCAGGTGGCAGGACAGGGGCAGCAGGGAGCGGTCCGACCCGCGCAGGCCGCGCGCGGCGAGATGGATCCTCCGCGCCCCCTCCAGGGAGGCCACGGTCGGGGTCAGCCGGTAATGCACGGCGGCCAACGTGCTCTCGAACGGATAGAGGGACCCGAGGATGAGGATCGGAGCCTTGATCCCCGCCTCGCGCAGCACCGCGCCCTCTTCGACCGAAGAGACGCCCAGGCCCATCACGCCGTCGACCCCCAGGGCCGCCTGGGCGACGCGCACGGCGCCGTGGCCGTAGCCGTCGGCCTTCACGACGAAGAGGATGGGGACGCGGGCCACGGCCTTCAGGCGCTTGAGGTTCCGGCGCATCGCCGGGAGGTCGATTTCGGCCCAGGTGGGCCGCCAAAGGCGCGGGAAGCGCACGGCGTAGACGCCGGAGGGCGTCCGCCGGTCGCTCGGCCCGGAGCTCACGTGAAGCTGACCTGGGTCTCTTCGGCTTCTTCGGGGTCTTCCCCGAGCTCTTTGTTCTCGAAGCGGGCCAGCTCGGAGATGAAGGTCAGCTCGCAGGTGCCGACGGGGCCGTTGCGCTGCTTGGCGATGATGAGCTCGGCGTTGCGCTCGACGGAAGGGTCCGAGCGGTTGTAGTAGCCCTCGCGGTGGATGAGCCCCACGACGTCGGCGTCCTGCTCGAGGGAGCCCGACTCGCGAAGGTCGGAGAGCTGCGGCTTGTTGTCGGTCCGGCCCTTGTCCTCGGTGCGCCGGTTGAGCTGGGACAGCGCGACCACGGGGATGTTCATGTCGCGGGCCAGGTGCTTGAGGCCCCGGGAGATCTCCGAGACCTCCTGCTGGCGGCTCTCGACCCGGCGGTTGGGGCCGCGCATCAGCTGCAGGTAGTCGATCATGATGAGGCCCAGCTGCTGGCCGCGCGAGTTGAGCTCCATCTGCAGGCGGCGGGCGCGCGAGCGCACGTCGAGGATGGAGAGGGCCGCGGAGTCGTCGATGAAGAGCGGGGCCTCCGAGAGACGGGAGGCGGCGTTGGTCAGGTCCGTCCAGCGGTCGCGGCGGAAGAAGCCGTTGCGCGCCTCGTGCAGGTTGACCCGGGCCTCGGAGGCGATGAGGCGGGTCATGATGGCGTTCTTCGACATCTCCAGGGAGAAGAAGGCCGTGGGGACCGGGGTCTTCGCGTGCAGTACCACGTGCGCCATCACGTTGAGGGCCAGCGCGGTCTTGCCTTGGCTGGGCCGCGCCGCGATGAGGATCAGATCGCCTTTCTGGAACCCCGCCGTCATGCGGTCGAACTTCTTGAGGCCGGTCGGCACGCCGGTGACCTCGCCCTTGCGCTGGTGGAGCGCCTCGATGTCGTTGATGACCTGGTGCGCGAGGTCCTTGGCGGCGACGAAGCCGGTGACGGCGGAGCGCTGGGCGACGGCCAGGATGCGGCTCTGCGCCTCGTCGAGGAGCTTGTTCGACGGCATCTCCTCGCGGTAGGCCTGGCCTACGACTTCGGTCGCCGTCCTGATTAGCTCGCGCAGGACCGACTTCTCACGGACGATGTGCGCGTAGTGCTCGACGTGGGCCGCCGTGGAGACCTTGTCGACGAGCTCTTTGAGGAACTGGGGGCCCCCGACCTCTCCGAGGAGCTTCTGGGCGCGCAGGTGGTCCGACACCGTCACGATGTCGACGGCCTGGTTGGCCCCGTGGAGCTCGGCGGCGGCGTGGAAGACCTTGCGGTGGGAATCCTTATAGAAGTCGGATTCTTCCAGGTATTCGAGGGCCCGGTCGACGGCCTCCGCCTCGATCATCATCGAGCCGAGGACCGCCATCTCGGCCTCGAGGGCCTGGGGAGGCAGCTGGAGGAGGTCCGCCACGGAGACCCCCGTTACGCGCGGGCGACGACCGAGACCTTGACCTTGGCTGAGACGCCGATGGCGAGCCGGACCTCGACTTCGCTGTCGCCGGCTTCCTTGATGGCCGTCGGGAGGATGACGGCCTCCTTGACTACCTCGAAGCCGACCGCCTTGAGGCTCTTGACGATGTCGGTCTTGCCGACCGAGCCGAAGAGCTTGCCGTTCTCGCCGACGGGGCGGGAGAAGGAGAGCTTCACCTCGGCGAGCTTCTCGGACTTGGCGCGGGCCTCTCCGAGGGCCTTCTCGCGCAGCACGGCGCGGCGCTTCTCGCCCTTCTCGAACCAGGCGATGGTGGAACCCGTGGCCTCGAGGGCCAGGCCGCGCGGGATGAGCATGTTGCGGGCGAACCCGGGCTTCACTTCCTTGACCTGGCCGGCGTGGCCGAGGTTGTCGACGTCTTTTCTGAGGATGACTTTCATGTTCCTACTCCTAAACGGTCATGCCGGCCCCCGGAACGCCCGGAAGCCGCCCGCAGTGCGCCCCTCAGGACGCGGTGAACGGGAGAAGCGCCAGGTAGCGCGCGCGCTTCACGGCGCGGGTCAGCTGCCTCTGGTGCCTAGCGCAGTTGCCGGTGATCCTGCTCGAGAGGATCCGGCCGCGCTCGGTCGTGAAGGTGCGCAGGATCTGGACCTGCTTGAAGTCGACCTTCTTGATCTGCTCGACGCAGAACCGGCACACCTTGCGGCGGGGCCGGAAGGGCCCGCCGCGGCGGGGAGCGCCGGAGCGCGCCGCGCCAGCCGGGCCGCCGGCCCGGTGACCGCCGGGACGCGCGCCCGCGGTCGAAGTCTTGTCAGCCGTCGCTTCCTCAGCCATCAAAACGGAACCTCCTCAAGATCCTCATCGGATTTGGCCGCCGGGCCGCCCTTTCCGGCGGCGCCGGCGCCGGCCGCCCCGCCCGCCTTCTCAAGGGCCTGGACGCGGTTCGCCAAGATGTCGATGACCGTCCGCTTCTGGCCGGTCGCCTTGTCTTCGTATTCCCGGCTCTTGAGGCGCCCCTCGACATGGACGGGGCTGCCCTTGTGGAGCCGGTCTTTGAGCCTGGCGGCTTCGTCGCCCCAGACGTCGACGCCGATGAAAGTCGTGTCGTCCTTCCATTCGCCGCTGGCCTTGTCCTGATAGCGCCGGTTCACGGCGACGCGCATGTGCAGGACCCCGCGGCCGCCCGAGGTCACCTTATAATCGGGGTCGGCCGTCAGGTTCCCGGCGATAAGGACGACGTTCTGGGAGAGGAGGCGGATGTCCATCAGACCGCCGGCGCGGGCTTGGGCGCGCGGGGCTTCGGCTGGAAGTGGGCCGGGTCCTCGGCGTGGACCGTCAGCGTCCGCAGGATGTCTTCCTGGATGCGGAACTGCCGATTGAGCTCGTTGACGAGGGCGCCCTTGGCGTTGTACTTGAGGTACAGATAGAAGCCCTCGCGGGAGTTCTTTATCGGGTACGCGAGCTTGCGGCGGCCCCAGCGATCGTCGCCGAGCACCTCGCCGCCGCCCTTGGAGATCGCCGCCTTGGTCTTCTCCGCGAATTCACCCACCTCGGCGTCCGAGAGCCGCGGGTGGACAAGGATGATGGTTTCGTACGTGAGCATGTTTGCCTACTATACAAAAGACGAGGTGGTCTCCGCAAGACGACGGATACCCTCCGGCGGCAGGTCCGCCTCCGGTTCCCTCGAGATTGAACGACGGGCCATTCTAGCACACCGGGGGCCCGGATGTCCACCGTC
>JACRDU010000113.1 GCA_016218495.1 Elusimicrobiota bacterium
AACACGCTCTGCGTCCGTGGAGCGTCATTGTTCTGGAATCTCAACGGACAACGGCAACAGAAACGGAGGCAAGACCCAGCAAACTACGGCAACGGACCCTCAACGCTCTTCAGGCTCATTCCCGGATTGGAAAATGCTCTCCGTCGGCCCTGGCTTGCCGGCCCTAATAGCCCGGCACCATCCGGCGATTCTGGACATTGGGCTGCTTGCCGCGGTGGGCGTGGTCCCGCCGCCAGTCGATTTCCCGGCCGTTCCGGTCACCGAGGCCCTCCGCCAGCACAGCCACCACGGGCGCCACGGGCGCCACGGGCTTCGGCATGAACTTCTCGGGGCCGCCGGCGAGGTCGGACAGAGCGGAATAGCAGGAGCACAGGGACGCTTCCGTGCGTGCCGCGCTCTCGCCGACCAGGCCATGCCGCTCCAAGAAAGCCGTGGGCATCGCCGTCAGTGCTTTCAGGTCGCGTTTCACGATCAATGATTCCGACTCGGCGGAGGTCCCGGCAAAGACCGCCCTGGTCAGGTCCGGAGTGTCCTTGATGCGCGGTCTGCTCACGTTGATGTCCGCCACCAGAGCCGCAATGGCGGCTGCTGCCACCTCGGCGCCTGCGGCGGCCAGCGACACATCCACGGGCAGAGGCGCCGCCGCGTCGACCCGCCCGCGGCCGACCGCCACGGAAAGGTCTCGGGACACGCCGGTGAGCGTGCGCGCGGCGTCGGCCCCCCCGGCCGCCACCGCCTGTCCGGCGGCCGAGTCGACCGCCGCCGTCTCAGCGGCCAGAGCGGCCAGGCCGCCCTTGGCCATAGCGGCCAGCTGCGAAGCCTCCACGGAAAGACCCCAGAGCGTGCGGGCCGCCGAGGCCTGGGCGGCGAAGCCCGACTCCGCGCCCGCACCGGAGCAAGCAGCCCCGGGCGCCGCCGCCGCGCCCATGACCTCCGCCCTTGCGACGGCCCCGGCGAGCCGCGCCGAGAAACCCTCCGCGGCGTAGAGGTGGTCGTAGAGTTCCTGTCCTTCGACCGCGGCCGCCGAGCCCGCGGGCAACCGGCCGAGCATCTCGCCTAGGCGGGGCTCGAGGGCGTCCAGCGAGGCGCCGGCGCCCGCGGCCGTCTCTGCGGCGCGCGCGGAGGCGGCGCTCTCCGAGGCATGCAAGGGCGTCAGTACGGAGGCCGACCAACTCTCGGCGGCGGCCCGGGCGCGCAGCGCCAAGCGCCAGGCTTCCAGGTCCGCCTTCTCTTCCCAGTTCTTGTCCTTATTGTTGTCCTTCTTATTCCCTTGCTGCTCCGCGGCGGCGGGCTTGGCCTCCTGGGCAGCGACGCCGCCGGCGCCGCCCCCCGCCACGGCTCCGCCGCCGCCCGCCGGGCGACCATTGTCCTTCGCCCCCCCGCCGTCCACGGCCGGGGCTGGCGCCCAGCCGCCGCCCGCCGACACGTCAGCGCTCCTGGTCGCCGCCGTTATCCGGTTCAAACCGCGTGCCAACTCCGCCGAAGACGCCGCGGCCCCGCGGAAATGCAGCGTGCGCACGGGGTCCTGACGGACCGATGGGTTCCTCGGGCCCTGCGCCATGAGCAGGGCCGTGACGCGACGCTCGACCCGCCGCTGGGCGACGTAGGCGCTGGACGCCGCCGCCGAGGCGGCGGGCGTCCCCGCCAGGATCGGGCCGCCGTCCTCATCGACGGCGGCGGCCTTGATTCCCCCGGCGAAGAAAGAGTCCGTCCCCGCGCCGCCCGACTCCGCAAAGCCTGGGCGCGGCGCGAGCGTTTCGGGGGCCGTGCCCTCCCCACCCGAGAGGGTCAGGTTCCCCGGCGATTCCACCGGGATTACCTGAGGCGCATCCGCGGGAGCGTCCCCCATTGCGCTGGGCCGCTTCCCGCTCGCGGTCTGTATCGCTTTGATGGCGGCGGCTTCCAGGCCAGAAGGGCCGGAGTCCGCCTTCTCGGCCTCCTTGGCCGGCGCCCCGCGCAGCCGGGCAACCAGGAGCGACGACAGCGAAGCGGCGGGAACAGCGTTCGCGGGTTTACGGGGTTCCTTCCAGACGGAGCCTTGGATGACCACCTCATCGACGGGCTTTTGCGGCGCGAGGTACATGAGGCCGCCGGCCGCCGCCGTGCCCGCCATGACCAGAGTGATTCCGGCCGCGGCGGGGTCTTTCTGGATAAGGCCCACCATCTGCGACCAAGCGCTCTTGGCAACCATGGCTCCTCCGAGCTTCATGAGACCAGGATAGCCGCGCGCCTTTCATAGGGGAGTCAGGCCAATGGGAAACGTAATGGAATTAAGACGAATCGTGATCCGCAGCAACGGCGTAGCAACGGCTAGGTTGGAGAGGCGGGGGCAGCGCCGTCGTCCGCCAGCGCCATGACGTCGAATCGATAGCCGCGGCCAGGGACGCCGCACAGGGCCTTTGCCACAGCCGGACCCAAGGCCTGCTTGAGCCGGCTGATGGACACGTCGACCTCGCGGTCGCGCACCGCGTTGTTCCAAATGCGGTCGACCAGATAGCTCCGCGAGAGGGTGTCCCCGGCGTGGGAAACGAATTCCATCAGGAGGGCGAACTGCTTGGGCGGCAGGGTCACGGGGCTCGACGCGCCATGGCGGACGCTCAAGGACTCCTCATCGAGCTCCAGCACGCCGGCCACGCGGACCTTCCCGGAGGGGCGTCCGGCCGCAGCCGTCTCCCCACGCCGCAACAGCGCCTTCACCCAGGAACGGAACAGCGGCAGGTCCGCGATGGGTTTGGACAGGAAATGGTCGGCGTTCCGCTCGACGGCGGCCAGCCTGGCTCCGGTGGTCCCCTGCGCCGTCAGGATCAGGACCGGTATCATGCGCGTGCGCTGGTCCGCCTTCAACAGGGAGCAGGATTCGAGTCCGTCGAGCCCCGGCATGTTCAAGTCCAGGATGACGACGTCGGGGCGCCAGGAAACGGCCTCCGCCACCCCGGACCGCCCGTCGGGCTTCCAGCGCCAGGCATAGCCCTCCGACTCCATCGCCTCACCGAGCATCTTGGCGAAAACGGGGTCGTCGTCGATATGGAGGATCCGCGGGGATTCCAAGCGACGAGCGTCAGCCATGCGCAAAGGTTAGCAAAGCTTGCGGCGCTATTCTCAAGCCCCTCAGCGGCGCTACGGTAGGAGCCGCAGCTGCTCGTCGGCCTCTTCGATGCCGGCCAGGTTCCCGGCCTTCTTGTGCAGCTCCCTGGCCTTGAGCAGGGCCTTGCGCGCCTCGTCGTAGCGGCGCAGCTCCAGGCTGCACATGCCCACCCCGACGTATGAGTCCGCGTACCCGGGGTCGAGCTCGAGGCTCTTCTCCAGCCATGACAGGGCCTCTTTGTAGTCGCCCAGCGAATAGTAGGCGCTGCTCGTACGGTTGCGCAGCTCCGCGTCCTTCGGGGACTTCCGGGCCAGGCTCTCGAAGGCCTTCGCCGCCTTCTTGAAGTAGCCGCGCGCCCTGTCCTTGTCGCCCCGAGCCTCGTAGGTCAGGCCCAGGGAATAGAGGCTCTCGGCCGGGTCGGTCCCGACGGAGACTGCCTTCTCGTAAGCGGCCACGGCCTTGTCCCCCTGCCCCATCGTGTCGTAGCACATCCCCAGGTTGTGCCAGGCGTCGACCATGGCGGGGTCCGCCTCGGCCGCCTTCTGGAAGGCCTTGACCGCCTTCGGGCAGCGCTCGGCCTCGGTATGCAGGACGCCCAGGTGGTACCAGGCGATGGCGTGGCCCGGGTTGAGCTCCACCGCCTTTTCATAGAAGGAAAGCGCCTCGTCGTTCTTCCCCAAAGACGACAGCGCGTAGCCCAGGTTGTAATGGGCCTTGTCGTGCCGCGGCCCGGCGGCCACGGCCCGACGCAGGACGGAGGCTGCTTCGTCGAAGCGCCCCAGCACGTTGAGCGAGGTGCCCAGGTTGTTGAGGGTCGACGCCTCGCCGGGACTGAGCTCCGCGGCCTTGCGGTACCAGACGACGGCCTCCTCGTGGCGGTCCCGCTCGGCGTAGACGACGCCCAGGTTGTAGGCGGCGTCGGTGAAGCGCGCATTGAGGTCCAAGGCTTTCTTATACCAGGCCGCGGCCTCGTCGCCGTCCCCGAGGCCGACGTAGGCCAGGCCCATGACGAAGGCCGCCCCGGCGTAGTCCGGCTTGGCCTTGAGCGCGTCCTTCAGGTAGCCCAACGCCTCCTTGTGGCGGCCCATCTTCACCAGGCTGTCGCCCATGTTGTAGTTGGCGAAGGCATGGCGCGGCTCGGCCCGCAGGGCCTTCTTGTACGCGTCCAGGGCTTCGTCGCGGCGCCCCAGCGTCCAGAGGGTGGAGCCGAGGTTGTTGAAGGCGTCCACATAGGCGGGGTTGCGCTCGACGGCCTTGCGGTACCAGTCCAGCGCCTCCGAGTGCTTGGCCTGCTTGGTGTAGGCCAGGCCGGCGTTGTAGTACGCGGGGGCGTAGTCGGGCTTGGCCGCCGCCGCGGCCGCGAACTCCTCCAGGGCCTCGGCGTAGCGGCCCTGCTGGTTGTAGACGCTTCCCAGGTCGTTATGGGCCAGGTGGTACGCGGGGTTCGCGGCGATGGACTTCTTGTACGCCTCCACCGCCAGGGCCGCCTTGCCCAGCACCTGGTAGCAATGCCCCAGGTTGTAGCGGCTCTTGAAGTCGCCGGGGTTCTGCGCCACGGCGGCCTGGTAATGCGACGCCGCCGCCTCGTATCTCCGCTCGTGCAGCGCCGCGTCGCCCAGCTCGGCGTCCTTCCCCGTCGCGGCGGCGGGCGCGGCCGGGGCGGAGGGCTCCTCGGCGTCCAGGACGCCGAGCATGGACCGCACCGCGCCGGCGTCGGCCGCCTCAGGAGCCAGCTCCAGATAGCGGCGCAGCGCCGCGGCGGCCCCGGTCCGGTCTCCCAGCGAACGCCTCACGACGCCGATGCGGTAGTGCGGCTCCGGCCATTCAGGGACCAGGTCGCGCGCCGACTCGAGCTTGCGCAGCGCGGTATGGAAGTTGACCTCTGAAGAAGCGCCTTCCAGGATGGACCTGGCCGATTCCAGGAGGCCCCGGGCCTGGGCTTCGGCCTCCGGCGCCGCGCAGAACGCGGCCGGGGCCGCGAAGGCGAGGCAGAGGCACAGGGACGTTCGGGTCATGGGTTCCTCGCATAGGTCCTCAGCTTCCCCGCCCCTTCGATGCGCAGCAGGGTCAGCGAGTCCGGCAGGAAGACGAACAGGTCCGTCCCCCGCGCGACGAGGCCGGCCCGCGGCGCGCGCAGGAACTCGACCGAGCCGTCCGTCCCGGCCGCCCCCGCGCCCGAGGCCGTGGCGTAGAAGAGCCCGCCGGCCTCGGAGAAGGCCAGCGACAGGACGTCCTCTCCGGGGTGGAGGAACACGCCTTTGAAGGCGCCCGAGCCCTCGTCGACGCGCCCGACCAGGCGCCCGACGGCGGCGTAGCTGGTCCGGCCGTCCCCCGCCGCGGCGGCGATGCGCTCGGTGGAGGTCAGGACCTTGCGCAATCCTCGGCCCCGCCCGAGCACCCAGACCTCCCAGCGCCCGCCGTCCTTCCCGCGACCGACGATGTAGAGCGTTCCGGCGTCGCCGGAGAACAGCCGGGGGGCCGTCACCGGGAGGGCCGTGACGGGTTGGAATGCGGCCGAGGCCGGCGCGTCCACGGCAAGAAACCCAAGGTCGCCGCCGGAGACGAACATCGGGCCGACGCCGGACACCCCCGCCATATCGTTAAACGGCGTGCGCGCCTTGAGCCGATAGCCCTTCGTGAAGTTGGAGGCCTCCTCCCCGTCGTGGGAGAACCATACGGCATCGCCGGGCCCCAGCGCGAAGCGCACATCGGACCACCCCATCTTCTCGATCGCGGCGCTACCCGCCGGAGGCACGACGACCCGCGCCGCGATGCCGGAGCCCTGAGGGAGGATGAGAGAGACGCCCAGGAGCCACGCCGGCGTCATAGGCCCAGCCATTCGAAAACCGCGCGCTGGCCGGTGCTGGCGCCGCCCTTGACCTCGTCGCGCCAGAAGGCCTCCGCTCCGCCCTCCGGGAGGACGCCGGGCACCACTTTCTCGACCTCTTCGGTGAAATTGTCCCATGACTTGCGGAAGACCGTGGTCGTCACGGCCGCCACGCCCTGCGCCGTCCCGGTCGCCAGCCCCGCGCCGGGGATCTTGCCGATGGCCCAGTTGACCGCCGGAGCCGCGGCCTCCTCCTTCTTGCCCTGCGCGAAGGCCATCGCCACGCCGCCGACGGCGTAGGCGTCCCCGAATACCAGGCCCCTCTAGCCGTAGCCCGAGAGCAGGGCCGCGACGCCCTGCTCGAGGGCCGCCCCCACCCCATAGGTCACAGACCCTTCCAGCAAGGGCATCAGCGGACCGGCGGCGTCCGGAGCGCTCAAGGCCTCGCGCTCCTTGAGGACGCCGTCCAGGTCGAGCGAGGCCCCGCCCGAGCCGTCCATGGGCATGTCCATGCGGAGCTTGGCCCGCTCCGCCTGAGAGAGCCCGGGCTTGGAGACCGCCTTCTTCCAGTCGCCGCGCAGCAGCGCCGGCGGCCCCCCCTCTTTTATGACCGGCCCGTCCGCCCCGGCGGGCGCCGGCCGGCCCCCCAGGTCCTTGAGCGCCCCGCCTTTGGCGGCGGCGAAGGCCCGTTCGGTCACCCGCTTCTCAGAGTCCAGACGGACCTTCTCCAGGTCCGCCCATTTGCGCTGCGCCTCGGCCCGCAGCGCCTCAGCCGAGGGTCCGCTGCCGGCCTGGTTCGAGGCGAACAGGGCGTTGAAGAAGGCGTTCATCGCCATACCGACGAGCTGCTGCTCGAAGCTGCCGCCCGAGAAGCCCCCCGAAGCGCCGGAACCGCCTGAGGAACCGTCGCACTGGCAGCGCGTCCGGCCCAGGCAGGCGTCCCCCCGATACTGCGGGTCGCTCATCATGCTCGAGAGCGCGCTCCGGCACTCGCCCATGCTGGAGAACGACGCGGCCCGGGACGGGGCCGAGATGCCCTGGCGAGCCAAGATGCCGTGCATGCAGGAGTCGTACTCCGCCCAGCAGGAGCCCAGCACCGGCTGGGCGGCCAGGAGCAGGACGATGCCTAGGCAGGTTTGTCGCATAAATTCAAGGCATGAAACACTTTGGCCTTTTCCTGTCGTCTCTTTTCGTAGTCATCCCGGCACGCCCGGCGGCCGCGGAGACAGGCGGCTTCATCGTATTCTCCAGCGCCGCGACGCACAATTACGCCCTCGGCCCCGGGCTCAGCCTGCGCCTCGCGGCCACCGGCCCGAAGATGCGGCCGGAGAACTCCGTCGTATGCGGCGGACGCCTCTTCGGCGTGCATCCGCTGCTCGACAAGCTCACCCGGTACGGAGCCGACCTCAAAGAGGATGCCAGCGTGTCGGTCGGACCCGTCCGCGAGGTCACCTACCTGCTCGGGGCCGATGAGCGGCGCCTCTTCGTCTTCTTCGACAACACCCTGGCGGCCTACGACGCGGACCTCAAACCCCTGGGACGGGTCACCCTCGCGGCCGCGAGCCGAGGACAAATCGTCCCCGTCATCTCCCCCGACGGCTTCCGGGTCTTCGAGGACCGCGTCTTCATCATGGCCTCGAACACGGACGATGTGTTCGTGGTCGAGCTCAAGGACCTGAGCTGGAAGCGCCTGAACCTGGACGCCAACGGGGAGGCCGGGACTCTGCGCGCGCTCTGGGTCGACCCGGACGCCCGCACGCTCGACGTGCTGGATGCGCGCAGCAGCGAAGAGTTCGTCCCCGACGGCAAGCGCGTCATCAAAGGCGACTATACCCAGACCTTCCCGCTCAAAGACCTGGCCGCCAAGCCCACGCTGACGCGCCTCTACGAGGAGCGGGAGATCCACGAACGCCAGTCCCTGGACCGGGGCGGCGACGAGGGCCCGGAATACATCCAGCATCGTGAGCGCGGCCCCATCCACCGCGCCGAGGTCCCGCCGGTCGGGATGAATATAGGCGTGATGAGCACGACGAACCCCAGCATCGCGCAAGCCATGGAATACGGCCACGAGACGGAAGACTTCCCCGGCCGATCCCTGGTCGTGCTGCGCAGCGCCGGCCGCGCCGAACGCCTCGAGTCGTTCCGGGACGAGACGCTCGGCGTCGATTGGTTCCAGCGGGACGGCTCGACGCGGTTCCCGCACAGCTCGTTTGAGAGCGGGAACCTCCAGATCCTGCCCAAGGAGTTCTCCCTCGTGCTCGGGGTTGAGCCCGAGGCGTCCCGGAACGCCGTGCTGGCCTACTGAGGCTTCGATGCGGCTCCCGGCCCGGCTCGCGCGTCAAGCTCCGCAAGCCGGGCAAGGACGACGCGCGGAGCCCTCGAGACGGCCTCTCAGTGCCGGAAGCTGCTCGACCGGCGGACGGGGTCGACGGCCGAAGTGGTGGTCCAAGC
Source organism: Elusimicrobiota bacterium (assembly GCA_016218495.1). Lineage (GTDB taxonomy): Bacteria > Elusimicrobiota > Elusimicrobia > UBA1565 > UBA1565 > SCTT01. The sequence continues at coordinate 8,364 of JACRDU010000113.1, forward strand.
CCCGGGGTCACGGACCCCCTCGCGGGTCAGGCTCACGGCCGGCGCCTTCCTCGTCGTCCCGCGCTGAGGCCGGCGGCTAACCCCGCGGGTCCGCGCCCCGGTGGTGCGGGCAGAGGCAGCGCCTGCCGGGCTTTGCGACGGTGCCTCTCTTAAGGCACCGGTGCGCCTCCGAATAGGTCGAGGGCTGGGTCGTCGCTTCGCACTGCTCTTTCATAGGCTGCTCCGTTGCTGCCGGTCATGCGTTCGCGCCTATTTTCGGAGAATGCGTCAGGTCGGAAACGGATGGGGCCCTCAGGGTACCATTTTATGCCGCCCAATAGGCTAAGATGAGAGATGGCCAACCTCCCCGCCGGGAATGACGACGAAGGCTCCGAGCGCTCCCGGATCCGGAAGTCGATGCGGCGGTGGCGGGAGATGGACGCTCCGGCCCGGCTGCTCGGGCGGGGTCTGGGGATGAAGGAGCTCGTAGACCGGGTCGCACGGGAGGTCGGCACGACCCTCCGCCAGGTACATTCCGCGCTCAAAGGAGCCCCTCGGTGACCAACAACCTCTTTGTCGGCGGCTTTCCGTACGAGACGACCCAGGACGAGCTGGTCTCCCTGTTCTCGAAGTGCGGCACCGTCAAGAGCGCGAAGATCCTGATCGACCGTGAGACGGGCCGCTCGCGCGGGCTGGCCTTCGTCGAGATGTCCACCGGGCTGGAGGCGGCCGACGCCATCTCCAAGCTCGACGGCTGCATGGTGGGCGCGCGCAAGATATTCGTCAGCGAGGCGCGGCCGCAGGAGAAGAAGGCGGGCGGCTTCGACGCCAAGCCAGGCTTCACCGAGCGGCGTTCCGGCAAGGACCGCCGGGCGGGCTCCGGCCCCGAAGAGCCGCGCCGCGGCGAGTGGAAGGCGCGCCCGTCGTTCGGGGCCGACAAGCGCCCCTTCAGCGACCGCAAGAAGCCCTGGGACGCCAAGCCGGGCTTCGGCGGCGAGCGCAAGAAGAGCTGGAGCGACAAGCCCGGCTTCGGCGCGGACCGGAAACCCTTCGGCGAGCGCAAGAAGACCTGGGGCGACAAGCCCGGCGGCGGCAAGGGGAAGCCGTTCGGCGGCCCGAAGAAGTTCGGCGGCAAGCCGCGGCGCTTCGGCTCGTCCTAGGCGGGCGTCAGCCGGGCCAGCTTCTCTTCCAGCTCCCGGACCTTCACCAGCAGCTCGGGCAGCCGCTCCAAGGCGGCGTGCATCTTGTGCATCTGGCGCGCCGGGCGCGCCGGGGAGCCGAAATAGGCCTGCTTGGGCTCGGTGTCCTGGGCCACTCCGGACATCCCCATCACGATGGAGCCCTTGGCGATGCGCAGGTGGTCCTTCACGATGACCATCCCGGAGATCATCGCCCCGTCCTCGATGACGACCGACCCGCCGATGGCGGAGTTGCCGACGATGTAGATGTAGCGCCCCACCCGGCAGTTGTGCCCGATATGGACCTGGTCGTCGATCTTCGTGAAGTCGCCGATGGTCGTGCTCTCGATGGCCGCCCGGTCGACGGTGCAGCTGGCGCCGATCTCGACGTTGTCGGCGATGACGACGTTGCCGATCTGGGGGATCTTGTGCCGGCCGGTCGGGCCGTCATAGAAGCCGAAGCCGTCGGCCCCGATCACCGTCCCGCCGTGGACGATGCCGTTCTTGCCGATGCGGCAATGGTGGCCGAGCACGACGTTGGGGAACAGCACGGTCCCGTCGCCGACCTGGGAGAAGGGCTCGAGGACGACGCCGGGATAGATGACGCAGCGCTCCCCCACCACCGCGCCCTCCATGACGACCGCCCCGGGCAGCAGCGACGCGCCGGCGGCCACCTTGGCCGTCGGATGGACCTTGGCGTCCGCACAGACTCCGGCGGGGAAGGAGGGGGCCTTCTCGAAGAGCTTCAGGAGCGCGATGAACGCCAGGCGCGTGCCCCCCTCGGGCGCGATGACGGCGCGGGGGAAGCCGGCGGCCAGGGCCGGGGTGGTGAGGATGACGCCGCGCTCGGCCGCCTTGGGATGGCGCTTGAGCACGGCCGGGGTCTCGATGAAGTAGACGCGGCCGTCCTCGAGGTCGGCCTCCGGGGCCAGGGTCTCGATGTCGCGGATGCCTTCGACGGCATAATCGGGGGCGCCCTTGGACTGCAGGCCCAGCTTCGACGCCAGCTCGCTCAGGTTCATGTCGGTCCCTCTCCCGGTCAGAGTACCAATTAATCGCCGGAATCGTGGTATACTGGATGCGCGTAGGCTAGAGCACCGATTCACCCGCCCAACAAGATTCGCAATCCTGCCTGGTCGATAGTCGCCTCTAAATGAAAAGCCTGCCGTCCGTACCAGAGAAAAAACAAATGCAAGGCAAAGTGAAGTGGTTCAACGACCAGAAGGGCTTCGGGTTCATCACCCCCGAGGACGGCTCCAAGGACCTGTTCGTGCACCACTCGAGCATCATGGCGTCCGGCTTCAAGTCGCTCGCCGAGAACCAGGCCGTCGAGTTCGACGTCGAGCAGTCCGAGAAGGGCCCGCGCGCCGCGAACGTAAAGCCGCTCTAAGCAGCTGGACGGGAAGGGAGCCCCGCGCCTTACGGCGCGGGGCTCTCTATTCCCTATCGCGGCGGCAGCTTGACCACCTCGAACCAGAACTCCTCTATGGAGCGGACGATGCGGCGGAACTCGTCGAACCCGATGGGCTTGGTGATGTAGCAGTTGCCCCCCAGCCCGTAGGCCTTGAGGATGTCGGCCTCGGCGGCCGAGGTGGTCAAGACGACCACCGGGATCATGCGCAGCTCCGGGTCGGACTTGACCGCGGCCAGCACCTCGCGCCCGTCCACCCGCGGCAGGTTGAGGTCCAGCAGGACCAGGTCGGGGCGAACGGCCCCCGCGAAGGCGCCGGTCCGCCGCAGGTAATCGAGCGCCTGCTCCCCGTCCGCGACCACCTCCATCAGCACGCGGAGCTTCTCGCTCTTGAGCGCCTCCTGGGTCAGCCGGACGTCCCCAGGGTCGTCTTCCACCAACAGGACCTGGACGGGTCTACCGTGCATCGCCGCCTCCCTGCGCCGTGAGCGGCTCCCCGGAGGGGGAGCCGCGCAGCGTGAAATGGAACGTCGTCCCCGCATCCGGCCGCGACTCCGCCCAGATCGTGCCGCCGTGCCGCTCCACGATCTTGCGCGTGACGGCGAGGCCGATCCCCGTCCCCTCGTAGGCGCCCACCGAATGCAGCCGAGCGAACATCTTGAAGATCCGCTCCTGATAGCGCGGCTCGATCCCGATGCCGTTGTCCGCCACCTGGAACGACCAGCCGTCCTGCCGCGCCTGCGCCTGGATGCGCACGACCAGCGGGGACTTCCCGCGGAACTTCAGCGCGTTGCCCAGCAGGTTCTGGAAGACCTGACCCATCTGGACCCGGTCCGCCCTCACCACCGGCAGCGGGGCGGTCTCCACCCGGGCGCCCGCGGCCGTGCGCTGCGGCTCCAGGTCGGAGAGGACCTCGCGCACCACCTCCGCCAGGTCCACCTCGACCAGCGAGAGCTGGCGCGAGCCGACCCGCGAAGAGGTCAGCAGGTCCTCGATGAGGCGCTGCATCCGCCGCACCCCGTCCGTGATGAGCACGATGTATTCGTCGGCTTCGGGACCCAGCCGTCCGCCGCAGGATTCGCGCAGGAGCTCGGCGAACCCCGACACCTTGCGCAGCGGGGACTGCAGGTCGTGGGAGGCGATGTAGGCGAACTCCTCGAGCTCGCGGTTGGAGCGTTTGAGCTCGGCCACCCAGCGCGCCTCGTCGACCATGATCTGCATGCGCAGGGTCAGGTTTCGGATGAAGACCAGCCCCACCGACAGCAGGGCCAGCACGAAGGCCCCGTTGACCGCCAGGCTGGTCCCCAGCAGCGCCCTGCGCTGGCGCGCGAAGCCGGAAGGGTCCATGCGCACCTCGACCCGACCGATGGCCTCCGCCTTGGAGCCGCTGGACGGGGACGCTCGGACGGGCGCCTCCAGCAGCAGCAGTCCCTCGGAAGCGCCGCGCGCGCCTCCGGCCTCGGCCCAGACCTTCCCTCGCGCATCGACCACGCGCAGGCCCGCCAGCTCCGGCTGCACGGCGAACTCGGCGGCCAACAGCCTCAGCGTGCGCCCGTCCTCGAGGCTGAGCGGCACGAAGGCCGCCCGCGCCGCGGCCACGGCCGCCGAGCGGCCGCGCGCGCGCAGCGAGGCCTCGAGCAGGCGGCCCAGCTGGACGGTGGACAGCACGGTCAGCCCGACGCCGAGCAGCAGAAACAGCGCGGACACCCCCACCAGCAGGCGGCGCCCGAAAGCCACCCATTTGAGCACCTCAGGCCCGCGTTGGGACGACAGCAGCAGGCCGGTCCAGAAGCGCTCCACGATTGAGGGCCCCCCCATCAGCCGCCCCCCCCCGCCCAGCGACGCCGCAGCACCTCGTTGACGCGCAGACGGCCGGCGACCGAGCCGAACCGGACGCCCGAGGCCGGCCAACCCTCCCCCGACAGCCCCTTGCTCAGCGCCGCGCCCCGGGCCGCGGCCTCCTCCTGGTCCGGCTCCCAGGCGGCGAAGGCGCCCCCGTCCACCATGCCCGGCTCGGGCGCCAACAACGGCAGGCGGCGCGACAGGGACAGCTCGACGAGATAGTCGAATCCCGCCCCCCGGGTCAACAGGGGGTCTCCCAGCACCCATAGCGCGGAGCAGCGCCCGGCCAGGTCCTGCGCGGCCTTGGGGATGTCGCGGCGCGACGACACCGTCCTGACCTCGACGCTGAGGCCGCGGGCGGCCGCGGCCGCGCGCAGCGCCGCCTCGGCGCCCTCGTAGCCGGCGGCGAGCAGCACGCCGACCCGCCGCCAGCCCTCGCGGCGCGCCAGGTCCAGGAACGCTCCGGCCGGGAAGGAGAGCTCGCCGCTCCAGCCGCGCGCCTTCAGGGCGGCCCCCGAAAGGCGCGACACGCCGCCCACGAAGTGCACCCGTCCGCCCTCGAGTTCGCGCGCCACCCAGGAGGCTGTCTCATAGCCGACGGCGACGACCCCGTCGGAGGCCTGCAGCCGGGCGGACAAGCGGCCGCTGACGATAGGGTCGGACAGTTCGCCGGCATCGAAGGCCCGCAGCCGGACCCCGTCGGCCCCGCCCAGGCCCAGGCCCGCCGTGCTCAGCCCCGGCCTGGCCTCCACCAGGAGGTCGACCTCGGCCGCCGTCCACGCCGGGGTCCAAAGCAAGGACGCCCCGGCCGCGGCCAGGCTCAGAAGGTGACGACCAAACCGGTGGTCAGCGTGTAGCCCATGAGCTGGAGCGTCTTGGCGCTCACCGCCGGCACCCTGTAGTCCACCCACAGGTATTCCCCCTTCCACGTGATCCAGTCGTTGACCCGCAAAGAGAGCCCGGCGGCGGCGCTGCGGACCAGCTCATGCCCTCCGGAGCCGTCGGCCGCGCCGCTGTCGTAGAGCTCGCCGCGCGCATAGGCGCTCAGCGGTCGCCCCGTCACCGACCCGGCCGGGCCGCTGACGGACAGGAACCCGCCATGCGTCCGCCAATCCCCCCGTCCGAACGCCGACAGCATCCCCTGGTCGCCGCGTACGTCCAGACGCAGGAACTCGGCCAGCACGTCGAAGCGCCCCGGGGCCCAGTGCAGGTGCGAGCCCAATATCTGGAACAGGCGCTCCCCGGAGCGGTCCCAGGCCCCGCGGTAGAAGGATACCCCGTACTCCCAAACCGTGTTCCGGGACAGGGCCGCCTGGCCGCCCACGGCCACGTCGCGGTTGCTGTTGCTCGAGCCCAGGTTGTTCGACATGGCCAGACCGCCGGGCAGCGCGGCGCTGCGAAAGGAAGCGGTGCTGGAGGGCACGCTGCCGTACCCGTTGACGCCGAAGAGCCGCGCGTCGAAGTCCAGGTCCCCCAATCCGGTCCTCCACGACAGCACCCCTCCGGTATCGGCGATGGGCAGGCCGAGCAGGGCGGAATGAAACAGCGGCGCGCTCAGCTCCACGCGTCGGAACGGGTAGAAGCGGCGCGTATTGTAGTAGCCCAGCGGCAAGGTCACCTTCCCCGCCTGCAGGCGTAGGCCCCCGGGCAGCGCCGCGTCGAGATAGGCGTACTGGATGCGCAGCTCGCGCACCGTGCCTCCGATGCCGCGGTAGGCGACGTCCATCAGGAAGTCGGCGTCCTCCCCCACCGGGGTCGCGGCGAAGAGGCCTACCGCCTCGGTGGAGAAGCCGCGCGCGCGATGGGTCCCGTCCGGCAGGCCGCCCAACACGGCGGGCGGGGCGAAGACGCGCAGGTTGGCGTCGGCGGTGAAGTTGAAGCTGCCGTAGCCCGTGAAGGAGACCTTGGCGGCGGCCGGGACGGCCGCAGCCAGCAGAGCGGCCCACAGGGCCAGGCGCCCGACGGCCCGCTCAAGCGACGAGCTCATAGCCGTCCGCCGTGGTCTGCACCCGGGCCTTGTGCGCGTCTCCCAGCGCGGCGCGCAAGCGGTGGACGGTCTGCTTGAGCGCGTCGTCCTGCCCGGGGCGGTAGCCCAGGCCGTCCATCAGCGCGGCCCGGACGAGGGGACCGGGGCTGCCGGCCAACAGGCAGAGCGCGGCCAGCTCCTTGCCTTTGAGGGTGCCCACCGGCCGGCCGTCCACCCAGGCCGTGGAGAGCAGCGGGTCCACGCCCACGCTCCCCTTGCGCACCAGGCGCCGCTCCGGCGCCTGCCGGCGTTCCGGCTCCCGGGGGTGGGCGGACAGTTCGGCGGCGACCAGGCGCCTGAGCTCGCGCTGCTCCACCGGCTTGCGCAGGAAGCGCTCGGCCCCCAGCGCCTCCAGCGCGTGTCTGAGCATTCCCGCGTCGTCCCCATAAGCCGTCACCACCAGCACCGGGGTGGAGCGCATCGGCCGGTGGGCGCGCATGCGCTGGAGCAGCTCCACCCCGTTGAGGACAGGGAGCATCAGGTCCAAGAGCAGCAGGTCGGGGTCGCAGGCCAGTAGCTTCTCCCAGCCCTCCTCGCCGTTCCAGGCGTAGTGCATCTCATGGCCTTCGCTGAACAACGCCTGGCCCATCATCTGCTGGATGTCCGAATCGTCCTCGATGCTCAGGATCCGTCCCATAGGGGCCGCCCTAGCGCGGCGGCAGGGTCACGACGAAAACCGAGCCTCCTCCCGGTTCCGAACGGGCCCCCACGGCGCCCCCGTGCCGGGCGGCGATGCGCGCGCACAGGGTCAGGCCGAGCCCGCTGCCCTCGAAGTCCGTCACCCTGTTGAGCCGCGCGAAGGGCTCGAAGATGCGCCGCGCCTGGGCGGCGTCGAAGCCGATGCCGTTGTCGCGGACCTCGATGTCGACGGTTCCCTCCCGGGCGCGCGCGCAAGCCACGCGCACCCGCGCCGCCACCGCCGGACGCCGGAACTTGAAGGCGTTGGACAGGAGGTTCCGGAAGAGCAGGGCCAACTGCGCCGCATCCCCGCGGACCACGGGCAGCGGCCCCAGTTCCAGGGACCCGAGCGGGTCCGCCGGGACGAATTCCTCGGCGACCTCGGCCAGCACGGCGTCCAGCGCCACCTCTTCCGAAGTCGGTCCGCCCCGGCCGACCCTGGCCAGGGCCAGCAGGGCCTGCACCAAGCCGTCCATCCGCCCCGCCGCGGCCCGCATCCGGGCCATGTATTCCCCGGCTTCCTGCGGGGTCGGCGCGCATTCCGGCCGCAGCAGTTCCGCCATCGCCTGGAGCTTGCGCAGGGGTTCGGCCAGCTCGTGGGCGGCCACCGATGCGAAGAGTTCGAGCTCGGCGTTGGAACGCTCCAGTTCGGCCACGCGGGCCCGCGCCGCCGCCAGCGCGTCCGAGGCGGCGCAGTCCTTCTCAAGCACGTTCATCGGGCCTCCCCACCGGCAGCGTGAAGTAGAAGGCCGCGCCGCGGCCCGGGACGCTCTCCGCCCAGATGCGCCCGCCCTGACGCTCGACGATCTCCTTGCAGATGGCGAGCCCCAGCCCAGTTCCCTTATAGGCGGCGCCGCCCGCCGGGCGGTCGACCTGGACGAAGCGCTGGAAGACCTCCCCCAGCCGTTCCGGCTTGATTCCGCAGCCGTCGTCTTCGACGCAGAAGCGCAGGGAGGCCGGCTCAGGAGCGTCCGCGCCGGAGCCGGCCGCCACGGCCCGAACCCCCGCCAGCGCCTCGGCTTTGACCGTTATGCGCGAACCGGTGAAGCGCAGCGCGTTGTCGAGCAGGTTGCCGAGCACCTCGGCCAGGAGGTCGGGATCCGCGTAGGCAGGCGGCAGTCTCGCGGGCAGCGCCGCCTCCATGCGCAGCCCGCGCCCCGCGGCGAGGAGCTCGAAGCCCCGGAACACCTCCGAGACGACCTTGCCGGCGTCGAAGCACGTGGGCTTGATGACGGCGCGCCCCGATTCCAGGCGCGCGAGGTCGAGGATGTGGTTGAGGATCTTCTCGAGCCGCTCGATGTTCTTCTGCTGCAGGTCGAGCATCCGTTCCTGGTCCGGGCTGAGCGGACCCTGGGAGCCGTCCAGGACGTTGATGTTGGCCGCCTTGATGACCGTCAAGGGATTGCGCATCTCATGGGAGATGGCGCTCATCAGCTCGTCTTTGAGCTTGTCCATCCGGCGGCTCTCCTTGACCTGGGCCTGCAGCTCGGCCACGCGGCGCAGGTCGGTGATGTCCCGCATGACCACCAAGACCGCCGGCTCGTCGTCCCACACGATGTCGGCTACGCGCAGCTCTGCGACCCGGGGCTCTTCGGCGTCTCCCAGGCGGACCTCGGCGCTGCCCGCCGCCGGAAGCGCGAGCGGGAAGGGCCGCCCCGCCAGCGCCCCCGCCCGGCCCTCCAGCAGCGCCCGAGCCGCCGGATTCGCGCAGCGGACAAGCCCGGCGCCTCCGACCACGACCATCCCGTCGGCGGAACGCTCGATGATGGCCTTCAGGCCCGCCGCGGCGCGGTGCCGGTGGACGGCATACGAGACCACCCGCCGCAGCGCGCGGGAATCCGCGCTGCCTTTGACGATGTAGTCCTGCGCGCCGAGCCGGACGGCCTCCAGACCCAGACCCTCGTCGTTCATCCCGGTCAACACCACCAGCGGGACCTCCGGGAAGCGTTCCAGCACGCTCCGCGCGGTGCTGAGTCCGCGCGAATCGGGGAGCATGAGGTCCAGCAAGACGACATCCGGCTCCGCCGTGGCCAGCTTCGCCAGACCCTCCCCCAGGGAACCGGCGGATTCGAACTCGATGCGGAACCCGGCGTCTCCTTGGCGGCCGAGCATGCGGCCGAGCAGCAGGACATCCTCGGAGTCGTCCTCGATGACCAAGGCGCGGAGCGTTTGGCTTCGCATATTCCCTACCACATTGGATAGCATGACATCCGTCATCCGCCAAGCGGCCGGATGTCACCCCCTGTCAGGGCCGGGGCCGAGGAATTCATATACTGCCCGGATGGACGCGCTGCGCTACAAGCTCCTGCTGGTCGACGACGAGCCCGACATGCTCACCACCTACCAGGCCCTGCTCGAGGGAGAGGGCTTCACCGTCCTCTGCGCCAGGTCCGTCCCGGAGGCCTTGGCCGCGGCCCGGGAGTCCGCGCCGGACATCGTCCTTTCCGACGTGGCTATGCCGGATAGGGACGGCAAGGCCCTGGCCGCGGCGCTGCGGGCCGACCCCGCCACCGCGGCCATCCCCGTGGTCCTGATGTCCGGCACCTATAAAGAGGAGGACGACCAAGCCGGAGGCCTTGAGGCCGGGGCCGACGACTACCTGCCCAAACCGGCCTCGCCGCGGCTGCTGGCCGCCCGCCTGCGGGCCGTGCTGGGCCGGTCCCGCGCCCCCGCCGAACTGGCCTCGGTCTTGAAGGCCGAGGGCCTGCGCCTCGACCCTGCCGCGCGCATCGTCACGCGCGGGGGCAAGCGCGTACCCCTGACCCGCAAGGAGTTCGACCTCCTCACCACCTTCCTGCGCCGTCCCGGACGGGTCCTGAACGTCCCCTATCTCCTCGAGACGGTCTGGGGCTACGACCCCGCCGTCTACAACAACCCCCGCACGGTCACCGTCCACGTCTCCTCGCTGCGCACGAAGCTGGGCAAGGCCTTCGCCGCGCGCCTGGTCTCCGTCCCGGGCCTGGGCTATCGCTTCGAGACCGGCGCCATTTGACCTATTCCTGACCTGCGCTTGACCCGCCCCTGAGGGCCGTCGGCTACCCTGCCTGTGGGCCCCCTCCACAGGAGGCAGTATGGCGCAGACCGAACGCCCCCGCATCGTATCCGTCGAAGACGACGCCGACGTGCAGGACGTGCTGCGCGGCTGGCTGACGCCGCACTTCGACTTCATCCTGATGAAGGACGGCGAGGAGCTTCTGGAGGACATCGAAGAACTGGACCCCGACCTCGTCATGCTCGACATCGGTTTACCCGGCCCCGACGGGCTCAGGCTGTGCCAGCGCCTGCGCCACACGCCCGGCCTGGCCGAGGTCCCCATCCTCATCTTCACCGGCCGCGACGACGACGAAGCCTTCGTCTCCTCGCTGGACGCAGGAGCCTCATCCTTCCTGCTCAAGCCCGTGGACAAGGAAACGCTCTTGGATAAGATCGAGGAACTGATAGGACCCCTATGAGAAAAATGGCCATGCTGTGCGTCGCGGTCCTGCTGTCCCAAGCCGCCGCCGCCGCCCCCCCGCCGTCTTCCCCGGGGGTGGGCGTCGTCGTCGGAGACCCCACCGGAGGCACGCTGCGGGTCTTCCTCAACGCCGGGCAGTCCCTCGACTTCGGCGTGGGCTACAGCGGGGACGCCGCGCTGTGGGGCGACTACACCTGGCACGACTGGGACCTGCTGCCGCGCCCGAAGTCGGGCGAGACCGAGCTGTGGGTCTCGGCCGGCCTGCGCCTGGAGACGGCCTCCGACACGGAGTTCGGGTTCCGGACCATGCTCGGCGCGTCGTATTGGCTGCCGGGCCGGCCGGTGGAACTCTTCGCCTCGGCCGGGCCGGTCTTCCAAGTCGCGCCGGACGGGGGGGTGGGGGCCGACGGCGGGGTCGGCCTGCGCTTCTACTTCGGGGGACTGGATGGGCGCTGACTCCCTGTTGGCCCTGAGCGCGACGGCGCTGCTGGGGACGGCCGGAGCCGCTGTGACGCCGGGACCGCCCCCCCGGTTGGCCGGCGAACCGCTGTCCGCGCCGGAGCTCTCGGCCGAGGAGGCACGGGTCGAACGGCTCTGGGTCCGGCGCCTGAGCGAGACCTACGACGCGGCGCCGGAGCTGGTCGCCTCCCTGCGGGGGCTGGGCCTGGACCGCATCGACACGGAATGCGCCGTCGCCGTGTCCACCCGAGCCCAGCGCCCGATCGGCGAGGTCCTCCTACTGCGCCGGGCCGGCATGCCCTGGTCGGAGATCGCCCACTCCTACGGCTTCGGGCTCCTAGAAGCTATCCGTCCGCCGCCGGAGGCACGGACGAAAAACACGCTCCCCGCCCTGGAACGCTGACGACTTCGAAGGCGCTACCCCGATTCCGGGGTGCCCCGGCCGCGCAGCAGGTCGGCCACGGTCCGCCTCAGCTCCGCGGGGTCGATGGGCTTGGTCACGTACACCGCTCCCCCCGCGCCGAAAGCGCTCTGGAAGGCCTCGTCGCTGATCAGCCCGGAGAGGAACACGACGGGGACGGCGTGGGTCGCCCGCCGGCCCTTGATGTCCCGGCACAGCGCGAAGCCGTCGGTCTCCTTGAGCTGGATGTCCAGGATCAGCACGTCCGGAGCGAACGCCTCGGCCCGTCCGGCCAGGCCGTCGGGGTCGGACAGGGCCAGCACCTCGCAGCCCTTCAGCGCGGCGCTGACGACAGCGAGGCAGTCCGGGTCGTCGTCGACGACCATCACGCGCGCCTTCCTGGTCTCCGAGCCCATGCCCCATAGTCTGCCCGTCCGTCCCGCCCGAGGAAAGGGCGCGGGTGTCACCCCGGGTCAGGGACCGGCGGCGGCTCGTTGATTCCCAGCCAATACGCCCCGAACTGGGCCACGACGGCCGAGAACTCGTTGAAATCGACGGGCTTGCGCACGTAGCTGTTCGCCCCCAGGCCGTAGCCGTCGGCGCGGTCGCGCTCCTCGTTGGAGGAGGTCAGCAGGACGACGGGCTGCAGGCGCGTGCGCCGGTCGGCGCGCAAGCGGCGCAGCACCTCGAAGCCGTCGATGCGGGGCAGGCGCAGGTCGAGCAGGACCACGGCGGGCCGCACGGCGGGGCGGGGCCCGGCGCCGAAGAGGCAGTCCAGCGCCTCGACCCCGTCGCGCGCCACCACGACGGGGTTGGCGACGCCGCACCTCTCCAGCGCGCGCCTCATCAGCAGCACGTCGTCCTCGTCGTCTTCGACCAGCAGGATGGGCTGGCCGCTCACCGCTCCCCCTCGGGCTCCAGCGTGAAAAAGAACGCAGCGCCCCGATTGACGGCGCCCTCGGCCCACATCCGTCCGCCGTGACGCTGCACGATGCGCTGGGCGGTGGCCAGGCCGATGCCGCTGCCCGGGAACTCGCCGGGGCGGTGCAGGCGCTCGAAGGGGCTGAACAGGCGCCTGGCATAGGCCGGGTCGAAGCCGGCTCCGTCGTCGCGGACGAAATAGACGGCGGGCCCCGGACCGCGCAGCACGCCGAACTCGATGCGCGCCCGGGGACGGCGGCCCGTGAACTTCCAGGCGTTCCCGAGCAGGTTCTCCATCACGTCCTTGAGCAGCCGTGGGTCGGCCTGGACCATGACGCCGTCGGCTACGACCAGCTCGACCTTGCGCGCGGGGTCGCCCTCGCGCAGGCCCTCGGCGACGGAGCGCGCCAGCGCGCCGAGGTCGACCTCCTCCCGGCGCGGCTCGGCCCGCGCCACCCGCGCCAGGTTCAGCAGGGCGTCGATGAGCTGGGCCATCGTCTGGCTGGCCCTGCGCAGCCGCTGCAGGAAGTCCGTGCCCTGCGCGTCGAAGCGCCCCCCGTAGTCGTCGAGCAGGGCCTGGCTGTAGGCGTCTATCTTGCGCAGCGGGGCGCGCAGGTCGTGGGCCACCGAATAGCTGAAGGTCTCCAGCTCCTTGTAGGCCGCGTCGGCGTCGGCCATGCTGCGGCGCAGGGCGGCCTCGGTCTCCTTGCGCGCGCTGATGTCCCGGACCGCGCTCAGCGCGAACGCCCCGCGCCCGGTCTTGAGCGGGCTCAGGCTTATCTCCACCGGAAACTCCGAGCCGTCCTTGCGCCGGCCGAAGAGCTCCATCCCCGCGCCCATCGGGCGCTGGCGCGGCTCGCCGAAGTAGCCGGCGCGGTGCGCGACATGCCCCTGCCGGAAGCGCTCGGGCATCAGCAGCTCCACGGGGCGGCCGAGGAGCTCGCCGCGCGCGTAGCCGAACAGGCGTTCGACCTGGGAGTTGAGGTCGCAGACGGCGCCGCCGCCGTCCACCAGCACCATGGCGTCCGGAGCGGACTCCAGCAGCACGCGGAAGCGCGTCTCGCTCTCGGAGAGGTCCTGGGGGCTGGGCAACGCCAGGGCCTTCGGCATCAGACGCACCAGCAGGACGGCGGTGGTCAAAGAGACCGCGGCGGTGAAGGCCTTGACCAGGCCGGAGGCCCAGTAGTCGGGATGCCAGAGGGTCCAGACCTCCATGACATGGGTGGCCCCGCAGGCGGTGATGAACAGCCCGAAGCAGAGGAAGATCCACGGGAACGGCAGGTCGCGGCGCCGCCGGACGAAGTAGGCCAAGGTGAACGGGATGCTCAGGTAGGCCCCGGCGATGAGGACGTCGCTGGCCACGTGGAGGCGGACCAGGCCCGGGTCCCACAGGTAGCAGTGCCCGTGGGGCATCATCCCGGCGGTGGAGAAAGCGGACATGGGAGTCCATTTTGCCACAATCCGGGGGGCGCTTGGGATAGCCCTGGCGGCCCATTTCAGCGGAAGCGGGGCCTCTTGGGGAGATTGAGCCGTCGCCGCGGCTCAGCCTGCGGCTGGGCCTGCTGGGCTGGTTGGGCCGGGACGATGACCGTGCTCGTCCGGTCCCCATACCACCAGTACGGGTACATCCCCGCATACGGCCACGGCTCATGGACGTAGTGGTGGACCACCGCCGCCTGGTCCGCCGAGCGCGGCGCGGGACCCGCACAACCCGCCACGGCGCACAGGACCGTCAACGCCAGGACGATGGCGGTCATGGATTCCCTCCCTGCTCCCCAAAGGGTAGCCCTTGCCGGTCAAACAACGCTCAACGCGGCGTCAAGGAAGCGTCAAGTCCCCAACAACCTAGGTCCAAAGACCCGGACACGGATGTCCCAAAAGAACCTATCAAGCGGGCGGGGTTTGGGTTAGGATAAGGGAATGTATACGACCCTGACCTCCAGATTTCCCCGCGCGAAGAGCACCTGGCTGGAGACCCTGCGCCCCCAGATGGACTTATCGGCCTCCCGGCGTTCGACGGTATTCGTGCCGCGCATCCAGCGCAAGCACCCGCTCAAGTCGAAGCTGAGCGGAATCGTGTACTGAGCCGGGACGCCGTGCGCGTCCTGGCCCTGGCCCTGCTGGCCGCCCTCCCCGCCTCTTCCCAGGAACGCCTGCGCACCGGTGCCGCATCCTCGTTCAACGCCGTACAGGCCCTGGGGGTCCGCCCCTACATCCTCAAGGCCCCCCTCCAGCAGGCCGCCCCCGTGCCGCCCCAGGTCTGCTCCGGCCTCGATTTCTCCGGCGTGACCTGGCCCGCCAGCCTCTCCAGCGAGGACCAGTTGGCGCTCAAGCTGGCCCTCAACATCTCCGGCTCCTACGAAGGCCCCGACGGCTGGTCCAACCTGACCGACAACTTCGACGGGCAGGGCGTCAGCATGGGGCTCCTCAACCAGAACCTCGGCCAGGGCTCGCTGCAGCCGATGCTGGTGCGCATGCGCGACGAGCACTACGCGGTGCTGCGGGACATCTTCAGCCCGCAGCACCTGCTCGCTTTGCTCCAGATGCTGGGGCAGTGGCAGCCCCCAGCCCAGCCTCCGGGGACCGGCGACAAGCCCAACTCCACCATCGACGAGCCCGAGAACGGCATCGTCGCCCAGATGTCCCCCGCCGCGTCCGCCGGGGTGGCCTGGGCCAAGAAGAACCTCTATCAGGCCGACGGGAGCTTCGAGCCCGGCTGGAAGGCCGAGCTCACCGCGCTGGGAGCGGCCCCCGAGTTCGTCTCCATACAGATTGCCGAGGCCCTCGACCTCCATCAGAAGGCCCTGGGCTACGAGACGGAGACAGGCATCCGCGAGCTGCGCGGCTACCTGATGTTCTTCGACGTGGCGGTCCAGAACGGGGGCTTCCACGCCGTGGACGTCACGGAGTTCACGGCCTGGAAGAAGCGCAACCCCAAGGCCGCCACCGCCCAGAAGCTCCAGAAGCTCCTGACCCTGCGCCTGCGCCATGTCCGGCGCCGCTTCGTCATCGACGTCAACCAGCGCAAGCAGGCCATCATCTTCGGCAAGGGCCGCGTCCACGGGGAGCTGCGCAACCTCCCCGCCCAGTACTGCTACGACGGGACCTGGGCCTACAAGTAGGCCCGTGGCCGCCGCCGCCCCCTTCCTGCCCCTGACCCGGGCCGACATGGACGCCCGCGGCTGCGACGCCGTCGACGTCGTCTTCGTCACCGGCGACGCCTACATCGACCACTACTCCTTCGCCATGGCCATCCTCGGGCGCGTGCTCGAGGCGGCCGGCTTCCGGGTCGCCCTGCTCTGCCAGCCCGATTGGCGCTCCGCCGAGCCCTGGCGGACCTTCGGCCGCCCGCGCCTGTTCTTCGCCGTCAGCGCGGGGAACATGGACTCAATGATCAACCACTACACGGCCAACCGCAAGGTGCGCAACGACGACGCCTATTCTCCGGGCGGCCGTATCGGCCTGCGCCCGGACCGTGCCACCATCCCCTATTGCCAGCGCGCCCGCGAGGCCTACCCCGGGACACCCGTCATCGCCGGGGGCGTCGAAGCCTCCCTGCGCCGCCTCGCCCATTACGACTACTGGAGCGACAAGGTCCGCCCGTCCATCCTGCTGGACTCCAAGGCCGACCTGGCGGCCTTCGGCATGGGCGAGGAGGTCATCGTCGAAATCGCCCGGCGCCTGGCCGCCGGGAAGACGGTGAAGGACTGCCGCGGCCTGCGCGGCGTGGCCTACGCCTTGGGCGCCTCCGAGCCCGTCCCGCCGCCCTCGGAGACCGTCCGGCATCTGCCCTCCTTCGAGGAGGTCGCCGCCAATAAGGGCGCCTTCCTGAAGGCCGCCGCCGCCTTCCATCATGAGACGAGCCCGTTCAATGGCCGTGTCCTGGTTCAGATGCACGGGCGCAGGGCCGTGGTCCAGAATCCCCCCCAGCTCCCGGTCTCCCAAGAGCGCATGGACTTCTACTACGGCCTGCCCTACGCGCGCCGCCCGCACCCGTCCTACAAAGAGGCCATCCCGGCGCTGGGCATCATCAAGGACTCCGTCACCATCATGCGCGGCTGCTTCGGCGGCTGCACCTTCTGCTCCATCACCGCCCACCAGGGCCGCACCATCCAGTCGCGCTCCAAGGAGAGCGTCCTCTCCGAGCTCAAGGCCATGGCCGCCGACCCGGATTTCTCGGGCACGGTCTCGGACATCGGCGGCCCCACCGCCAACATGTACGAGATGCGCTGCACCAAACCCGAGGTGGAGAAGGTCTGCCGCCGCCTGTCCTGCGTGCATCCGACCATCTGCAAGTGCCTGGGCACCGACCACGGCCCGCTGGTCGGGCTGATGAAGGAGGCGCGCGAGGTCCCCGGCATCAAGAAGGTCCTGGTCGCCAGCGGAATCCGCATGGACCTGGCCCGCCTCTCCCCCGAATACATGGAGGAGCTGACGAACCACCATGTGGGCGGCCGGCTCAAGGTGGCCCCCGAGCATTCCGACCCCGGAGTGCTGCGGGCGATGAAGAAGCCGGCCCACGGCACCTTCGAGGACTTCGCCGCTCAATTCAAGAAAGCCAGCGACAAAGCCGGCAAGGAGCAGTTCCTCGTCCCCTACTTCATCGCCTCCCACCCCGGCTCCGGCCTCAAGGAGATGATTGCCCTGGCGGTCTTCCTCAAGCGCAACGGCTACAAGCCCGACCAGGTCCAGGACTTCATCCCGTCGCCGATGGACCTGGCCGCCGCCATGTACTACACGGGCCGCGATCCCCTGACCGGTCTGGAGATGCCGGTGGCCAGGGGCCTGCGCGACCGCCGCCTGCAGCGCGCCCTGCTCCAGTTCTTCAAGCTGGAGAACTACTTCGAGGTCCACGAGGCGCTGGTGAAGGCCGGGCGCCGCGACCTCATCGGCGACGGCTGCGACTGCCTCATCGGCCGCCACCCGCCCGCCGCCGCCCTCAAGTCCCGCCGCGACCGGGCCAACCGCGACGCCGCGGACCACGTCCACGCCAAGGACATCCCCAAGCCCGCGGCCGGCTACCGCCCCAAGCGCGCCGGCTGGCGCCGCCGGCCGTGACCCTGGCCTACGCGCGGGAACTCGACGGAACCCAGGTCGTCCAGGCCCTGACCGACAGCCATTCCCTCTGGGGAGGCTCCTCCACCCTCGAGTTGCGCCTCGAGAAGACCCGCGCCCGCCTGGAGTCGGCGGGGCCGACCCTGTTCCGCATGTCCGGCCTCGTCGACGCCGACGGCCGCGTGGCCGCCTCGCTGAAGCTCTACGGCCTCGAGCTCGACGCCCCCCGGGGCCCCGTGCCGACGGCCGGCATCGGGGCCGTCTTCACCCCCGAGCCGAGGCGCCGGCAGGGCCTGGCGGAGCGCCTGCTCCGGACCGTGCTGGAAGAACAGTACTCCGAGGGCGCCGGGGCCGCCTGGCTCTTCTCCGACATCGCTCCGGCCTACTACGAGAAGACCGGTTTCCGGCGCTTCCCCGCCCTGACCCGCGTGTTCGAAACCGGCCGCCTGCCGTCCAAGGACCCCTTCGAGGCTCGGCCGGCACGGCCCGACGACGCCGGGCGCATGCGCGCCTGGTACGCGGCGGCCGCACCGGCGGGGTCCCTGCGCCCGCGGCGCGAAGCGAGCATCTGGGACTTCATGCGCGGGCTCAACGCCGCGGGCCCCGACCTGGTCTTGTCGCGCCGCGGCGTGGAGGTGGGCTACCTGTCGGTCTGCTTCGATGAGGGCAAGCTCTGGGTGGAGGAATGGGCGGCCCCGGGCGAACCCGAAGACCGGGTCTGGGCCGCCGTGCGCATCTTAGCCGAAGAGAAGGGGCTCAAGACCGCGGCGGGCTGGCTGCCGCCCTGGAGCGCCGCCGTCGGGGGCGTGACGACGGAGCGCAGCCGCTCCATCCCGATGCTGGCGGCCGCCCCCGGCGGAGACTCCCTGCTCGGTCATCCGCCGCAGGGGGCCCATTTCGGCTCCCTCGACCACTTCTAGGCCAGTTCCTCGACGACGCGCCGGTCGGCCAGCCGACGCAGGTCGGCGGCGTCCCGGTCGCAGACGGCCCAGACCACCCGGGCGGCCTTGAGATGCCGGGGCTTACCGTCCGCCCCCGGCACCGGAAAGCCGAACGCCGGCCGGCGCGAGAAGTACATCGCGGAGAACTCGTCGGAGACGGCGAGCAGGTCCTCCCAGGACAGCCACCCGCCCGACGCGGCCATGAAGATGGGCGCCCGGCGCAGCGCCCGGCGCACGACGTCGTCGTCATCGCGCTCGGCGCGGCTCAGCACCCGCCGGCAGGACTCGCGCAGCCAGAGCGTGCGCTCCAGCGCCTCCCTCGTTATCTCGGCGTCCCGGCCCCGGTACTCCGCCGAGCCCGCCCAGACCTCGCGCATCGCCGAGTCCATCAGCAGCCGCCGGGTCTGCACGCCCTCGCGCGCCTGGACCTTGGCCAGCGAGCAGACGAACGGCCCCATCTTCGCCCTGAGCGCCTTGAGCGCGGCCTCCACCGCCGGGGTCATGACGACGCGCGACAAGGAGGCGTCCAAGGTCAGGTCGTCGCCGGAGAAGACGGCGTCCACCGGACCCCAGGGCGTCGAGCATTGATAGGTCTGGGCCGTCACGCCCGCCACGCTCATGCGCACGCGCGAGCTGCCGCGCCCCGGGTCCCGGGACGGCGCCACCAAAGTGCGCAGCGACGCCAGGCGGTAGGGGGCCCCGCGGGGGCGCTCGGGGCCCTTCTTGTCCCCGTTGACGACGACCAGGACCCGGCCCATGGCCAGGCGGCCCTCCAGTCCCGCGGCGCCCGCCAGGAGCTCCTGGCGCCCGACTCCCGGGAAGTCCGCTTCGATGCTCGTGCCATGCACCGGCAGCCCGGGAGGCACCTCGCGCAGCTCCCGGGCGTCCTTGCCCTGGACGGCCCGGACCTCGACCCCGTCGCCCGAGGCCGCGCGCAGGCTCTTAGGGGCCAGGCGCGAGAGGCCGAGCAGGCCCACGGCCAGGTGGGCCACCCCCGGCGGGGCCTGGACCCCGTCGAACAGCGCGTAATACGGGTCGGCCAGGTCCTTGAGGGAGAAGGGCGTCCCGTCCATCAGCACGCGCAGCCCGCGCGGCGAGACCGAGAGCTCCAGGCGCGTCGCGCCGACGGCCTCGGCGCAGCGCACCCAGGGGACGAGCAGGTCCTCGCGCGAGAGCTGGAAGGCGGCCAGCTTCTTGAGCGCGGCCTCGCGGTCCACCCGGAAAGAGCCCGTGCCGACCAATACGCCTTCGTCGGGCCCGTTCACCGCGGCCTCCCCACCGCGCCCTCGAAGAGGCGACCGAGGTCGTCGCAGTCGTCGTTGCCTATAGCCCAGACGACCTCCGCCGGCCGGACGCCGTGCGCGAAGTCCCTTCCCCGCCCCGGGGAGTCGGCCAGGGGGACGAAGCCCACCCTGTTGCGGACGCAGGCCAGGTCGCGCAGCGAGACCCAACCGCCGCGGCAGTGCAGGAAGAGCGGGGCGGTCCACAGCACGCGGCGCGTCCTCTCCTTCGCGTCCTGTTGGAATTCCCCCAGCCGTCCAAGGCAGCAGGCCCTGAGCCAGCGCACGCGCGCGCGGGCGCGCAGGACCAGCTCGTAGGATTCCCGGGACAGGGGCTTCACGTTCATGAAGCGTTCCGCCAGGCTCATGAGGGCGCCGGATTCCCGGTAAGGCTTGCCCTTCCAGGCGTCCCGATAGGACTCCGCGCTGAGCAGACGCTGCAGGGCCGGCGCTTCGGCCTTCTGGGCCAGCGCCTCGCGCCGGACGAAGTCGCGCACCCGCCCCCCCAGCCGCTTGACCAGCCCTTCCATGCGGGCGTCTTCGACGACCCGGGCCAGCGACGCGTCCAGGCTCAGGGTGTTGTCGCGGATGAAGGCGTCGACGGCCGCCCAGGGGGTGTCGCGCTCCAGCGTCTGAGCGCTCACGCCGTGCACGCAAAGGCGCAGGCGGCTGGCCTCGTCCCAGGGAGTGTCGGAGGCCGCCACGCAGAAGTCCGTCCCCTTCTCCGTCCACTGCAGGCCGGCGGGACGCCCCAGTTCGACCGGTTCGCCGTCCACCCTGAGGGAGAGGGGGCACCACTGCAGGCGCCCGGGCAGGGCCCGCACGGCCTTGCGCAGGGCCGCTTCCCTCCCGGCGACCCCGTAGAGGCGCGTACCGTCGGCGTCGGAGACCAGCTCCAGCGCCTCGGCGGCCTTCGAAAACCCCAGGTAGCCGGCGGCCAGGTAGACGTCCTCCGGACGGCGCTGCGTGGCGCCCAGCAGGGGCCCAAGCGGATCCTTGACGGCGGCCGGGGGCAGAGGGCGGCCGTCGAACCCCAGCGTCACCCTGTGGTTGCGCGTGTCGACGAGGAAGCGCGAGGCGCCGCGCGCCACGGCCAGGCGTACCCAGGGCGTGAGCAGCTCCTGGTCGTCGAGCTGGAAGGCGGCAAGCTTCTTGAGCGCGGCCTCGCGGTCCACGCGGAAGGAACCCGTGCCTACCAGGACGCCATCCTCCTCCATCCCGGAAGTATGCGGCATCCCTCGAAGCGGCGCCACCCCGATAATTCCTATCATGTCGGGGTGAACGGGCTCCTCCTCACCCCCCTGCTGGCCGTGTCGGCCGTCCTCGACGACTGGCACGACGCCGCCTCCAAGGCCGACGAGGCGCGCTACTTCGGCCACTTCGCCGCCGAGGCCGTCTTCCTCGGCACCGACGGCACGGAGCGCTGGGACAAGGCGGCCTTCCGCGCCTACGCCCGCCCGCACTTCGCCAAGGGCAAGGGCTGGACCTTGAAGCCGTCGGACCGCAAGGTCGCCTTCTCCGCCGACGGGAAGACGGCCTGGTTCGACGAGAAGGTCCTCTCGCCCAACTACGGCCCGAGCCGCGGCTCGGGCGTCCTGGTCCTCGAGAAAGGAGCCTGGAAGGTCGCCCAGTATAACCTCTCCGTCCCCGTCCCCAACGCCCTGCTGATGCGGGTCGCCGGCCTGGTGCGAGACGGGGCCCCGCCCGCCGGGGACATCGCCGTGCCCGCCGCCGCCAAGCTCATCGAGGCCCGCGCCGGGGACAAGGACTTCGTCATCCTCGACGTGCGCACCCCCGCCGAGGCCGCCGGGGGCCGCATCAAGGGCTCGGTGAACCTCGATTTCGACGCCCCCGGCTTCCGGGACAAGGCGGCCGCCCTCGACAAGTCGAAGACCTATCTGGTCCATTGCGCCAAGGGCGGGCGCAGCAAGAAGGCCGAGACCCTCTTCAAAGAGCTGGGATTCGGGGCCGTGTACAACATGGTCGGCGGGATGACGGACTGGAAGAAGCAGGGCCTTCCGGTGGAGGAGTGACATGGCACAATACCGCAAGCGCCGCATCGTGCACGGGCCCAACAAGAACGAGGAGAAGGTGCGCCGCGCCCAGGAAGCCGGGCGCCAGGCCGACACGCTCAAGGTCCGCTTCCCGCAGGTCTCGCGGCTCTCCCTGAAGCTGACCATGACCAACCCCCAGAGCGGGCAGTCCGAGGTCGTGGAGCGCTCGCTCGGCCCGGGCGACGCCTGCGAGCTGACCGTGGCCTGCCCCGGCCGCTGCGGCGTCGGGAAGTTCGACGTCAGCGCCATGGTCCAGGCCTCCATCGAGGCCCAGCAGGCCAGCGCCGACGCCTCCGCCGCCTGCCCCGAGGTGCTCTTCGCCGGCCTGCCCGATACCTGCGGCTACAAGCTGGACTGCCACCTCGAAGTGGCCTACGCCCCGGCCCCGGCGGCCTAGGCCGTGAGGGACCCGGGTCTCGAAGCGGCCGCCGCCGAAGCCAGGCTGGGCCTGGCCGAAGGCGGCATCCCCATCGGCTCGGCCCTGGTCATCGACGGCAAGGTCGTGGGGCGCGGGCACAACCGGCGCGTGCAGAAGGGCAGCGCCGTCCTCCACGCCGAGATGGACTGCCTGGAGAACGCCGGGCGCCTGAAGGCCGCCGACTACGCCCGCGCCACCCTGTACTCCACCCTCTCCCCCTGCGACATGTGCACGGGCGCCATCCTCCTTTATAAGGTCCCGCGCGTGGTGGTCGGCGAGAACACGACCTTCAAAGGCCCCGAGGACTACTCCCGCTCCCGCGGGGTGGACCTGCGCGTCGTCGACGACGCCGAGTGCGTGCGTCTGATGCGGGAGTTCATCGCCGCCAAGCCCGCCCTCTGGAACGAGGACATCGGCGTCTGACCCCTGGCGCGCGTTCGCCGGCGGGCCTATACTTCCTTAAGTGGCCGAGGAACCAGGCTTCCGATTCGCGGCCGACCCCGCGAAGTCCCGCTACGGGCCGGTCGTGCACGGGCTCAAGACGCTCATCGACGGCATAAGCCGCTCCACGGGACTCGGCTCGGCCCAGGTCGTCGCCGCCATCCTGGCCGCCGCCGGGTTGTCCCTCGCTTTGGTGGTCGGCGCCGTCATCGTAATCGCGCGCGATACGGGTCCCGCCCGCCCGGAACCCCTGTCGGACTATGTGCCCGGCGGCCCCCCGCCGCCCGACCGTGCCGTGCTCAACGCCGGGGCGCAGGCCCCGTCCCCCGCTCCGACCGACGTGCTCGGAGACCGCTATCAAGGCACCGAGCCCGACGGGGCACTGCCCGCCGGCTCCGCCGCGCCCCGGACCATCCCGCTACCCTCGTTCCTCAAGTCCGACCGGCAAGCCGCGCCCGACGAGGACGAAGCGGAAACCCCGGTTGCGGCGGGGACCCGGGACCGGGCCGCCTGGCTGGAACCCCGCCCGTGGCGGCTCAAGGAGGGCGACCATAGGGAGATGTTCGGCGGGACCACGCCTTCCGGCCAGCGCTCGACCGCCCAGCAGGACGTCAAAGAGCCGAAGACCGGCTCCGTCACGGGCGGAAACCTGAGCCGGAGCGCCGCCGAGCGGGCCGGAGGCCTAGCGGGGCAGCTCCCGTCGGTCCCGGATGTCGGGGGAGGCGTCGTCCTGGGCGGAGAGCTTCCCCCCCCGCGCGACGACAAGAGGAAGGGCGGTGCGGCGGAATCCAAGAGGCCGAAGTCGGGCGGGACGACCGTCGAAGGCCCTGTTATCCAGGAGAAGATCCCAGACGTCGGTCCCGGCCAACAGATCAGCGAAGTTCAATCGGGGCCCGGCCCCGCCGCGCAGAACCGCATCGGCCCCGCCGGACAGGACATGCTCTCCGTCCCCATAGACGTCAACCGCATCCAGCTCGACGCCAACAAGGCCAACGACGTGGACCGCTCCCCCGGCGTCCACGTCATCGGGCAGTAGCCCGGCACAGGGACCGGAATACCCTGCTCGGTTCTGGGCCTTTTGGGTTACAATGTCCCCATGAAGACATTGCTCGCCCTCCTGCTCGCCGCCGCCCCCGCCGTCGCCGCGCCTCGTCCCGCCCAGGACGCCTCCGCCAAGAACATGCGCTATGTCAGCGCCGACATCCGCGGCACCTTCCGCGACCGCTGGGACATCTCCGACAACCAGGGCACGCTGTGGATGAACGTCTCCGTCTTCGGGAACTCCATCAATTTCAGCGGACGCCCCATCTCCGGCCAGCTGTGGGGGAACGGCAACTACTTCTCCCTCTCCGGCGGTTCGGTTTCGGGGAACATCTCCAAGTTCGGCAGCGGCATGAGCGTCAACGCCACGGTGTTCGGGCCGCGCGGGACGCGCTTCCTGAACTTCCATGTGCAGGCCAACGGCCGCATGGACGACCCGCGCTGGACCCCGTCCTTGAGCGTCTTCTCCGGAGACGCGAACCTGACCTTCTCCCCCTCCTTCAACCGCGACTACCGCGTCAGCGGCACCATCGACGAGGCGCGCTTCGGCGACGAGGGGCTGGCGGTGGCCTGCCTGGCGGCGACCATGGTCCTCAAGGACCGTCCGCAGGCCAAGGCCGTGCCCGGCAAGGACTTCCTCCAGAAGAGCGCCGTCGTGGCGCCCTTCCTCAAGACCGGCTTCGGGCGCTAGCGGGCCGGCTCCGGGTCGGCCAGGCGGCCGATGAAGAGGATCTCTCCGCGCTTGTCGCGGATGAAGAACAGGAACGGGTGGTCGGCCACGAACCTCGGGGGACGGTCCGCCTCTTCCATCGGCATCGAGCAGCCGAGCATCATCGAGACCGCCGTCGCGGCGGCGGCCTCGGTCCCCTCTTCTCCCACCTCGACGAAGGCCTTGTGGACGATGTCGCCTATGAAGAGCCCTTCGGACGCGCTGATTCCGGAGAAGTCCGCCGGTTGAGTGAAGGCTTCGCGCAGGCCCATCTCCTTGAGCGCTCCGACCGTCCGGGTCTCCTCCTCGAGCTTGAAGCGCGGGAGCAGCACATCGACGCGGGTCGGCCGGGCGGCCGCGGCCCACTGCGTGAGCGCGGCGGACGTCAATCGCCGCTCTAGCACGGGCAGGCCGTCTTTGGCGGCTGGAAGTAAGACGAGAAAAGACGCCTCGCCGCCCTTATAGGGCATCTCGAGGAGTTGGAAGCCGTCATGCTGGGCATAGCGGTACTGTCCCTGCCGCTCCATGCCCCAGACGATGACCTTGGCGCCCCCCTCGCAATGGAACCTGAGTTCCCGAGTCGCCCCAGGTTCGAAGGGGTCGGCCCAATCCCCTTTAAAATAGACCGCGTTGGTCAAGACTAGGCGGGCGTCCCGCGGGACTTCGCCCAGGACCCGGGGGATCAGGCCCCCGGTGCGTTCGCCGACCCAGGCGTTGATGTTTCCGACAGCCGTCTTCGGGTCCCGCTTGAGGGGGACCGCGGACGCCCTCCCGCCGAATCGCTCGCCGCAGAACCGGCAGAACGCGGCTTCGAGGTCCCATGCCTCATCGGCCCACAGGGCATTGGCTGAGCGCAGGGTGACCCCTTGGGCCGCCGGCGACCAGGAGTCTCCGCCGTCGAGGCGGAGGGTCCTGGCCATCTCGGCCGCCGTCTCCCCTCCCGCGCCGGCCTGGGTCATGGCCAACGCGGCACGCAGGCTGAAGGGCGAGTAGAACAGGTTGCCCGCGACCGGCAGGCGCGCGTGCAGGTCCAGGGCGAACTGGCCCGCCGGAGGCATGGCCCGGGTTACTTGCCCTTGCCTTCGACCGGGTGGTTCTTCTTCCAGGCCTCGAGCCCGCCGAACATCATCTGCACGGAATAGCCGTTCTCGGCCAGCTGCAGGGCCGCGCGCACGGCCAGGCCGCAGATGATGTTGGAGCAGTAGGGGACGATGGTCTTGTCCTTGGGCAGCTCCCGCATCCGCTTCGGGAGGTCCTTGAGCGGGATGTTGAGCGAGCCGGGCACGCGCTCGAGCTCCCACTTGTCCTTGTCGCGCATGTCGACGACGACGTGCTTGCCCTCGGCGAGCAGGCCGTTGAGGGTCCAGGGCGTGATCTCGTAGGAGAGCTTGGCGCGGAAATAGTCGGCGGCGCTGAGGGCGGGCTTATCGGTCAGGACGGGCATGGTCCACCTCCGGACGGATTGAGACTACGTCTCATTATACCAAAGCACGTCGGCCTTGGCGGCCCAGACGAAGTCCGCCTCCACCAAGCCGTTGATCTTATGGGTCCAGACCTCGAGGCGGGTCCCGCCCCAGGCCAGGTGCAGGTCGCCGTGGTGATGCTGGGCCTCGCACATCTCCCCCACGCGCTTCACGAACTCCAGCCCCTTGAGGAAGCCCTCGTGGGGGTAGGTCTTCTCCAGGTGGCCGGCGGCGTTGATGGCCCAGCCGGAGAGCTCCTTGAGGAGCCTCTCCTGCTCGGCCTTCGCCAGCGGCGGCACGCCGCCCCGGCAGGGCACGCAGTCATTCTCGGAAAGCCCGCTCATGCCTGGATGGTACCACGGCGGGGCGCGCGCCGCTCCTTGCGATGCATCGCCCCGCCGGTGGCCAGGCGCACGAGGGTGACGGTCCCGCCCTTCACGCAGAAGCGCGCCTCGAAGTCGTGCAGGTAGAAGCCCAGTTCCAGCCCGTCCTTGGTCTGGGCGCGGTCGCGCGGATTGCGCAGGTCGTGACGCAGGATGTCGGAGAGGAGCCCGTCCAGGTCCTTGACGCCCAGGCGCCGTTCGGCCTCTGCGATGTCCGCGAGGCCTTGGGCCGAGAAGGAGACCTTGAGGGTCGGGAACTCCGCGTCCGCCGTCCAGCCCGCCGAGGCATGGGGCAGGGCGTCGCTTTCGGGGATATAGGGCTTGATGTCCAGGATGGGCGTGCCGTCCACCAGGTCCACGCCGGCCAGAAGCAAGGTATCCCCCTCCACCTTCACGAGCCGCGCCAAAGTCAGGCCGAGGGAGTTGGGATGGTGCGGCGAGCGCGAGGCGAACAGGCCGATGCTCCCGCCCTTCAGGCGCGGGGGATGGACCTTGGGCAGGAACTTCTTGTTCGTGTTCAGGTGGAACTGCGACAGGAGCCAGACATGGCTGAAGCCGGAGAGGCCCTCCAGGGAATGCTCGGGCAGGAACTCGGCGACGACCTTCAAGGTGGCCGCCGCGCCGGGCGCCAGGTGCGCTTGGCGCGGGGTGCCGAACTTCTCCTTGAACGGAGAACGCAGGATGCCGATGGGCCGCATGGGCACATGGTAGCGAAATCGGCCCTGGGCCCAAAGACCCTGCCCTCCGCCCCGGTTCCCGCCCATCCTCCTCACATGAGGGCCTCCTGGCTGCTCGCGCTCTTCTGCGCCGTCCCGGCGACGGCCCAGATGACCGTCTACGGCCTCAAACCGCCCGACATCGCCGTCCTGTGTTCGGGCAAGCCCTGCCCCGAGCCGGAACGCGCCCGCGTCCTGGCCGCCCTCACCGCCTCCGTCGCGCGCATGCCCAGGCTCCTGGCCGGCGTCCGGCCTTCCAAGCTGACCTGGGAGTCTCTCCCGGCGAAATCCCCCGCCGACGGGAACACGGAATCCGACGGCGCCGTCACGCTGTACGCCCCCGCCGGCAAGGACATGACGGCCATCCTCGCCCACGAGCTCTCCCATGTCCTGGAAACGAGCGACCCCAAGACCGTCGCCGGCTTCCTCTCTTTGCGCCACGACACCCCGGATTACCAGAAGGCCCTCGGCGAGTTCTGGGCCGAGGTCTGGCGCTCGCGCGGCCCCGAGGACGACGCGGACCGGCCCCTGTCGCCGCGCGCGAGAGAGCTGATGTCCCGTCTGCGCCTGCCGCGCCGGCACGCCGACGACCTGCACGCCGCCAAATCGCGCCGGGAATACTGGGCCGTCTCGGTGGAGTTGGCCTTCCTCGCCCGCGAAGACGGGAAATGGGAGCGGCTCGACGCCTTCATGGGCGCCGAAGAGGCGGCCTACCTGCGTTCACGATTCTAGGCCCTCGGACCTGAGCTGTACGGGGACGACGGTCACTTCCGCTCTCGGCGCCGTCCGGTCATACTCTCCCCATGCAAAGCCTCCCGCTCCGCCTCGCCGCCGCGCTCTTCGTGCTCGCCCTCCCGCTCAGCGCCCAGATGCGCATCGCTCCGAAGGGGCACGTCCCTGCGGTGGCCGGCGCCCCCGTCCCCGGCGCCCCCGCCGAGTTCGACTACGGGGCCTCGCTGACGCTCAAGAAGGAGGACATCGCCGACCGGGAGAAGTTCGAGGCCGCGGCCAAGGCGATGTTCGAAGGCTACCTGGCGCACGAGGGCATCGGCGGCATCGCGGCCTCCATCGCGCGCCGCCGCTTCGCCAGCGTCGTGCCCTGGAACCACCAGTTCGCCAAGGACCACGCCGACTCCCTGACCCTCTCCTACGCCACGGTGGAGGCGGCCGGCAAGAAGCGCTTCGCCCAGCGCACCACGATGAGCTACAACGGCAAGACCGTGGACCTCTACCGCTACGCCGACGGGGTCAAGTCCGCCACCTCGATCTTCATCGACGGGGCGGAGGAGAAGGACGCCGACGGCAAGTCGCTGCGCTTCTTCACCTCCGACGAGGCGACCTACAAGAAGTACGTGGCCTGGTTCCACGGCCGCCTCGGCGAACCCGCCCGGCCCTGACCAGGCATCTTCATAGGCCTTTTTCCAGCCCCGCCATGTCTGTTTCGTGCAAGAACCGGGGACGCTCCGCGGCCATAATAGGAGCATGGTGGAGGCGGGACTCCGGCGCCGAAGGTCCGTAACCCTGGTCCTGGCCTTTCTTTTCTCCGCCTCGGGCGCGCGCGCGGCGGAGAACCCCCTGGGCCTGGTCTCCCCCGAGTCGCGCGCCCTCTACGCAGAGCTCTCCGCCCTCTTCGCCCTGCTCGAGCCCCGCCCCGCCCCGAAGGACCAGCTCGAAGCGGCCCTGACCCGCTTCGAGGCCTTGGCCGCGCGCATCCCGGCCGAACTGAGCGCGCCGCTGGAGAAGGAGCGCCTGACGCGCGGGACGGACATCGTCCGCGGCCTGTTCGAGAAGAGGCTCCCTTCGACGGCCTGCCGGCTCGGGCCCCTGTACGCCGGCGCCTTCTCGACGAAGGGCAAGGACGCGGCGCGGAACCTCGAGTGCCTGGCGCTCGAAGCCGCCGTCCGGGAGCCGGCCCCGGACGCCTCCGCCCTACTCAAGCGCCTCGAAGACCTGCGCGCCCTGATGGCCCGGCACATCATCGACCCCGGCGAGGCGCGGACCCTGGCCGCCCGGCTGGACCTGGTCGCGGCCTCCCTCCGACACGCCGCGGCCCCCGCCCGGACCGAGGGCGGGCCGCGCCTCACCGCCTCGGAAACGGGCCTGGAACTGCGCGACGCCTTGGCGGCTCCCGGAGGCCTCGAGCGCTATTACGACAACTCCGCGGCCAAGGCCGCGTCCAAAGACCCCGTCTTGGACCTGCCGCCGATGTCGGCGGCCGAGGCCCCCGCGGCGGTCTCCGCCCCGGCGGCCGTGCGCCCGCTCTCCGCGCCCGTTCCTTCGCCCAAGGCCCCGGCCCCTTCCCCCGCCCCCGAGGCCTCGCTCTTCGAGCTGGTCGCCGAGCCCTTCGCCTCGCTCACGGAGGGCGGCCGCCGCGCGTATTTCGTCAAGAAGCGCGCCGCCTGGCGGCAGAAGCTCGCCTCCCCGCAGTCGGACCGCAGCCTCTACCAGATATTCGTCCAGGAGGCCCTGGCCGGCGACGCCGTCGCCGACGGGACCCGCTTCGAGCCCTGGGAAATCGGGTCCCAGGCCGAAGGGGCGAGCGCCGCCGTGCGCGCCAGCCTGGAGCACGGCGGGGAGACCTATCGCGGCCTGACCCTGGAGTACGCCAACGGCTCCACGCGCTTCGAAGGCAGCGCGGCCCGCTCATCGCTCGTCGTGGTCCGCCTGAGCGGGCAGGACCGCGAGGTGCGCACCGAAATCCGCTACGGCGTCGAGGAGCAGAAGGCGCGGACCGAGACCTCCGTCATCGACACCAAGACCGGCCAGGTCATCGAGCGCGAGCTGCTCGACATCGCCGCCGCCCTGCTGACCCGGACCCTCTATGAAGGAGGCGAGCCCGTGCGTCGCGAGACCCTGGACTCGAACTCCGGGGTCAGGCTCATCGAGGACCTGAAGACCGGCCTGAAAGCCCGGCGCGGCGCGGACGGGAAGACCGAGGTCACCTCGCTCGACCCCAAGAAGACGGGCTGGGTCACCCAGCAGGGCACCAGCGACCACGCGGGCTTCCATGTGGACCGTCTCGTCCTCGAGAACGGCAATACCGCGGTGGCCGTCAGCCCCAGCGTCTTCAAGGTCCTCGACGCCGAGGGCAAACAGCTTGGCTTCGAGCTCGACATGGCGGTCCTGGCCGACGGAGCCAAGGGGGCCGAACGCGCCGAGGCGTCGCGGCGCCTCGCCGCCGAAGTGGTCGCCGCCCTGGGCTACGCCGACAAGGACCGGGAATACTCCCTGCCCCTGCAGACCTTCCTCTCCGAGACCTGGACCAAGGAGGGCCGCTTCAGCGACGTGAAGCTCTTCTTCAACGCCCAGGGGGAGCTCCTCCTCAAGTACCAGCTCCTCTCGGGCGAACGCCGCTACGAGCAGGCGCGGTTCGGGGCGGCCACCCCGTTCCAGGGCCAGGACCGCGCCCACAAGGCCCTGCTCGTCATGCGGCCCCAGCACATCCCCGCCGGCAGCGCGGCGGCCCCCACGGTGTCGGGCATCAAATGGAACGAATACCTCGACACCGGCGGCTACAACCACTGGCATTCGATGTTCGGCACCGAAGTCCCCTCCTGGTACCAGCTCTGGAAGGACCCCAAGATGGTGGAGTGGGTCTACCTCCAGCGCTGGCGCCGCGGCGGCGGCTTGGAGCTCGGCTCCTGGGAGATGCAGGGGAGCCAGCTCTGGACCGTCGACAAGCGCAGCCTCGTCGACCAGCCCTCCACCTCCTCGGGCATCACCAAGTCCGCCGGCGACGCCCTCTCCTCCTTGGGCCGCATGACCCAGGCCATGCCGAGCGAGCTCATCTACCGGCTCGGCGGGGGCGACGGCTTCCGCCGCCGCTCCGCCCAGGCCTACGGGAAGTCCCCCGCGATGACCTACTTCCTCGACGCCGACGATTTCTGGAAGCGCGTCCCCGCCTCCCAACGCCCG
The DNA here is from genome assembly GCA_016218495.1 of Elusimicrobiota bacterium. Lineage (GTDB taxonomy): Bacteria > Elusimicrobiota > Elusimicrobia > UBA1565 > UBA1565 > SCTT01. Next base: position 39,128 of record JACRDU010000113.1, read on the forward strand.
GTCATCGAGGCCCGCGCCCAGGCTTACCGCGCCCGGGCCCTCGGGTATTTCGACCACGTGCGCGGGAAGACCGACGAGCGCACCTACTGGCACCTGCTGGCCTATCCCTACAACCACGACGAGCTCTTCGACGCGCTGCGCGAGAACTTCACCCTCACCCACGCCCGCCGCGTCATCCGCGAGGTGGAGCGCACCTTGGCCTTCGCCGAAGCCAGCCTGCCCGCCGGTAGCAAGGACGACGCCGTCACCTCGGTGGCCGGCAGCGACCCTTACCGGACCGGGAGCCTGAACCTGGGCGACCGGGCCCTCGACTCCATCGACGGCATACGCCGCGCGGCGCCGCCCGCCGCCCTCCAGGCCGCTCAGAACACCGGGCGCCTGCTCAGCGGCGGCCTCTACGGCGACTGGGTGGCCGACGCCGCCTCGGGCATGAACCCGGCCGACGGCGGTCCCTCGGGAGGGTCGGGCGGAGCGGGCGGCGGCGCCGGGGCCGGGGATATCGGCGCTTTGGGCAAGACGGCGCGCGAGGCGCCGTCCCCCGAGCAGCGCGGCGAGGCGTTGACCCAGCTCCAGAACCTGAAGAACGAGCTCCTCAAGAAGCTCCGGCCCCCGGAGTTCGAGCCGCAGGTCCCTTCCTCGGGCGCCATCCAACCCGCCCCCGACGCCGCGCCGGCGCGCTCCTTCTCCCCCGCCATGCCGGCCGGGGCCCTGACCCCGGAGCCCTCGCCTGCGCCGGCCGCCCTGGGACCCACCGCTCCCGCCAAGCCCGCCGGGCCGACGAAGGCGGAACCCGCCCCGCGCGGGGCGTTCACCCCCATGAAACCGGCCAAGCCGGTGAAAGCCGCTCCCGCCGCCGACCGCTCCCCTAGCCCGGACATCCCGGCTCCGGCGGGCGCCAAGCCGGCCGGCGGCGCTCCCGGGGAGCCGTTCATGCCGAACCTCCCGAACCTGAACTGGGAGCCGCCCCAGCCGCCCAAGGGCCCGCCGTCGTCGTCCTCCTTCAACCCGCGCTGGCTGCTGCCGGCCCTGCTGCTGGCCCGGAAGAAAGAAGAGACGCCGCGGATCATCCCCGCCCCCACCTGGCCGGCCTTGGCGGCGCAGGCGTTCCAGCAGGCGGCGCAGAGCTTCCCGAACGTCTCCGCCGTTGCGCCGGTGATGAGAGCCATCAACGAGTTCGCCGGGACCCCGGCCCCCCAGCCCGCCAATGTGGCCGTGGCCCGCCAGGCGCCCGCGCCCGCCGTCACCCAGCCTTCCTTCTCGCCGGTAACGACGCCGTCGGTTCAGCCCGCGCCCGTCCTGGTAAATCGGGCTTCGCCCGAGCCCGCCGTCAACCCTGTGGCACAGCCCCAGCCGGTTCGCCGCACCGCGCCCAGCGTCGCCCCGGCCCCGACGGTGGTCGTCGCCCAGCCCGTCCCCGCTTCCAATGTGAATGCGGCGCCCCAGCTTGAGCCCACCAATGTGACGGTGACCCGCCAGGCGCCGGCGCCGGCCGTCACCCAGCCCCAACATTCCCCGGCGAATGTGACCCCGACCCAGCCGGCGCCCACCTTGGTCCGCCAGGCTTCGCCAGA
>JACRDU010000006.1 GCA_016218495.1 Elusimicrobiota bacterium
CTTGCCCGGCGGGGGTAGCGGCGTGAAACCCCCGCCGTTGACGTCCCCCTCGGCGGGCTTGCCCGCCGAGGCTGGGCGGCCCCCGGGGGGCCGCACAAGCCGCTGGGGGAATAGCCCGTTAAAAGTCCGGGAACATGGAGCTGGATTCGCGCTCAGCGGGCGACGGATTTGAGGGGGTAGCGGCGGCCCGGGCGCAGGACTTCCACGGCGAGGCTGTCCATGCCGGAGGCGCGGACCGCCATCACCACCGAGGGTCCGACCACCTCGGCGTCCGGGCCGTCGACGAGCAGGGCGGTGTCCTCGTCGACGCCCAGGCCCAGAAGGTCCGTGCGCCCCAAGAGCAGGGCGAAGAGCCTGTTCTGCCTCTGGCGGCGCAGGAAGTGCTGGTCGACGAGGGTGTCCGCCAGGAGGCCCAGGCCGGGGGCCGTGGCCACCTTGGCTGCGTCCAGGCGCGTGAAGTCCCCTTCGCCGGTGATCATCACAGGGGACATCACCGCCGTCCCGGCGCTGGTGCCGCCGAAGACGGTGCCCGCAGCCGACAGGGCGCGCATCCTCTCGGCCAGGCCGGCCGAGGAAAGCGCCTCCATCAGCCGGACCTGGTCCCCGCCGGTGAAGAAGACGCCGCTGGCCGCTTCAAAGAGGGCGGCGAGCTCGGCGCGGGCGGTCATGGTGGAGGGGGCGGCCGTGACGGAGAGCGGGGAGGTCTTGAGTAGCTCGTCGGCCAGGGCGGAGGCGGCCTCAGCCGGCTCGCTCGAGGCCCAGGGCACCACCAGAATGCGCGCTCCGGTCCCGCCCGACCATTCCGTGAAGCGGGCCAGCGCTTCGGCGGGGCGCGCTCCGCCGCCGACCAGCACCAGGCGCGGCCCGGCCGCGCGGGCCGGCAGCGCCAAGGCGCAGAGCGCCGCCGCGAGCAGGGCCCTCAAGGTCGCGCCCCGGCCACGTCGGCGACGAGGGCCCAGAGGTGCTCGACATGCCAATCGAGGGCCAAGAGCAGGATGCGCTCGTCGTCGCCGTGCATGCGCGCGCGGTCGCCGGGCGGGAAGGGGGGCTCTATGCCGTAGACCAAGGTCCCGCGGGCGCGCAGGTCCTGGGCGTCGGTGGTGGCCACGGCCATGAACGGGGAGACGCGGATGCCGGGGGCCAGCCGCTCGGCGTGGCGCTTCGCGGCGGCGACGAACTCGTTGTCGACCGGCATGGGCGGCACGGAGGCGCGGCCCGAGAACTCGTGCTCGACAGAGATGGGCAGCCCCGACAGGGCCTCCCGTATGCGCGCCAGGAAGGCCTGCACGCCGTGGCCGGGGAGCATGCGCCCGTTGAGGGTGGCCTTGGCCTCGGCCGGGATGACGTTGCTCTTGTAGCCCCCCGAGACGACGGTGGGGGTCAAAGTGTCCGAGAGCATCGCGCCGAGTTCGGGCGAGGCCGAGCGCAGGCGGGCGGCGGCCTCGTCGAGGGCCGTCCCCGGCGCGGCGACGAGCACGGCCTCCAGCGCCGAGCGGACGGGCTCCGGGGCCGACGCGGCCTTGTAGGCGAAGGAGGCCCGGACCACGGGGTTGAGCTCGGCAGGCCAGCGCAGCGCGCCCAGGCGGCGCAGGCCCTCGGACAGGGCCAGCACCGCGTTGTCCTCGCGCGGGACCGACGCGTGCCCCGCCGACCCCCGCGCCGTGAGGTGGACGTCGATGTACTCCTTCTCGGCGGCCTGGATGAGCATCTCGGAGGGGCGCCCGCCCTCCCACAGGGTGTTGCCCCCCTCGTTGACCGCGAACTCCGCGTCGAGCTCGGCGCCGTGGTTCTTGGTCAGCCAGTCGATGTGGCGCACGGCGGCGCCGGTCTCCTCGTCGGCCTCGGCGAAGAAGACGACGTCCCGGTCGAGCCGGGTGCGCTCGCGGGCCAGGCGCAGCAGGACGGCGGCCTGCGCCGCGCACATCGACTTGATGTCCTCGGTGCCCCGCCCGTACAGGTACCCCTCCTTCTCGGTCGGGACGAAGGGCGGCGTGGTCCAGCCCTTCGCGTCGGCGGGGACGACGTCGGTGTGGCACATGAGGAGCAGGGGCCGCTTCCTGCCGGAGCCCTTCACCCTAGCGATGAGGCTGGCGCGGCTTCCCGTGGACGTGAAGACGCCGGCCTTGACGCCGCCGGCCTCGAGGGCTCCCTTGAGGTAGAGGGCGGCCGGCAGCTCGCCGCCGGGGGGGTTGGAGGTGTCGAAGGCGACGAGGTCCTTGAGCAGCCCGCGGGTCTCGCGGCGCATGCGCGCGGCGCCGTCCTCGGCCCGGACGGGCAGGACGGCGGCGAGGGCCAGCAGGGCCGCTGCGAGGCCGCGCATCGCTAGCGCGCCGAGGGGGCGCCCTTGGACGGGGAGTGGATGCGCAGCACGCCGTCGGCGCCGCGCAGCAGGACGATGCGGGTCTTCTCGAGGGTGACGGCGGTCGGGGCGCCCTCGGGGAGGGCGGCCTCGGCCACGGGCCAGGCCTTCGAGGACATGCCCGCCTCGTTGATGAAGAGCAGGCTGCGGGTCGACCCGAACCGGTCCGTGGCCGGGTCCACGTCGGTGCCGAACAGGGTCCAGTACTCCTTGCCCTCGGCCCGGAAGACGAACGAGGCCGCCTTCACGGCGTCGAGGACGGCGCCGGTCTTGAGCGCGTGCTTGGGGCCGGAGGTGCCCGGCTCGGGCTCGATCCTCAGGGTCGAGCCGCGCACGGGGCTGAAGATGTTGACGGAGACCTTGAAGCGGTAGGCGGTGCGTTCGTCGAGCCAGACCACGACCCCGGCGCCGCGCAGCTCGTTGAGGTCCTTGAGACGGTGGAGCAGCAGGGTCTCGCCGTTGCGGAAGCTCAGGTACTGCACGTCGAAGCGCGGGTCGGCGGCCACGCTGACGTCCCAGTCCGCGGCGCCCAGGCGCAGGCGCAGCAGGCCGCGATGGGAGTCCAGGCGCTCGGCCAGGGAGAAGGAGCCCAGCGCCGGGCCGAGCCCCTGCGGGAAGGCCTCGAGGCCGGGCCTGCGCAGGACGGGTTCCACCGGGGCGTCGGGGTCGAGGGGGGGGTCGAGCGGGTCCACCGGGACGCCGACCCGGACGTCGCCGACGGGGATGAGGCCGCCCTGGGAGGAGAACGAGGCCCAGGCCGCGGCCGGCAGCAGCGCGGCGAGCAGGGCGGCCGCCCTCATATCCCGGCCTCCTTCGGCGCGGCCATCGCCGTGGCGTTGGCCGCCCGGTAGGGGTCGTCGGCCAGGTCGATCAGATAGAGCGCGGGCTCGATGTTCTTCTGGACCGTCGGCCCCACCGCGCCCGAGCCGGGGTAGAACCCCCCCTGCCCCTGGGACTTCGGCGTCAGCTCGAAGGTGAGGCAGAAGATGCCCTTCGCGGCCCAGGCCCAGTCGCAGGTGTCGCCGGTGGCCACATAGAGCTCGCTGGACTGCATGGCCCGGTAGCCCGTCCACTGCGCCGCGCGCTCCGCCATGGCCTTGAAGGCGGCCAGCGCGCGGCCGTCCGAGATGGGCTCGTCGGCGCCGCCCCAGGGGTACATGACCAGCTCCGAGAAGGTGTGGTAGCTCACCATCAGCTTGAGGTTGGGCAGGGCCTCGACGAAGGAGCGCACCGCGCGGGTCTCCGGCTCCGAGAAGGCCGACGGGCCGTGGTAGGTGTCCGAGCCGGGGTAATCCGAGGCTCCCTCGCCGCCGAAGCGGAAGTCGTAGTTGCGGTTGAGGTCGACGCCGACGCTGCCGTCGCCGTTGTCCTTGAGGTTCTTGCGCTGCCAGCGGTAGTTCCCGGTGGCGATGTCGTATTCCACCCCGTCGGGGTTGATAACGGGCAGGATGTAGATGTCGCGGGTCTCCAGGAGGCGCTTGACCCTGGCCTCGCGGGCGTGTTCGGCGATCCAGCGCGCCAGGAGCAGCGGGACCTCGGTGGAGAGGTGCTCGCGGGCGTGGTGCGCCCCGAGGAAGGCGGCGGCGGGCTTCGCGCGCCCGTCGCGGGAGGGGTAGCCCAGGCGCAGGCCGGGGATGGCCCGGCCCTGCACGCTCGTCCCGATGGAGAAGGCGGAGACGAATCCCGAGCCGGCGGAGGAGATGCTCTGCAGCTCCGAGACGATCTCCCCGTAGTTGTGGTAGATGCCGTCGGCGGGAGGGAAGTCCTCGGGCCTGAAGCCGCTCAGGGCGCGGCGGCTCTGCACCTCGATGCCGGCGTCCTTCAGGCGCTTGAGGGTGGACAGGTCCGCCACGCCGCCGACGAGCGAGCCCTCGACCGACTCGATGGAGAGCCCCAGGGACGCGGCCCGGGTCCGGGCGGACTTGCCGTCGATGCGGACGGTGACCCAATAGCGGTCGTCGGCCTTGCGAACCGGCTTGACGGAGGCGGCCTCGCCGGTGAGGGCCGCGACGGCCGCGGAGAACCCGCCCGAGGAGCCGTCTGAATCCCCGTCGAAGAGCGCGTCCCACAGGCCTCCGGCCGAGGCCGAGGCGGCCAGCGCGGCGGCGGCGAGGGCGAGGCCCAGGGCGCGCTTCATGGGGCTAGCGGACCTGGGTCAGCAGGCGCCGGGCGTCGCGCGCCAGGTCCGAGGAGGCGCGCTGGGCGTCGGAGGCGGAGCGCTCGATGTCGAAGGACTCGAAGGTGTAGCCGATGCGCCGCAGGTCGAAGGAGGCCCAGCGCGCCTCGCTCTCCAGCCAGCGGAGCTCGGACTCGAAGCGGGATGCGGCGCGGTCGAGGTCTTCGGCGGGCGCGACCAGGGCGGGGTCCTTGGCGGCGTCGCGCAGCAGGCGCCCCAGTTCGCGCGTCGCGTCGTCGGCCGAGCGGGCGTGGTCCTGCAGGTCGCGGGTCAGGCGCTGCACGTCCCAGCGGAAGAAGGCGTCGGGGTCGCTCTGCCCGGGGCGGCCGGGCCGCGGGTTCGGGTTCGGCCGGGAGGCGCGGCGGCGGATGTCGGAGACCTGGCCCTTGAGGCGCTGGGCGTCCCAGGCCAGGCGCTCGACGTCGCGGGCGAGCTGGCGGACGTCCTGCACGGTGCGCTCGTCCTTGGCGCGGACCAGGGCGGCGCGGCGGGCGAGCACGGACTGGCGCACGGCCAGCAGGGTCCCCTCGAACGAGGGCGCGGAGCCGGCCGAGGCCGGGACCGCCGCCAGGAACGCGGCTAAGGCGATGAATCGAGTCATGACTCCTCCGACGGGGCGATGCCCGAAAGTCCAGGGTCTATTATAGGCCCTACGGCACCCCGGGAGTCAAGGAGTATTTATTAGGGAAGAGGGCTTCTCTTTCCGGCTGACCAGGCGGTCGCGCAGCTGGCCCAGGGAGGCGTCCAGGCGCGTCTCCTCCTTGCGCTGCAGGAAGTTCACCAGCGTGCGCAGCAGGCGCTGCGGACGGAACAGGAAGCTCAGGCCGTAGAACCACATCAGGCCCGCGACCTTGAACAGCGAGAGCTGGCGGTTGCTGATGGCCGGCGCGTAGGAGTCGGAGCTGCTCAGCTCGTTGGCCAGGGAGAAGAAGTAGGCCTCGTCGAGGGTGGAGATGACCCGGCCGGTGCCGGAGTCGCGGACCTTGCCCTCCTGGTGGAGCTGGTTGAAGAGCTCGGAGCCGGGGTAGGGCATGAAGCTGTTGATGATGAGGTCGTGCACGCCGATGAGGGCGACGTCCTTGATGAAGGCGAAGCTGTCGAGGATGTCCCGCGGCGTCTCGTGGGGGAAGCCGAAGATGAGGTTCATCTTCACCTTGATGCCGGCGCGCACCGCGTCGCGCATCGAGCCCACCATCTTCTTGAGCCCGATGCGCTTCTTGATCATCTTGAGGCTCAGCTCCGAGCCGCTCTCCGGGGCGTAGGTCAGGTGGTTGACGCCCGAACGGAGCATCAGCTCGAGCACCTCGGCGTCCAGGGCCTCGGAGCGCGTGCCGGCCGGCATCTGCCAGGTGATCTTCCAGCCGCGCTCGATGATGCCGTTGCAGAACTCGACGAGCCAGTCGCGCTTGACCACCGCGGTCAGGTCGTAGAAGTCGATGTTCCGGGCGCCGTACGCCTCCATGTAGTGCCCGATCTCGCGCAGCACCTCCTGGGCCGAGCGCGCCTGCCAGCGCGTGGTCCACATCTGGGGGTTCGAACAGAAGGTGCACTGGTAGGGGCAGCCGCGCGTGGCCAGCATGGGGACGGTCCGCCCGGGGTTGATGCCGAAGCCCAGCTCGTTGGAGAGGTAGGTCTCCAGCGGCACCAGCTCCCAGGCCGGCCAGGGGATGTCGTCGAGGGCCCGGATGCGGCCCCGCTCCTGCGTCCTCCCGGGGACGCCTTCCTTGCGCAAGGCCAGCCCCGCGACGCCGGAGAGGTCGCGCCCCTCTCCATGGGCCTTCACGAGCTCGACCAAGGTCTCCTCTCCTTCGCCGCGCACGCAGACGTCGGCCTCGGGGCAGTCGGAGAGGCAGAACTCGGGGACGGCCGTCACATGCTCGCCGCCCAGGACGATGAGGGCGTCCGGGTTGGCCGCCCGGATGGCGCGCACGATGCGTTTGGCGACGGGCCATCCGTTGGAGAAGATGACGGAGACGCCGATTACGTCGGCATGGCCCACCCGCTCGGCGATCTCGGGGATGGTGAGGCCGTAGGTCATGAAGTTGGGGTCTTCCAGCAAAGTGTGCTTGAAGGGCGCTTCCCCCAGGGCGTCCACGCAGCGCACGGGGAGCCCGGCCTTGCGCATGGAGCCGGCCAGGTAGGCCAGGCCGATGGGGGGGCATAGCGGGGAGGCCATGGCCCAGCGCGAGACCACCATGGGGATGCGCACGAGGACGGTGGAAGATGGCATCAGGGGACGGGCGCCCCGACGGTGGAGCGCGCTGTTGAGTATAGCCGCTTGAGACGGCGGCCGCCAGACCTAGACCGTCACGGCGCGGGGGACTATAATCCCTGCGTGGGCGCGGCGCGCATCCTCCTCTTCATCCCGATGTACAACTGCGCCAAGCAGGTCCCCCGCGTCCTGGCCAAGGTGGGCCCCGAGGCGGGGGCCTTCTTCGAGCAGGTCCTGGTGGTGGACAACGGCTCCACGGACGGCAGCCGCGAGACGGCCGCGGCGGCGCTCCGGGCCGCGCCGCACCTCAAGGGCAAGGTGGTCAAGAACCGCCGCAACTACAGCCTGGGGGGCTCCCACAAGGTCGCCTTCAACTACGCCCTCGACAACGGCTTCACCCACGTCGTGGTCCTGCACGGCGACGACCAGGCCGACGTGCGCGACCTGGTGCCCTACCTGCGCTCCGGGGCGTATGATGAGGCCGACTCCTTCCTGGGCTCGCGCTTCATGAAGGGGGCGCGGCTCGACGGCTACTCGATGGGGCGCCGGATTCTCAACTACGGCTTCAACCTGGTATGCTCTGCTCTCAGCTGGACCTGGATTACCGACCAGGGCTCGGGCCTGAACATGTACAAGAGCGAATACCTCAAGGACCGCTTCTACCTGCCCTTCGACAACTCGCTCATGTTCCCCAACCAGATGTTCTTCCACGGCGTCCGGCGCCCGCGCGGCTTCGCCTACTTCCCCATCTCCTGGAGGGAGGAGGACCAGAAGAGCAACGCTCGGGTCGTCGAGCAGGCCGCCAAGGTCTTCCTGCTCATCTTCAAGGGGATGCTGGGCATCCGCCCCGGGGAGAACGGGTTCTCGCGCATGGAATACGCCTTCGACCAGGTCTACCCGCCGTGAGCGCCTCTGGGGGAACCGTCCTCGTCACCGGAGCGGCGGGCTTCATCGGCTCGAGCCTGGCCCGCGAGCTGGTCCGGCGCGGCCGCCCCGCGCGGCTGGTCGACGACCTCAGCCACGGTCATATGGAGAACCTCCTGGAGGGCGGGAAGCCCGTGGCCCCCTTCAGCAGGCTCGACGTGCGGGACCCGGCCCTGGAAGGCCTCATGGAGGGGGTGGACACGGTGTTCCACCTCGCCGCCGTCTCGGCCCTGCCCGTCTGCCAGAGTCGGCCGCGCGAGGCCTACGACATCAATGTGGGCGGCACCGTCGCCGTCCTCGAGGCGGCCCGCCGCGCCGGGGTGCGCCGGGTTGTGTTCGCCAGCACCTCGGCGGTCTACGAGAGCAACCACGATTTCCCCTGCCGCGAGGACGACCCCGTCCGCCCGACGCTCGTCTATGCGATGACGAAGAAGGCGGCCGAGGAGGCCTGCCTGGGATACCACGCCGCCTACGGCCTCGAGACCGTGGTGACGCGCTATTACAACGTCTACGGCCCGAACCAGGACATGCTGCGCAAGTCCCCGGCCTTCGTCTCCTATGTGGTCCGCGAGCTCCTGGCCGGCCGCCGGCCGGCCCTCCATTCCGACGGCGAGCAGCGCCGGGACTATGTCTTCATCGACGACGTCGTCGCCTTGAACCTGCTCTGCATGGAGCATCCCGCCGCGCCCGGCGGCGTCTTCAACGTGGCCTCGGGGGACGCCTGGTCGGTCCGCGAGATCTACCGCGTCGTGCAGGAGGCGACGGGGTCCTCCCTGGAGGCCGAGTACCGTCCCGCGGCCCGGTTCTGGGAAGCCTATCCCGAGCTGAGCGCCGGGAAGCATCCGCTCTCGGCCGGGCGCCTAGAGGCCGAGGTCAACAAGTTCACCCTGGGCAGCGTCTTCAAGACCCGCGACCTGCTGGGCTGGACGGCGCGCACGGGCCTCAAGGACGGGATGGCCCGCACCGTCGCCCACGCCCGCGGCGTCCTGAAGTAGCCCGCCTTCAACCCAGGTCTTCGAACAGGTCCGCGAGCAGGGCCGGCAGGCCCGGCTGGTCGCGCGGGATATTGACGGCCGCCGCCGAACGGTAGGGGTTGGTCGGGGCGAAGTCGTTTATGACGACGCGCTTGGAGTGCTGCAGGCCGTAGACGACCCGGTCGCAGCGCAGGCCGATGCGCTTGAGCTGCGCCTCGGTGGCCTTCCTGGCGTCGGGGCGGCGGGAGGTGGTCACGATGACCTGCACGCGGCCGGAGTCGTGGAGCTTGTTGAGCGCCTCCACGGCCCCCGGAATCGCCGGGGTCCCTCCCCAGTAGGGCGGGAAGAAGTAGGCCGAGGACTTCACGATGGTCCCGTCCAGGTCCACGAACAGGGTGGCGAACTCCTTCTTATAGCGGTTCCACTCCTTGAGGGTGCCCCAGTCCTGGTAACCCGTGACGGGGGTGTTCTTGAAAACGGCGCCACCCGAGAGCATCTTCCCGATGAGGTGGGAGACATAGAGGTCGGGGCTGTCCTTGAGGGCGCCGTAGGCCTCCAGGAACTCCCCGGCGTCGGCGAAGGAGTAGCCGCCCACGCAGCACAAGCCGCTGACCACCTCCTTTTCCACGATGGCGCCCAGGCGCCCCTTGGCGTCGAGCTTCACATAGCTCTTGCCGCCGGCGCTGACGGAGGGCAGCTCGCCCAGGTTCGCCGTCGCCACGGCGTTGCCGGGCCGCACGGGGCAGCGGAAGCGGTTGTCGCAGTCCTTGATGAGGAAGGGGCCCTTCACCCGCGCCGCGCGCAGGGCGACGGCCACGGTCTCGGGCTGCGAGCGCGTGGGCGCGACGACGAGCAGGCGCATGGGGGTCTTGAGCGGGGAGACGGCCCTCTGGCGCCGGAAGATCTCGGCGGCCCCGAACCTCTCATGGTGGTCCTTGCGGCAGACGACGAGGACCTCGTCGACGCCTTTGAGGTCGAGCCCGGCCAGGGCCTCGTGGAACATCAGGTTGCCGTTGGGGTGGGTGAGCAGCCACTTGGGTTTGGTGCCCGGGAAGCGCGAGGACGAGCCGGCGACCGGCATGATGACCTTCATCGTGAGCCTCCCGACGCTTCGGAGTGGAATTCGTTGAACAGGCGCACCATCACGGCGTAGAAGACGGGGAAGGTCTTGCGGTCGATGCGCAGGCGGTAGGGCAGCATGCGGGCGAAGTGGACCGCCTCGTGGAACTTGATGTGGCTCATGCGCTTGGGCCCGACGCGCGGCTCGAGGATGGAGAGCAGGTGGGCGAAGAGCTCGCCGTAGCGCGACGAGGTCTCCTCGTCGAAGCGGATGACGCCCCCGTCGACCTCGGCCGAGCCCAGCCGGATGAGGTTCTCGTAGCCCGAGTGCAGGGACTGGTAGAGCTTGGCGTAATCGACCAGGGGGTCGGAGACGATGTTCTCGTTGTTGGGGTCGAGCAGCTTGAGGTCCCCGTCATGGATGAGGATGTTGTCGACCGTGAGGTCACCGTGGATGTCCGAGCGCTGGAAGCGCGAGAGGGCGCCCATCATCCGCTCGTCGTCGGTGATGCGGGCCAGGATGGCGGAGAAGTTGTCCACCTCGACGCCGTTGACGCTCAGGCGCTCGCGCCGGAAGAGGTCTCCCAGGCGCGGGTCGTAGATGAGGCAGTCGTTGACCTTGTCGAAGACCTTCTCCTTGAGGTAGCGCTCCAGGGTCTCGCGCGATTCGACGGGCTCGGGGTTCAGGTGGATGCACGCCCCGACGGAGTCGACGATGCGCGTCAGGGCCTCGCGCCCCTTGGAGGGCTCGTTGTTGTGGATGAAGTTGTAGAAGGAGTGGTGCTCGGGGTAGTAGGCCATGTCGAAGAAGACCGAGCGGTCGTCCTGGGTGAGGCCGAGGACCTCCGGGAAGATGCCGAAGCGCGAGCGCTCCTTGAGCCAGGCGTGCTGGAAGCGCAGCTTGCCGGCGAAGGGCGGCAGGGACAGCTTCCGGACGCGGTGGCCTTCGGGGGTCCAGACCAGCAGGCTCAGGGCGTTGGACCCGCCGCGCAGCATCTTGACGAACCGGACGTCCCCGGCGATCTCGTAGCGCCCGACCAGCTGCGAGAGCTCGAGGCCGCTGAAGTAGGTGTCGAGGAAGTTCAGGAAGTCCGGCGAGGACTGCTCCGAGCGGTAGATGGCCAGCTCCGGCGCCCCGGCCTGCTTGCCGCGCGAGGGGAAGAGCCCGGCGCGGGCGAAGTCCTCGGAGCCCAGCAGGTAGCGGATGCCGAGCAGGGGCACCGGGACGACGGCCATGGCCCAGGAGTAGATGGCGTAGGTGCCTAGGGTGGCGAACGCGCCGGGCATGGAGTTGGCGATGAGGTAGTGGTAGATGCCCAGCGACCCCGGCCCGGAGGGGATGCCGATGCCGATGAGGGAGTTGACCGCCACGACCAGGCCGGCGGAGGAGAAGGCCTCCTCGGTGGCGGCCAGGACCAGCATCATCGAGCCGATGTAGGCGCCCCACATCAGGACGGTCTCCAGGAGGTAGAGCCCGAGGGGGGTGGCTTTGAGGAAGAGGTGCGTGCCGTGGATGGCCGACCAGCCGATGAGGCGCAGGCCGTCGCGGATCCTGTCGTTGAAGAGGACTGCGACGGAGTTCAGAAGCGCGATGCCGCGCGGGCTCTCGGTATAGAGGAGGTAGAGCAGGGCCAGGATGGCCAGGGAGGCCGTGAACATGAAGACGACGGCTTTCGTGAAGGGGGCGAAGTCGGCGCGGGCCAGGTGCGCCCCGCAGAGCAGGGCGAAGAAGGTGGACAGGAAGAGGCCGTCGAGGGCGCGCTCGAAGAGGATGGTGCAGAAGACCGAGCTGCGGCTGATGAGCAGCCTCCGGCCCAGGAGGTGGGCCCTGACGAACTCGCCCAGGCGCAGGGGGAACAGGACGTTGAACACGCAGCCGATGGCCAGGCTCTTCACATGGTCCAAGAGGGGCCCCTTGCGCAGGGGCGCCGTGAGCAGGCTCCACTTGTGGGCGCGCAGGAAGAGCGCGACGAACTGCAGCGCCGCGGCCAGGGCCAGGCAGGCGATGCCTCGCGCCGCCAGAGGGCCCGCCGAGAAGCCGACCCCGCTCTGGGAGAGGAACAGATAGCTGTAGTAGGCGCTGATGGAGAGGCCGACCAGGACGAGCAGGGTCAGCTTGCGATAATGCACGGCCCCATCATATGAAAATCGATGCGCGGCCGGTTGCGGGGGGGCGGGAAAACGGTTATCCTCGGCCGATGGTTTTTTTCGAGTCCTCTCCGCTGAAACGCGGCCTCCTCGTCGCCGCCATAGGCCTGGGGCTGGGGCTCATTGTCAACCTCCCCAGCGTCCTGATGCCGGCCTACCGCCGCTTCTACCAGAAGAAGTTCCCCGAGGTGGCGGCGCAGTGGTCCAACAACGGCTCGTTCACCCATTTCGCCTACATCGGGGCCGAAGGCGAGGACCAGCTCGGCATCGGCGCGCGGGTCCTCGACGCCTCCCGGTCCCTGGTCCCCGGCGACCCGTACCTGGGCAAGCCCCCGACCCGCCGCCTGGCCACCTTCGACTCCGGGGCCTTCATGGCCCTGGGCCTCGTGCAGCGCCTGACCGGCGACCTCGACCGGACCTGGGTCGTCTCGCGCGTCCTGCTGTCGCTGCTGTGCTTCTGGGCCTTCTTCGCCCTGCTCCAGCGCCTCGGCGCCGGTCCGGCGCAGAGCGTCTTCACGGCGGCCGTGCTGACTTTGTTCCTCGACATCGCCTTCGCCATGCTCGACCCGGCGGCCGACCCCGTGGACCTCGCCAAGAACGTGGCCCGCAAGTCCCTTTGGCTGCTGGGGGGGGACTTCTACCTGTTCGGGCCCACCCACTTCGTCCGGCCCGCGATGAACTATCCCGCCTATGCGGCCGCCTGCCTGCCCATGGTCGCCCTGCGCGGCGCGCAGCCCGGCCCCCGGGGGCTGGCCTTCGGCGCGGCGGCCGGGCTGGCCGGCGGCCTGCTCGCCTATGTGCACTTCGACGTCTGGATGGTGTTCTGCGCGTCGGCGGCGGTCTACCTCGCCGCCCTGAGCCTCGAGCGGCGCCCGCTGCGCCCCCACGGTCCGGCGCTGGCGGCCTGCGTCACGGCCGCCCTCGTCAGCCTGCCCTTCTTCCTGGCCCATTTCTCCGCCCGGCCCGAGGAGTTCGAGGCGCGTCCCTTCCTCATCGGGGGCGGGTTCTACCGGCCGTCGCTGGTGAACCTCGCCGCCGCCTGGGTGTTCTGGAGGCGGCGCGACGACGCTCCGGCCTGGGCCTGGTTCTCGGCGTCGCAGGCGGCGGCCTTCCTCCTGCTCAACATGTCCCTTCTGCTGCCCATGGGCGTGCAGCGCTACTTCGTCATCTTCGGCGCGAATGTGACGCTCCTGCCCGGCCTGGCCGCCCTGCTCCTCAGGAGGACGGCGGACTCGGAGCGCTGGCTCTGGGCGACGGCCGTCGTGGCCGCCCTGGCCGTGGGCCGCTCGGTCAGCTACGCCGCCCAGCTCTACCCGACCTACTCCATCCCGCGCGACTACGAGGCGGCCTTCGCCTGGCTCAAGGCGCGCCCCTGCGCGGGCAAGGTGCTGGCCACCCTGGACGGCGAGGTGGCGCGCCTGGCGCCCGTGCACGGAGGCTGCGCGGTGCTGGCGGTGCGGGCCAACCCGTTCGAGTCCGACATCACCAACGCGGAGAACCTGCGCCGCACCTCCTACGCGCTGGACCTGTTCGCCGCGCCCAAGTCCCGCCCGGCGGCCGTCGAGCTCTTCTCCCGGCCCGGGGGCCAGGCCATCCTGGCGCGGCAGGCCTGGACCGGGCGCTATGACCGCGCCGAGTTCCACAAGCGGCCGGCCGAGACGCTCTATTTCACCGGCCTCTACGCCACGCCCAAGGAGCGGGGTCTTCCGGAGAGCGGCCGGGACATCGACTTCCCGGCCGTCCTCGCCGAGCGCCTGAGCCGGAAGGAAGGCCCCTATCCGGTGGACTTCCTATGGGAGGGCCCGCTCGAGCGCGGGCTGCGGCCCGCCGCCGACAAGCGCCCGCCCGGCGCCGGCGAGCTCGTCTACGAGAACCCCTCGGTGCGGCTCTTCCTCCCCCGCGCGAAGCCCTAGCCGGATGAACTGGTCCGCCGCCGCCGCCCGGCGCATGAACCCCTGGAACGTCTACGTCCTGGGCAAGCTCCTGCTCCAGGTCCTGGGCTACATGCGCGTGGACCCCCTGCCCGAGCTGGCCGCCTTCGCTCTGATGTTCGGCCTGACCCGCCCCGAGCTCGCTCGGGCCTGGGCCCGGGCCGCCCTGGGCGCGGGCGGGACGCTCCTCGCCGGGGCCCTGTTCTGGCACGCGTCCTTCCTGCCGGCGCCGGAGGACACGCTGCCGTTCGTGCTGGACCCCGCGCTGCGCCCGGACAAGGCCTACTTCATGAGCTTCCTCAAGGGGGTCCTGAAGCCCTGGCAGGCGGCGGCCGGCCTGGGCCTGCTGTGGGCGGCCTTCCACCTGCCCAAGCGCAGGACGGTGGACCTGACCGTGCCCGCCTTCGCCCTGCTGGCGGTCTTCGCCGTCCTCCAGCCGCGTCCTGACGCGCGGCGCCTCGACGCCGAGAGGGACGCGTTCTACGCCGCCGAGGCCGCGCGCCGGGTGGACATCCCGGAGCCGGCGGTCGATTTCGACATCGTGTTCGTGCACGTCTGCTCGCTGTCCTGGGACGACCTGTGGAGCACCGGGATGCAGAGGGACCCCTTCTTCGAACGCTTCGACGCGCTCCTCACGCGCTTCAACAGCGTGTCGTCCTACAGCGAGCAGTCGGCGATACGCCTGCTGCGCGCGGTCTGCGGCCAGGCCCGGTTCGACACGCTCTTCACCGAGGGCGCGCCGGAGTGCTCGCTCCTGGCGGAGCTCGAGCGCGCCGGCTACGCCGTGCTGGACGCGCAGAACCACAACGGGCAGTTCCAGGACTGGACCGGGAAGATCACGCGCTGGGGGCGCGCGAAGCCGCCGCTGGACGTCTCGGACCTCCAGGCCGTGAAGCTCAACTTCAACGGCTCGGCCATCAACGGCGACTACGACGTGCTCGAGCGGCTATGGAAGGGGCGCCTGGCGACCGGGGCCCGGCGCGCGGCGCTCTACTACAACACCGTGAGCCTGCACACCGGGGCCCGTCCGGTCGGCGACCGCCGTTCCTGGAGGAAGGACCGCACCGAGCGCTTCCGGCTCTCGACGCGCCAGCTCTTCGAGGAGCTGACGCGCTTCTTCGCGCTGCTGGAGGGCTCGGGCCGGAACGTCGTCGTGGTCTTCGTCCCGGAGCACGGCGGCGCCGTGCGCGGCAGCCAGCTGCTGGTCCCCGGCATGCGCGACCTGCCCATGCCCGCCATCACGTTGGTGCCCGTGGGGGTCAAGCTCATCGGCCCCGGCAGGCCCGCGCGCCGCGGCGGCCCCGTCCTCGTCACCGGGCCGACCAGCTATCTGGCCCTGGCCCACATCCTGGCCCGCTTCGCGGCCGCCCCCCCGTTCGGGAAGGCCCCCGCGCCCCCGGAGGGCGCGCTGTCCGGGGTCCCGGAGACCCGCCTGGTCGCCGAGGGCAAGAAGATGGTCGCCCTGTCCGACGCGGCCGACCTCTACCTCAACTGGATGGACAAGAAGTGGGTCACCCTGCCCCGCAAGTTCCATCCCGGCCGCGTGCGCACCCGCCCCTAGTACGCTATCCCCTTGCGGGCGGCCTGCGCCTTGAGCGTCTCGACGAGGCGCGCGTCGAAGGAGTCCTTGGCCGGGGCGGCGTTCTTGGCCTTCCAGGCCTCGCGCTCCTTGGCGACCTTGGCGATCTCGGCCTTCAGGGCGTCGCGCTCGCGCCGGGTCTTGTCGAGGACGGCGCGGCGCTCCCCCGCGTCCTTGCCGCGCAGGGCCTCGGGCAGCTCTTCCTCCTTGACCGCGGCGAGGTCCACCCTCTTGCCCTCCACCGCCTCCAGCAGGTCGCTCTCGGCGGCGAAGGCGCCTCCCGCTCCGCCGGCGGCCTTGAAGGAGGCGCGCTCGGCCACGGCCGAGGCCGGCGCGGCGGCGAGCATCCCCCGCGCGGCCGCCAGGCCCGAGAGGACCGCCTCGCGGCGGCTCCCGAACGCCAGGGAGGTGCCCTCGAGCCGGCTGCTCAGCTCGGCCAGCCGCCCGTCGAACGGCGTGTCGACCGCCGCGGCGCCGCCGTCGTGGGCCAGCGCGGCGTAGCGTCCCTCACCGAGCCGGGCGATGCGCGTCCACTGCTCCTCGGTCTGCCCGCCCGAGCCGCACTGGATGGTGTTGAGGACCACCCCGCGTTCGGCCAGGTCCTTGACGAGCCGCTCGAGCTTGGGGCTGTCCGCGTAGTCCTCGTGCGCCGGGGCGTCGCCGACGAGGTAGGCCACCTTGAAGGTGCGCGCGTGCTTGGACCAGGAGATGCGCGTCGAGGCGTCGGAGAGCGCCTGGAGGACGTCCTCGGGGCCGTCGCCGCCGCCCTCCGGGCGCAGCTCGAGCAGCCTGGCGTACATCTTGTCGAGGTCCTTGGTCAGGTCGGTGACCTGCGTGACATAGGCGTCGCCGCGGTCGCGGAAGGCCACCAGCCCCATGCGGATCTCGGGGGTGGGCTTGCCCTTGGCTATCTCGTTGGCGATGGCCCAGACCCTGCTCTTGGCCGCCTCCAGCAGCCCGCCCATCGAGCTGGTGGTATCGATGATGAACACCACGTCCACGGCCGCCTTCCCCTTCGGGGGCTCCTGCGCCGCCGCCCCCTGGGCCAGGCCCGCCGCCAGCACCGCCGCCAAGATGTTCTTCATGTTCCCTCCGGTATGCAGATGGGACACCGCCCCGTCCGGGAAGTTCCCCGGAAATGCGGCGCCCCGGCGGTGAAGCCGGGGCGCCGGTCCTTCCGGGGCGGCTGGGGCTAGTCCACGACCTTGTAGACCGTCCCGCCGTACAGCACGGTCACCTTCCCTCCGAGGGCGAAGAAGCGCCCCAGAGCCGGTTCCTTGGCGAGGAGGGCGAAGTACTCCTCGGAGAAGGCCTTGACCTCCACGGTCCTGCGGCCGGAGCCCTCCTCCATGGCGCCGTCGGTCCATACGCCGCCGCGCAGGTAGAAGGTCTTGCCGCCGGCCTCCTTCATGTCGACCACCTGCCGTCCGCCGGCGCGCAGCTCGTCCTTGGTCCGCTTCGCCTCGCTGTCGAAGGCTCCGCGCGTGGCCGCCACCGCCGACGGCGCCGCCTCCGAGGCCGCGGCCCCGTTGAGCGCGAAGCCCTGCGCCATCGACTTCATGGCCAGGAAGCGCGAGGCGTTCTGGGCCCGGCGCGACAGGCCGGCTCCACCCGCGAAGCCGCTGGCGGCCGCGTCGGAGGCCAGGCCGTCGGCCTCGCGCCGCATCGCCTGCGCCATCGCCGGCGCGCTCATGCCCTCCTCGAGGACCAGGTACGAGGTGTAGGGCGTCACGATGCCGTAGCGCTTGGCGATGCGGCTGATGGTCTCGATGACCTCGGGGTCGGCCCGGCCCGAGAGCCGGATGCCGTCGAGCTCTTCGGCCACCTTCATGTTGGCCCAGAGCTTGGGCAGGAAGGCGTTCTTCTCCGAGCGCTCCGGCAGCTCCACCGGGTACTCGAAGCGCACGGCCTTCCCGCCGCTCTTGCCCGTCACGACGAGCCGGCCGCTGCCCCCCTTCTTGAAGCGCCCCATGACCAGGAGCTCCGAGCCGAAGAACAGGTCCCCGCCCTGGCGCGGGGTGACCTGCGAGGTCTCAAGGCCCTGCCATTCCAGGCGCAGGTCGGTCAGCGCGGGCTTGGACACCTTCTGGTAGAGCGCCGAGACCTTGTGCTCGATGTCCTCGCCGGGCCGCACGTAGTCGCGCGCGCCGCGGTTGGAATCGGCCAGCTTGTCGAGGAGCAGCGTGTTCACGTCCTCGCCCACCCCGAAGGCGAACAGCCGCGCCTTGAGGTCCTTGTTCTTCTCCTGGGCCCGGCGCAGGATCTCCTGCACGTCGGTCGAGCCCACCGTGGGCAGGCCGTCGGTCAAGAAGAAGACCATCGGCACGTTCTCGCCGCCCGCCTTGAGCATCGGCAGGGCCTCGGCCAGCGCTCCTTCGATGTTGGTGCCCCCGGCGGCCTCGAGGGTCCCGATGTAGCGCAGGGCGCGGGCCACGTTCTCCTTGGTGGCGGGCAGCAGGGAGGGTTCCATCGAGCCCACCCCGGTGGCGAAGTCGACGATGCCGAAGCGGTCCTTGGGGCCGAGGCTCTTCACGCAGTGGGCCAGGGCCTTGCGCGCCTGCTCCATCTTCCCGCCCTCCTCCATGGAGCCCGAGCGGTCGACCACGAACAGTATGTCCTTGGCCGAGGCCGCCCCGTCGGCCTCCCGGCGGGGGGTGAGGGTGAGCATGAAGGTGCCTTCCTCGCCCTCGGGGCGGTGCGCGAGCAGGCCCGCCGAGAGCGGGTCGCGCGCCGTCGAGAAGAACAGGTCCAGGTCGCTCAGGGAGCCGTCGGCCTTGTAGGTGACCACGGCGCTCTTCTCCCCGTCGCGCTTGATGGAGGCGCCGGACTGGGGGGAGTACACGCTGCGCAGCGGGGAGTCGCTGGTGAGGCGCAGGCGCACGGCCGCCCCGCTCGTGACGCTGCCGGTCATGGTCGCCGAGCGCATCGGGACGGTCACCTGATAGAGCCCGCCGGTGGAGCGCACGGCCTGGCTGGCTA
The DNA here is from genome assembly GCA_016218495.1 of Elusimicrobiota bacterium. Lineage (GTDB taxonomy): Bacteria > Elusimicrobiota > Elusimicrobia > UBA1565 > UBA1565 > SCTT01. Next base: position 18,342 of record JACRDU010000006.1, read on the forward strand.
CCATGCGCACCGTCACCGTGGCGCGCGGCTCTATGGGGAAGACGCTGGCGCGGACCAGGCGCTCGCCGACCAGCTCGAGCAGGCCAGGGTCGCGCTGGGAGCGCACGATGTTCTCATAGATGCTCCGGGCCTGGGAGGCGTCGAGCAGTTCCCCCTTCATGGTCTTCCCGCCCGCGGTCATCGTGAACCCCGAGAGCACGGTGTCGGCGGGGATGGGGATGAGGAGCACCCCTTCCAGGCGCCGGTCGGTGGGATTGCGGAAGGCGATGTCGTAGGTGAGCTCGGCGCCGCCGGGGGCCACCGTGCCCTCCACCGAGTAGCCGGAGAGCTCGAGCGGCATCCCGTCCTCGGGGCGCGCGGGAGTCGGGACCGGCGCCGGCAGGGGGCGCGGACCGGGGGGCAGGGGCCGGGGCGGCAGGGGGCGCGGGGGCAGCGGCCGGATGAACGGGTTCGGCATCCCGATGGGCCAGGCGATGAGCTGTTGGGCGGCGGTCGGGGCGCTCTTGAGGGCCAGGGCCAGGGCGGCCAGGGCCAGGATGCGCAGGGTCTTCGTCTTCATGGTTCCTCCGGGGCGCTCGCCCCTGGGGATGGGACACCGGGGGTTTCGGAAAGTTCCGGGAGGAGGGGCGGCTATTCGACCTTGAGGAAGGAGAAGGGCAGGTCCGACCTGGCCGCGACGACGGCGGCGTAGGGAGCCGAGGGGCCGGGGCCCTTCTCGACGAGGATCCTGTAGCGGATGACCAGGGTCCCGCCGTCCTCGCTGAGCGAGACGATGCTCATCGAGCGCTGCTGCGCTTCGTCGCGGTCTGCGAAGACGGCCACGGCCATCTCTTTGGCGAAGTCGACCTGGGGCAGGGGCTCGGCGCGCCCGACGCGCTTCCACAGGTCGGCCCAGTCCTCGGCCTTGGTGATGACGGCCCCCCCGGACTGGCCGAGGCCGCCCAAGGTCGACGACCAGGAGCCGCGCACGGCGAGGGTCCTGGAGGCGGTGCCCTTGCCCTGCGCCTTCGGCTTGGAGACGGTCTTCGCCCCCAGCTTGTCCCGGGGCAGGTCCAGGGAGGCGGGCTGGTCGGTCCTGATGTCGGCCCCCCGCACCATGGCCAGGCTGCCGGCCGCTCCGGCTGCGGCGGCCGCAGGGGCCGCAGGGGCGCCGGCCTCGGCCTTGGTCAGCTCGGGCAGGGGCTGGGAGCCGTCCGTCGAGCCGATCATGCGGGGCGTCTCGCTGCCGCCCAGCGCGATGGTGGGCCCGCGCTTCATCGCGGCGTCCCGGTTGAGGCGGCTGAGCTGGGCGGTCATGCGCCGCATCGCCACCCTGGCCTCGTCTTTGGAGACCGGCTGGTCGGGGAGGCCTTCCAGGGGCGAGGAGCGCGCGGCGGAGGGGGGGACGATCTCCTGGATGCCCATGCGCTTCTTCTCGTCCTCGAGGAAGGCGTGGAGCTCCTCGTTGGAGGCGGAGAGAGAGGAGTCGAGCGGGGCTCCGTTGTCCTGGAGGCGCACCTTGCCGGGGGCCATGAGGGCGCCCGCCCCGCCCCCGGCGCGCGCGGCGGCCTGCGCCGCCGCCGAAGCCTGGGGCGCGGCTCCTTCCTCGCGCAGCCCGCTCCAGGCGCCGCGTCCGGCCATGGCGCGCCGGGCCTCGTCGACGGAGAGGTCGTCGGACTCGCCTTCCTTTATAGCGCTGGCCGAGAAGGAGGACTCGATGCCGGCGTCGCCGAGCATCTGCGGGGCCAGGCGGTAGCGCACCTCGCGGAAGAAGATGAAGCCGACCAGGATGCCCGTGGCCGCGAAGGCCGCCAGCCGCATCGGGGGGATTCCCCAGACCGGCACGGCGGCCGGGGCGGACTCGGCGCGCCGCCGGCGCTCCAGGCGCGTCATGAAGCCGACGGGCAACTCCGCCTTCGGGAGGTCGGCGACGAGCTTGGAGACGGCCTTGAGCTCCGCGGCCTCGCGGCGGCAGGCGGCGCAGCCTTCCAGGTGGGCCTCGAGCGCGGGGCGCTCCGCCTCGGGCGCGGCGCCGTCGGCGTGGGCGGCCAGGAGGTCCTTGTCGGGATGAGCGCTCATGACCCCTCCACGAAGCGCGTCAGCCGGACCTTGAGGGCGGCCCGGGCGCGGAACAGCCGCGACTTGACCGTCCCTTCGGCCAGGTCCAGCGTCTTGGCTATCTCGTCGTAAGACATCCCCTCTATCTCCCTCAAGACCACCACGGCACGGCTCTCGTCGTCGAGCGTCAACAGCGCCGCCTGCACCGCCTCCCCCGCCTCCGCCGTCGCCAGCGCCGCGTCGAGCGCCGGGTCCGGCGCGGCGGGCTCCGCCGACGGCTTCTCGTCGTCGTGGTCGGCGCCGAAGAGCGCGGCCAGCGGCAAGGTCTTCCAGAAGCCGCGGCGCTTCTCGGCGCGGACCCTGTTCTTCCAGGTGTTCATCGTCACCCGGTACGCCCAGCTCGTCGGCGCGGAGTCGCCCCGGAAGCCCGGCAGCGCCTTGAGGCAGCGCAGCAGGCTGTCCTGGGCGAGGTCCTCGGCGTCGGCCGGGTTCCCCGTCAGCCGCAGGGCCAGGTTATAGACCGGGCGCGCGGCCGCCGAGAGGAACGCATCCTCGCTCATCGGCTTGGACACCCCTTCCGGGCCGGAAGTTCCCGTCAGTTCTTCCGGCACTCCGGGCTCTCCTCGTCGCGCACCATCGTGTAGTCGTCCTTGGTCATCAGGGGCGAGAGGGTCCGGCGGCCCGCGCCCAGCACGCCGTCGGAGCTCTTGAGTAGCCCGTTGCGCGCGGCGGCCTCGAGCGACTTCTCGAAGGCGTCGAGGAGGGAATCGAGGCCCTTCTCCGCGTCGCGGATGCGGCCCTGCAGCTCGGGGTCGGGCTTGGGCGAGGCGGCGTATTCCACGAGGTCCTTGGAGAGACGGCCCTTGAGGTCCTTGAGGGCGTCCTGCGCCGAGCGCAGGCGCTCGAAGACGGCCAGGGCCTGGCGGCCGTGGTCGCCGGTGAGCTTGAGCTTCCAGCAGCGGTACATCTTGGCGTTCAGGCCCAGCTCGATGGTGCGGGCCGGGACCTGGACCGAGGCCGCTTCGACCGCCTCGTAGGCCGGCAGGCGGCGCTCGAGACGTTCCAGGACAGGGTTGAAGGCCGGGTCGGACGGGCCCGACAGCCCCCGGCCCGCGCCGGAGGGGCTGCCTCCGGCCCACGCGGCGGCGGCCAGCGCGAGCGCGAGGGATGCCGCGGTCATGGTCGCTTCCTCCGGAGAACCGGTCGACCATTCCCTGCGCTATGCTCGGTCATGGCTCCTTGAGGAAGCCTTTCTCGGCCATGCGCTTGAGCATGCCGTCGAAGGCGTGCGCCAGGTCCTGGAACTCGTCGGCCCCGCGCAGGTGGAAGGCCGCCTTGAGGGGCTCGCCGTTCTGCAGCCTCTCGATGTCGGTCTTGAAGCGGTGGATGGGCCCGGCCAGGCGCTGCGAGTAGAGCAGGGCGAACAGGACCGAGAGCGCCAGGTTGACCGCCAAGGACAGCGCCAGGGCGGGGAGGACGATCTGGGCCCGGGAGAGCATCTCGGGGTGGGAGCCGACCTCCTGGACCACGTAGAAGAACTCCCCGGCCGAGCGTTCGTCCGCCCGGGCCACGACGGCGTAGAGGATGGCCCCGGTCAGCAGCGTCGCCACGGTCGTCCAGCCCGCCATGCGCAGGATGAAGTGGCGCTGGAAGACAGGCTCGATCAGCAGCCGTCCTCGGCGGTTCTTGGTATGCGTCACTTTCGTTTCCTCCGGGCGAATCGCCGTTTGACCGCGGCGAGGACGGGGACCGGCAGGTAGTCCTCGACGTGCGCCCCCATGCGCGCGACCTCCTTGATGATGGACGACGACAGGTAGGTGTAGCGCTCGTCGGGCATCAGGAAGACGCTCTCGACCTCGGGGTAGATCGCGCGGTTCATCGAGGCCATCTGGAACTCGTACTCCATGTCGCTGACCGCGCGCACGCCGCGTATGATGACGCGCGAGCCCTTGCGGCGCAGGTAGTCGACCAGGAGCCCGTCGAAGGTGTCCACCTCGACCCCGCCCAGGCCGGCCACGCAGGCCTTGGCGAGGCGCACGCGCTCAGCCACGCTGAAGGTCGAGCTCTTCGAGCTGTTGGCCGCCACGGTCAGGATGACGCGGTCGAAGAGGCGCCGGGCCCGGCGGACGATGTCCAGGTGCCCGTTGGTGATGGGGTCGAAGCTGCCGGGGTAGACCGCTATTCGAGGCATCTCGGCCGAATGTAGCAATTTCCTATATTGTCGGCACATATGCCCGATGCCTTCCTGATATCCGGCGCGCGCACCCCGTTCTGCGCCTGGTCGCGCGGGCGCAGGGGGGACGGTTCGCGCGGGGGCGCCCTGGCGGCCCTGGACCCCTTCGAGCTCGGAGGCGCCGCGCTGCGCGGAGCGCTGGAGCGCTGCGGTCCGGGCGCCGGCGCGCCGGAGCGGGTGGTCTGGGCCAACATGTACCAGGACGGCCCGCACGGCTGCTACGGCGCGCGCTACGCGGCCTGGAAGGCCGGGCTCCCCCCGTCCGTCCCGGCCCTGACTCTGAACCTGGCCTGCGGCGGCGGCCTCAGCGCCGTCGCCGAGGCGGCCCAGGACGTCGCCTCGGGAGAGGCGCGCTCGGTCCTGGCCGGGGGGGCCGACTGCCCGAGCCGCCTCGCCAAGGAGGTCTTCGCCCCGTCCTTCACCGACCTGCAGTGCGGCCTCCCCATAGCCGCCACGGTCGAACCCCTGGCCGCGGCCGCCGGGTTCACGCGGGAGGACCTCGACGCCTACGCCCTGGAGAGCCACCGCCGCGCCGTCGCGGCGCGGGAGCGCCTGGCCGAGGAGGTCGTCCCCGCCGGCGGCGCCGGCGCCGACGACGGCCCTTCTCAAGGCCTGACGGCCGGCGAGCTCGCCGCGGCGAAGCCGACGGCCCCGGGGGGCCTCGTCACCGCCCGCAACACGCATTCCGTCGCCGACGGGGGCGCGGCGGTCCTCCTTGCCGGCGCGGCCTGGGCCGCGGAGCGCGGCATGACGCCGCTGTGCCGCGTGGCCGCGAGCGCCTACGCCGGCGTCCCCCCGGAGCGCATGGGCGTGGCCTCGGTCCCCGCCGTGCGCGCGGCCCTGGCCCGGGCGGGCTGGGAGGCTCCCGCCGTGGACCTCTGGGAGGTCAACGAGACCTTCGCCGCCCAGGCCCTCCTCGACGCGCGCGAGCTGGGGCTGGACCTGGCCAAGGTCAACGTCAACGGAGGCGCGATCGCCCTGGGACATCCCTTCGCGGCCAGCGGCGCGCGCCTCGTCCTCGGGCTGGCCTTGGAGCTGCGCCGGCGCGGCCTGCGGCGGGGCGGGGCCGCCGTCTGCGTGGGAGGCGGCCTCGGGGTGTGCGTTCTGCTCGAGGCTTGCTAGAATACCGGCATGGACTTCCTCAAGGTGGCGGTGTCGGTCGGCGAGCTCATCGTCACGGTGGTCATGGCCGTGCTGGTCGTCTTCGTGACCTACCGCGCGCTCATCCACGCCAACACCGACTTCGACGAGGACCAGGAGATCATCAAGGGGAACCTATCGGTGGGCCTCCTGGTGGCGGCGCTGCTCCTGGCCTCGGCCAACATCATGCACCAGGCCTTCAAGCCGGTGGCCGACACGCTGCACCTGTGCCTCTCCAACCCCCTGGCCCAGGAGTCCAACCAGGGGGCGATGGTGCTCTACGCGCTGGGCAACCTGGCGCTGGCCTTCGTCATCGTGGTCTTCACACTGTCGTTCTCGCTGCGCGTGTTCGGCCGCCTGACGCGCACCAAGGAGACCCGCCCGGGCAAGGAGCTCGAGCGGGGCAACGTCGCCGTCGGCGTCATCCTGTCGAGCTTCGTGCTCATCGTGTCGCTCTTCGTCGGGGAGGGCGTCAGCTCCATCTCGAAGGCCCTCATCCCGCGCCCGAATGTCGGGCGCATGCACATCATGCGCTAGCGCCGCGTCCGCGGCGTCCGCTCCAAGAGAGAAGCGCGCGTTTTCAGGGAACCATTTCCCTGTCGAGCGCGTACTAGCATTCGGGACTCTCCGGGCTTGACATATTAACGTTTGCCGTTAAACTATCCATGATAGTCGGATTCGCCGACTGCGCGACGGAGGATGTCTGGAACGGGGAGAATACTTCCGCGGCCAGACGTGTTCCGAAGACCGTTTGGCCCGCGGCGCAGCGGAAACTGGATATGATCGACGCGGCTGACAGCCTCAACGACCTCCGGATCCCGCCGGGGAACCGACTCGAGAAGCTGTCTGGGCGACTGGACGGACATTTCAGCATCCGGATCAACGACCAATGGCGGGTTGTATTCCGTTGGGGCGGGCGGGACGCCGACGGCGTGAGCATCGTCGACTATCATTGAGGAGCGCCATGGGACCGACTAATCGAAGACCGACGCATCCCGGAGAAATCCTGCTCAAGGAATTCCTTGAGCCGGCGGGTATGACCCAGACCGCCCTGGCAGCCGCTATGGGAGTCCCCATCCAGCGCCTGAACACCCTCATCAACGGCAAAAGGGGCGTTACTGCTGAAACGGCGATATTGCTCTCGCGCTGCTTCAAGAACAGCCCGGAGTTCTGGATGAACCTCCAAACGCGCTACGACCTCCACGAGGCCGCCGAAGCCCTGGCTGCGGGCCGTTAGTCTCTGAGGATGGTCAGGGCCGGGTCGTCGGCGCTGGCCCAGCCCTTGCCGCCGGGGGCGTCGAGCTCCAGCCACCACTCCGCCGCGGGCTCGCTGACGACCTCGAAGCGCTCGGAGTCGAAGAGCGGGCAGGGCGCGTCGTAGAGCACCCCGGCGCGGCGCAGGAAGCAGCGGCCTTCGGCCCTTGCTGCCGGAACCTCTATGAGTTCGCCCGCTTTGAACTCCATGGACGCCGTCGGCGCCGGTCCTTCGACCTGGGCCCGGCTCAGCCGCGGCCCCCTGCCGAGCACGCGCGCTTCGAGGCCGCCGGCGGCCCGCGCCCGCGCCCAACCCGAGCGCCGGGTGAGCAGCAGCGAGCCGGTCAGCGTGAGCGGAGCGGCGCCGACGCCCTTCAGGGAGGCGGCGGCCTCAGCGGACCCGTCGGGAGCCTTGCGGAGCGTCAGCGACCGCTCCCCGGCGACCGGGTGGGGCACGCCGGAGCCGGGCCAGCCCTCATAGGCGAAGCCGTCGGGGTGTTCCGTGCGCGCCGGGGGGGCCTGAGCGGCCGGCCCGGCCAGCGCGCGCGCGGCGGCCTCGACGGCGGAGGCCAGGGCGCGGGCGTCGGGCCCGGC
>JACRDU010000110.1 GCA_016218495.1 Elusimicrobiota bacterium
ACCCTGTGAGACAATCTTCTTGCATCTGGTGCGGCCTCCTTGTCCTAAGCAACAAGAAGTTACCGCATCAGATGTTTCGTTTTACACGCTATTTCCTACCCACAGTATCCCGTCATGAGCCAGAAGTGCAAGGTCTCGGCGCTTACGGTGCGGGCGTCAGCATCGACGCGGGAAGCCAACGCCTCCCAAGCGCCCTGCTCGGCGTTCCAGTAATGGATTTTGAGTTCTTCCGGACGCAGGCCCGAGGTCAGGCCCGGGTCGTAAGGCAAGGTGATGGTGACGGGCAGGGCGAAGCGCTGGCCGTGCGGTCCGAACTCGCGTGGGGCGGAAGCCGCGGTCAGGTTCTGGGCGGCGCGTTCGGCAACGCCGGCCTCGGCGGCCACCGCCACCGAGATGTCGAGGTCCTGGGCTACGGCCCCCGCAGGGACCTCCACTGCGGCCCCTGCCGGTTCTTCGATAAAGCCCCCTTCAACCCGTCCCACCCGGGCCACCACGGGTTCCGCGCTCGGAGGCTCAGAGGCATCCGAGGTCCGGAACCCGCCCTTGGGCTGGGTCAGGGCGATGAGGATGGACGTTCCAGGCAGGCCGAAGCCGGTGACTTGGTCCTCGTTGCGGTTGGCCACCAAGAGCTGCCCGTCGGCCGTGAAGGCGGCCTGGGCGGGCTTGTGGAGGACATCGTTCCCAAAGACGGCCAGCTCGCTGCCCCGCGCGGCGTCGAAGGTGCGCACCCGGCCCGCCTTGGCATCCACCACGGCCAGGCAGGCGCCCGACGGCGAAACAGCAAGTCCTTCGGGCCGCTCGAAGCCGGGGATGGTCTGAACCAGGTTCAAGTCGGCGTCATAACGCAGCACGCGCCCGCCCTTCGAATCGGCTACCCAGAACGCCCCGGAGGCTTCGGCCGCGATTGCCATGGGCCGGGCCTCCTCCTCGTCGTCATCGTCGTGCTCGTCGTCGTGTGTGTCCGCCACGACAAGAGGTAAAGCCAGGCGTCTGAGCAGGGTGCCCGACTCGGCGAACACCACCACTTCCCCAGAATGCGCGTCGGCCACCAGGACTTTCCCTCCGGTGAGCGCCACGGCCACTGGCTTCTCTAGGAACCTCTTGCCGCCGAATTCCTGCAGCAGGAACCCGGCAGGAGAGAGTTTCACGACGCGCTTGTTGTTGGCGTCGGCGACGAAGATGTTCCCCGAGGGATCGACGGCCAGACCGCTGGGCTTGTTGAGTTTGAGCGAGCGCCTCTTGTCGCCGAAGGAAGAGATCAGATTGCCTGCCCCGTCGTATACCCGGACCAAGTCAGAGCCCGTATCCGCCACATAAATCCTGTTCGGCGCCCAGGCCACACCGCGTGGTTTGTTCAGGGCCTTCTTGCCGCCCAGGGCCAGGGTCTTGCTGGCTTGGCCGGCGTAGAGGTCCAAGGAGGCCGACGCCGTCTGCCCCGCCGTGTCGGCGGCCGACAGGGTCAAGGTGAACGGTCCGGTCTTGCCGGTGGCGTCAAAAATTCCCAAGAGCCCGTCGACGTTCACGCCGCCTGAGCCCAAGAGGGAGGCTCCTTCGTTCAAATTCCAAGCGGCGAGGTTCGCGTCAAAGACCGAACCGCGCACCGAGACCGGCCCTTGGGCGAGGCGGCACAGCCCGGGCTCGTCCGGACGCGGGAAGGCGAAGGCCACGGAGGGCGGTACGGCATCTGAGGCGTAGGTCCGGTCGAGGGAGGAAGACAGGCCTAGGCGGTCGGCGGCCGCTACATGCAGGATGTGGTTCCCGGGGGCGAGGACCAAAGTGGTTGAGACGGAGACGGCCCCCGAGGCGAATTCGACCGGCACGACAACCCCGTCCAGCACGACAGCAAGGCTGGCCAACCCGGCGCCAGAGTCCTCGGCGGTGATGGCCAGGGTCCCGGCGGTGATATCGGCGGATGCCGTGAGGAGGGGAGCCGACCCATCGACGAAGACGGCCGTGTGTTTTTCCGCCTCGCTGTTCGCGCTGAAATCCGTCGAGTGGAAGAAGAATTCCAAGTCCCCCTCGGGCAACGCGAAAGGCTCGTTATAAGCGGTTTCCGGACCGGCCCCTCCTCTATATAGGGTGGCGGCCACGCCCGAGGGCGTCCCGCCCAGGGGAGCCAGGTCTTGGGCCGTCAAGACGCCCGAGGAGCCTCCTACGGCGAACAGCCTGCCTTCGAGCATGGCGCTGGAGCCCAGGACCGAGAAGGCCGTCAGCGGCGGGGCGGTGTCTTGCACCATGGGGGCGTAGAGCGAGGTGTGGAGGATTTCGCCGGAGATCTGATAGAGGGTGGGGGAGAGCTCGATCAGGGTCTGGTTGACGATGGAGTCCGACACCCACTGCATCGCCTGCAAGTCATAGGTGTAGATGCGCACCGAGGCCGGGTCCACCAGGGCGGGGTCGAAGATGAAGCTGATGAGGGCGGGGGCGGCCGTTGAGAACTCCAGGCCGCTGGTGAGCTCGTAGAACACCGAGCCCACGGGGGCCAGGCCTTGCGAGGCGATGGCCACGGCGTAGGCCTGGGGCTCGGTGGCGCTCGAGACCACGGTGACCTCAGCGGGGACCGGCGAGGCCAAGGTGGCTACGTTGTCCGCCGACACAGCCACCGAGAAGGTGCGCGCAGACGCGCCAGCGGGGTCCGACCAGTTCCCCGCGCTGTCGCGCGTGAGGACGGCGGCGAAGTAGGTCGTGCCTGGGGAGAGTCCCGAGAAGACCTGGGTGAAGCGGGCTCCGACGGCCAAGGCCCCGGAAGAGAGGACGAGGCTAGGCGGCAGGCTGCCCGGGTCGGTGCCGAAGCCCAGGCTCACGGCCGCGTCGAAGATGTCGCCGGAGGCCCCGTCATCGCCGGGCGCCGTCCAGGACACGGTGACGGTGGAGCTCGATAGCGCCGCCATCATCAGGTCGAGGGCGGCAGAAGGCGGGGTGGCGTCGAGCTTGAGCGAAGCGGTGACGGTGGAGCCCTGGGTCCCCAGGCGGTCGACGGCCCAGAACGCCAGCGAACGCAGACCCACGCCAAGGTTGAAAGGCGACGGGGAGGGCTCGGCCTGGCCTCCGTCCACCGAAAGATAGACGACGCTCGTTCCGACCGCCAGGGCGGGGTAGTCGGTGGCGCTGATAAAGAGCGGGCCCAATCCTTGGACGAAGACGGTCGTGGTGCCCAGCCAGGTCCTGAAGGGCACCTGATAGCCCAGGGCGACGGCGGGGCCGGTGCCGTCCACGGCCACCGAGGCCAGCTTGACCTCCTCCACATGCCCGGCCCTGTCGGTGCTGAAGTAGCGCAGGTCGTGGGCGGTCTGCCCGGCGATGCTGAAGGAGCTTTGGTAGTCCGTGAACAGCGAGGCGGAGTCGAGGGAGTAGGCGCTGCCCGCCACGCCCACCCCGGCCCCGTCGCCTTCCAGGAGCAGGTCGTCGGTGGCCGACAAGGTCAACGAGGTCTGGGGCGTGATGAACAGGGGCGTTCCCGGTACCTGCGGGCCCGTCACGACGAGCCCCGTTCTGGGAGGGAGGATGTCGTCGGCCAAGGTACGGACCGCCACCGGAACCGAAGCCGGCGACCAATTCCCGGCGGTGTCCTGCGTGTAGGTGGCGGCGTAGTAGAGGGTGTCGGGTGAGAGCCCGTCCGCCGTCCAGGACAGCCTGGTCCCGGCGCGCAGGGAGCCGGAGGCCGTGAGTTCGTTCGCCCCGCCCGTGCTCTGCCCTTCGAACTGCGAGAAGGCGATTCCCGCGGCGCCGTCGGCGATGTCGCCCAAGGCCCCGTCATCGCCCGGGACCGTCCAGGTCAGGCGGATGGCCGACGTCGAGAGGGCCAGCCCGGCCAGGTCGGTGACGGCCGCGGGGGGGGCGGCGTCGAGCTTCACCACCGAGCTTTTGGCGACCTCGGCGTTGCCCACGGCGTCGACGCTCCTGAAATGCAGCGTGCTCCAGCCTGCGGGCAGGCCGACGAAGTCCCCGGCCGGCGCCTCGGTGCCAGCATCGACGGCGAAGAGGGTCTGCCCCCGGCCCGAGGCGGCCCCTGCGGGGCCGTCGGTGACCGAGAAGGACACCGTCGGCACGCCCAACACATAGAGGTCCCCGGCCACCGTCCGCGAGGCCGCCGTCACGACCAACTGGGTGTCGGGCGGGGTCAGGTCCACGTAGAAGGTCGCCGACGAGAAGGCCGTATTGCCCGCGCGGTCGGCGGCCTCGGCTCGGGCCGAGTGGGGTCCCTCGGGAAGAGCGAAGGCATCGGCCGTGGCCGTGGCCAAAGCCACGCCGCCAGAGTTCACGGCCGATGTAAACAGCCCGTTGCTGATTGCCCCGCCCTGTCGCTGGCCGCCGGCCCAGAAGAAGCGGCCGTTCTCTGCGGCGATGCCGGGGCGGTAGGCCGGGTACGGGGCCAGGGGCCCCTCCTCCCAAGCCGAGAGCCCGGCCCCCTCCACGCGGGCGGTGAAGGTTCGGTCGGTAATCGAGTTGTCCGACAGGAACCCGCCGCCGTATAGAATCATGCCGTCGGCCCCCGCGGCGGCGGCGAAGGAAGCGGCCACGGGGAGGTCCGGCCCGCGCACCCAAGCGGTGACGTTGCCCCCCGAGACCTGGCCGATGTAGGTGTCCTTGAGGTTGGAAGAGAGCGCGTCCGAGGTCATGCCG
>JACRDU010000111.1 GCA_016218495.1 Elusimicrobiota bacterium
CTTGCCCGGCGGGGGTAGCGGCGTGAAACCCCCGCCGTTGACGTCCCCCTCGGCGGGCTTGCCCGCCGAGGCTGGGCGGCCCCCGGGGGGCCGCACAAGCCGCTGGGGGAATAGCCCGTTAAAAGTCCGGGAACATGGAGACCCGCTCAGTCTTCGGACGCGGGCTTCTTGGGGGGCGCGGGGCGGGTGCCCAGGGCGCCGTGCAGCTTGGCGAGCAGGTCTTCCTGGCGGATGGGCTTCTTGAGGATCGCTTTCACGCAGGGAGACTGCGAGGCGCGCTTGGCGTCGTCGGGGTTCGGGCTGCCCGTGATGACGATGACGGGGGGAGGGGCGGGCAGGGTGTCGAGGGTCTCGAGCACGCGGAAGCCGTCGGTTCCGGGCATGAAGAGGTCGAGCACTAGCGCGTGCGGCTTCTCGCGCATCAGGCGCAGGGCCTCCTCGCCGCTGGCCGCCAGGAGGATGCGGAAGCCGTCGCGCTGGACCAGGATCTCGAGCAGGGTCAGGATGTCCTCGTCGTCGTCGACGATGAGGACGGTCCGGTCGGAGGCGGGGGGCTTGGAGTCGATCATTTGCGCGGGAAGAGCGGTGGGGACTTCTGGATGCGGCCGTCGAGGACCTCGGCGGCGGTCAGCGGCCCCTTGGCCAGGCGTACGCCCAGCGCCATCTGGATCTTGGCCGCCGTCTGGGGCATGAACGGGGTCGTCCAGCCGGCGACGACGCGTAGGGCGCCGACCAGGTCGAAGAGGAAGGTCCGGAGGGCGTCCATGTCCGTCTTCGCCAGCACCCAGGGCTTGCGCTGGTCCACGGCGAGGTTGAGCCCGCCCACCACGGCCCAGATCCGGTTCAGCGCGTCCTGGAAGGCCAGCCGGTCCATCGCCTCGGCGATGGCCGGGGCGGCGTCCAGGGCCGCCTTCGTGATGGGGGACTTCGCCAGGTCGGGCTTGCCGGGCAGGTCGCCGTTGAGGTACTTGTCGACCATGTTCGTCAGGCGGCTCACGAGGTTGCCCAGGTCGTTGGCCAGCTCGGCGTTGTAGCGCCGCTTCATCGCCTCGGCCGAGAAGTCCCCGTCGTTGCCGAAGGGCATCTCGCGGAACAGGAAGTAGCGGAAGGCGTCGACGCCGTACTCCCGCGTTATCTCGCGCGGGTCGACGAAGTTGCCCTTGGACTTCGACATCTTCTGTCCGTCGGCCGTCCACCAGCCGTGGGCGAAGACGGAGCGCGGCGGCTCCACGCCCAGAGCCATCAGCATCGCCGGCCAGATGACGGTATGGAACCGGTAGATCTCCTTGCCGACGAGCTGGACGTCGGCGGGCCAGAGCTCGGGGAAGGCCCCGGAGTCGCCCTCGGGCAGCCAGCCGGTGGCGGTGACGTAGTTGAGCAGGGCGTCGAACCAGACATAGACCACGTGGCCGGGGTCGTCGGGGACGGGGACGCCCCAGGAGACCTTGGTCCGCGAGATGGCGAGGTCCCTGAGGCCCTCGGCGACGAAGTTCTCGATCTCCTTGGCGCGCTGGGAGGGCAGCAGGAAGGAGGGGTTCGCCTTGTAGTGCTCGAGCAGGCGCGGCCCGTATTTCGAGAGCCGGAAGAACCAGCTCTCCTCCTCGGTCAGCTTGAGCTCGCGGCGGCAGTCCGCGTTCGGGCAGAGCCGCCGCCCCTTCTCGTCCGGCGGGGCCTCGGTCTCGGTCCAATAGGTCTCGTCCGACACGCAGTAGTAGCCCTTGTACACGCCTTTGTAGGCGTCGCCCGAGGCGACCAGGCGGCGGAAGGCGGCCTGGACGCGCTCCTTGTGCCGGGCCTCCGTGGTGCGGATGAAGTCGTCGAAGCGCACGTCGAGATGGGCCCAGAGCTCGCGGAACTCGGCGGAGATGCCGTCGGCGTAGGCCAGCGGGCTGACCCCCGCGGCCGCCGCGGCCTGCTCGATCTTGGAGCCGTGCTCGTCGGTGCCCGTCAGCAGGACCACGTCCGCGCCGCTCTGCCTCTTCCAGCGGGCCAGGACGTCGGCGGCGATGGTCGTGTAGGCGTGGCCGATGTGCGGGGAGGCGTTCACGTAGTAGAGCGGCGTCGTGATGTAGAACTTCTTCTTCATTTCTTGGCCTTCTCCACGGCGTCGAGCTCCTGGAGCCTGATGGCGGCCAGCATCGTCACCAGGCGCGGGTCGCAGTTGCGGCGCAGGCGCTCGCGCAGCGCCTCGATGTCGCGCAGGACGAAGCGGGAGTCCGCCGAGGAGAACGCTCCGGCGCCGCGGGTGCGCCGGAGCCAGGCGGCGGCGCGGGAGACCAGCTCGTCGGCGCGGGGCCGGGAGAGGTGCAGCTCCCGCGGCAGGCCTTCGGCGAGGGTGAACGGCGCCATGGGGTCGCTCAGCCAGGCGGCGGGGACGGACGCCGTCTCGTTGACGGCGGCCGCCGCGCGGGAGGCGGAGCCCTGGGCGTCGGCGGCGGCCGCCGCGGCCTCGGCGGCGCCCACGCCGCGCGCGGTCAGGATGCGGGCTATGTCGGGGGCGCCGAGCGCGGCGAAGGCGACGGGCTGGCAGCGCGAGCGGACCGTGGGCAGGAGCTCGGACGGCCGGTGCGTGACGAGCACCCAGACCGAGCGGGGGGGCGGCTCCTCGAGCCCCTTGAGCATCGCGTTGGCTGCGCTCGGGGTCAGCGTGTGGGCGTCGACCACCACCGCGGACTTCCAGCGCCCCTCCATCGAACGCATCTCCATGCGCCGCACGGCGTGGCGGACGGTGTCGACGGAGAGCGAGCGCTGCTTGGCCGCCTCCTTGTCCGAAAGCCCCGCCTGGAACTCGGCGTCCACGCGCTGGAAATCGGGGTCGAGGCCCCGCGCGAAGGCGGCGCAGGAGGGGCAGGACGCCGGGGTGCCGGGAGCGGGGGCGGGGCAGGCGTCCCGGGCCCCGGCCGTGCAGTTGAGCGCGCGGGCGAAGGCCGCGGCCGCGGCGGCCTTCCCCACTCCGTCGGGCCCGTGGAAGAGCAGCGCCGGAGGCAGGGCCCGGGTCTCGAGCAGGCGGCGCAGCACGCGCACCGCGCGGGGCTGGCCGGCGAGTTCGGACAGGTTCATGACAGCGCCCCCCGCCGGAGCAGGCCCCGGCTCGAGAGCAGGCGGCCCGCGCGCCCCGCCAGATCGGCGAACACCTCGTCCGGCGAACGGGAGCCGTCGACGACCTGGGTGCGCGGGAGGCGCCGGGCCAGGGAGAGGTATCCGCGGCGCACCCGGGCGCGGAAGGCGGTGGATTCGCGCTCGAGCCGGTCATGGGCGCGGGACGGGTCGCGTCGTTTGAAGAGGCCCTCGGGGATGTCGACGACGACGGTGAGGTCGGGGGTCAGCCCCGCGGTCGCCACGCGGTCGACGCGGCGGGCCAGCGCCACGCCCAGGCCGCGGGCCAGGCCCTGGTAGACGAGGGTGGCCAGGGTGTAGCGCTCCGAGACGACGACGGCTCCGCGGCGCAGCGCGGGCAGGATGAGCTCCTGGGTGTGCTGGGCCCGGGCGGCTTCATACAGGAGGAGCTCCGCCAACGGGTGGACCCTGAGCCCGGGGTCGAGCACCACCCGGCGGACCGCCTCGGCCAGGCTGGTCCCGCCCGGCTCGCGGGTGTGGACCGCCTCCAGGCCCGCGGCGCGCAGGGCGGCCACCAGGCGCTTCGCCTGGGTGGATTTGCCCGACTTGTCGGGGCCTTCGAGGACGATGAACGCTCCCTTCATGCAGTGATTCTACCTTTTAGGCCGCGCCGCTCCGAGCGCGGCCAGCCCGGAGGAGGCGGGCTCGAAGCCGGGGTCCCGGGACAGCGCGACGCGATAGAGCGCGGCCGCCGCCTCGCCCTCCCCGCGCCGCGAGAGAAATCGCGCGAACGCGAACGACGGCAGCGGCGAGGGGCCCGGCTGCGCGGCGCCGGCCGAAAATGCCTGCCGGGCCCCGTCGAGGTCGCCGAGCGCCTCGCGCAGGGCCCCCAGCTTCGCCCAAGCCTCGGCGAAGGGGGGATGCTCGCGCACCGCGCGCCGGAGCTCGGCTTCGGCTTCGGCCGCCCGCGCCTCTCCCAGCAGGATCAGGGCCCTGTTGTAGGCGGCGCGGGGGCTCTGCGGCCCGCCGGGGGCGGCGAAGAAGAGCGTCTTGTCGCAGGACCAGTCCCGCGCGCGCTGGCGCGCGGCGGCGGCCCAGGGCAGGACCAGCAGGGCCGCGGCGGGCCAAGCCAGCGGGCCCCAGCGCGGCTGCCGGGCGGCGGCTTCGAAGAGGGCGGCCAGCACCCAGGCCGCTCCGGCCATCGGGACGTAGAGATAGCGGTCGGCCACCGGGCTGTAGAGCGGGGCGATGCCGCAAACGGGGAGGATGGCCGCCAGCGTCCAGAGGAGCCCCACCGAGGCGGGCGGCGCCGCGCCGCGCAGCAGGACGGCGGCCAGCCCCAGCGCGGCGAGCAGCAGCCATGCGCCGAGGACGGGGCGCTCCCTCCAGCCCAGGCGGACGGCCGGGGCGCGGTCTATGGTCGGTTTGCCGGGGACGACCAGGCGGGAGAGGGACCGGCCCGTCTCCGCGGACATCGTCCAGAGCCGGACCCAAGGGTCGACGTAGATCTCTCCCCACGGAGGCGGGGAGGGAGGATAGCTCCAGCGCGGGGCCTCCGGCGGGGTGATGCGCGCGGAGGCCTCCATCCGGCGGGTCTCGGGAGGAGCGACCACGAGCTCGTAGCGGAAGCGCGGCGCGCGGAAGGCCGCGTAGAGCCCTCCGGCCGCCGCCATCAAGGCCAGCGCGGCGGCCAGCCGGCGGCGGGAGGCCCCGCGCCAGCCCGTCAGGCCCGCCAGCCAGACCAAGGCGGCCGATTCCTTGGCCAGCAGGGACAAGAGCATGAGC
>JACRDU010000112.1 GCA_016218495.1 Elusimicrobiota bacterium
ACACGCTCTGCGTCCGTGGAGCGTCATTGTTCTGGAATCTCAACGGACAACGGCAACAGAAACGGAGGCAAGACCCAGCAAACTACGGCAACGGACCCTCAACGCTCTTCAGGCTCATTCCCGGATTGGAAAATGCTGGGAGGGCTACTCCAAGTTCGGGGGGTTTTCCGACATCTGCCCCCCGATTCCGCGCAACCCCCCACGGGGGTTGCGCGGAATGGGGGGCCGGCTTCCGTTCTACTTCACTTGTCCACAACTCGCGGCGCCGCGAGTTGTGGATAAGCAGGCACGGGATACTCCCCGACGGCCAGGCCTTACTTGGAGAGGGCTAGAAGCGCCGCCGTTCGGGCGCGCCCTTCTGCTTGACGGGCGGCGGGGCGGACTCGGGCTGCGCGCCTTCCTTGGGGCGGGGCGGCGCCGGCGTGGTCTTGCGCGGCTTCGGGGCGGAGTCCAGGATGCGCGTGAAGCGTGTGTCGGCGCGCAGCGGCTCGAATTCGGGGGCCCGGCGGGCCTCTTCGGCGTACTCGCCGTTGCGGGCGACGGCGGCCTTGAGGCTGGCGACGGCCTCGTCGAAGCGGCCGTGCAGGGTCAGGAGCACCGCGTGGTGGTAGCGGGCCAGGCCGTAGCGCGGGTCCATCGCCGAGGCGACGGCCAGCTCGGCCTCGGCGGCGCCGAGGTCGGCCTCGTTGCGGTAGAACAGCAGGCCGTTGGTGACGTGGGCGCGGGCGCGGGCGTGCCGGATGCCGGGCTCGGGCAGCCGGGCGAGGACGGTGCGGATGCCGTCGCGGGGGTTCGCGGCGTCCTGGAACATGAACAGCGCGCAGGAGCCCAGCGGCGAGTAGTAGACCCTCGAGAAGCGGAAGCGGTCCGGGATGCCGGCCAGGGCCGGTTCGGTCTTGAACGAGGCCGTCGACATCAGGAAGGCCTCGAGGCCCGGCTGGTCGGCCACGCGCCTGAAGCGCAGAGACTCCACCGTGCCGGGACGGTCGTGGCGTCCCTTGTCGCGCAGCTCCTCGGAGACGGCGGCGAGGCTCTCGGGGGAATAGCCGGTCCCGCGTTCCGAGGAGTAGGTCCAGCGCTCGGTCTGCTTCTCGTCCTGCGGGCCCAGGCTGATGACGCCGACCCGGAAGGCGTCGGGGATGCCGCGCATGCCCACGCCCTCGCGCGGGAAGCGCAGGTACGACACGGCGATGGAGCAGGCGTCCCCCCAGCCCAGGTGGGAGAACTCCTCGTAGCCGGTCAGCGTGGCGGTGCCGCCGCGGACCAGGAAGGCCCGGGGCGCGGCCTGGGCCGGGGAGGAGAGGCTGAGGGCGAGCAGCGCCGCCGCTATCATCGGGGGAAGTATAGCGATTTCCAGGACGGAGGCCGAGGCTAGTCGGCCAGGGGGGCGGGCTTCACGTCGGCGGGGGCGTCGACCAGCTCTTCCTGCGCCACGGTCTCGCGCAGGGAGGCGGAGGGGTCGATGTCGCCCACGGGATGGCGGAACAGGACCGCCGGGCCGAAGAACAGCAGGGCCAGGAGGAGCAGTATCCAGAGGATGGAGCCGGTCCGTTTCACATCCACAGGGTAGCAGGAAGGGCCGGAATCAGGATGGGTCTTGGGGGCGTTTTGCGGGAGGAATAGGGCCCAAGCCGGCGTGGGACGGCCGGCGGCGGGCGCGGGGCCATAAGGAACCCCCGGGGGCCCAGCCCCCGGGGGTCCTCCGTCCTAGACGAAGAGGCGCTACTTCTTGCCTTTGCCCTTGTCGCCGGCCTTCTTGTCGCCGTGGCGGCCGTGCCCGTCGCAGCACTTGCCCTCGGCCATCTTCTTGGCGGCTTCCTGGATCTTCTTGACCGCGTCCTTGTCCTTGGCGGTTATGACGATCGTCACGCCTTCGGCGGAATCGGTCACCTTGACCTCGGCGCCTTCGACCTTCGCCGGGCATTTGGCCGAATGCATGGGGCAATCGCCCTTGCACTCGTGCTTGGCGCCGGCCTCAGCCTTCTTGTCGTCTCCCATCCCGCAGTGCCCGCAGTGGGCGCGGACCGCGGCGGGAGCGAGGAGGGCGGCGATGAGCAGCGGAACGGCGAGACGAACGGCCTTCGAGAACGTTTTCATTCTGGGAGCCTCCGTGAGCCCGACGATTCTAGGACAAACGGGGGGCGCAAGGGAATCAGGCCAGGTCGATGGACTGCCAGAGCTTCTGGTAGCGCCCGACCAGGCGGGCGCGCAGGCCTGCGTGGCGGGCCTCGAGCAGGTCGGGGTCCGCCGACAGCAGGCCCTCGGCGTCCTCGCGCGCCGAGCCGAGGAGGTCGGAGTCGCGCGAGAGGTCGGCGGCCTCCAGGCCCAGCTCGCCGTGCTGGGCCGTCCCCAGCGCCTCGCCCGGGCCGCGGATCTTGAGGTCCTCCTCGCCGATGCGGAAGCCGTCGGTGGTCTCGCAGAGCACCTGCACCCGCCGCCTGGCCGCCTCGGACTTCGGGTCGCAGACGAGGAAGCAGCGCCCGGCGTCGTGCCCGCGGCCGATCCGCCCGCGCAGCTGGTGCAGGCTGGCGAGTCCGAAGCGGTCCGCGTTCTGGACGACCATGACCGTGGCGTTGGGGACGTCGACGCCCACCTCGATGACCTGGGTGGCGACGAGGACGTCCCAGGTCCCGGCGGCGAACTCCTCCATCGCGGCGACCTTCTTGGGCCCGGGGAGGCGGCCGTGGACGAGGGCGGTGCGCAGGCCGGCGAAAGGCCCCGCGCGCAGGCGCTCGAACTCCGCCGTCGCGGCCTTGAGGTCGAGGCGCGCCGACTCCTCGATGATGGGGTAGACCACGTAGGCCTGCCGGCCCCGGGCGACCTCGCGGCGCACCGCCTCGAGGGCGCGCTCCTCGGGGGCGTGCTCGGTGACGATGGGCACGCGCCCGGGGGGCATCTCGTCCAGAGTCGACGCGTCGAGGTCCCCGTAGAGCGCCAGCGCCAGGGTGCGCGGGATGGGCGTGGCCGTCATGAGCAGCAGGTCCATCGCCGGCCCCTTCTGGCGCAGGGTCGTGCGCTGGCGCACCCCGAAGCGGTGCTGCTCGTCGATGACGGCCAGGGCCAGGCGCTTGAAGCGCACCGCGCCCTCCAGGAGGGCGTGCGTGCCGATGACGATGTCGACCGAGCCGTCGGCCACGCGCTCCAGCACCCGCGCGCGGCGCGCCTTCGAGACGCTCGAGGTGAGCAGCTCCACGCGCACGGGCAGGTCCCCGAGGAACTGCCGCACGGTCCACAGGTGCTGGTCGGCCAGGATCTCGGTCGGGGCCATCAGCGCGCCCTGGCGGCCGTTCTCGACGGCCAGCAGCAGCGAGGCCAGGGCCACGACGGTCTTCCCGGAGCCCACGTCCCCCTGCAGCAGGCGCGTCATCGGGTGGGGGCGGCGCATGTCCTCGAAGATCTCGTTGATGACGCGCTTCTGGGCGCGCGTGAGCTCGAAGCCCAGGGTGGCCTTGAAGGGGGTGAGCAGCGAACGCTTCACCTCGTAGCCGTAGCCCTTGTCGACCTGGCGCAGCTGCTTGTGCTTGAGCGCCCAGGCCAGCCCCAGCAGCAGGAACTCGTCGTAGGCCAGGCGCCGGCGCCCCTCCTCGAGCTCTCCGGCGGAGCGCGGGCGGTGGACGGCCTTCAGGGCCTGCGGCCGCGCCAGCAGCTCGCGGCGCTCCAGCAGCTCGGGAGGCAGCACCTCGGCGATGGAGCCGGCGGCCTCTTCCAGGGCCCGCCCGATGGTCTCGCGCAGCCAGCGTTCGGGGAGGCCTTCGGTCGTCGGGTAGCGGGGCACGAGGCCGCCCACGTGCCAGGCCGAGCGCGGGTCGTCGACGCGGTAGTGTTCGTCGACGTCGATGCGGCGCACCTTGAGCAGGCCCGCCTCGCCGCGTCCGACCAGCCACAGGTCGGTGCCGCGCGCCAGGTCCTTCGTCAGCCCCTGGAACACGTCGTAGCGGCGGCTCGGGCGCTTGAACCAGACCGCCTCGACCTCGCCGTGCTCGGGCACCAGCATGCGCGCGACCAGCAGCATCAGGTGCGGCCCCGCGCGCCGGGTGAAGGAGTCCACCACCCTGCCGCGCAGCACCAGCGGCGCGTCAGGGGGGACCCCGCGCCCGGGCGGCGTGGGGGAGCGGTCCTCCCAGGCGCGCGGCAGGTGGTGCACGAGGTCGCCGACCGTCTCGAGCCCGAGGCGCGCGAGCAGCTGGGCGCGCTTGGGGCCTACGCCCATGAGGTACTGGGCGGGGTTGTCGAGGATGCCGGGCTGGGCCACCCCCTATTGACCTACATTCCCACGCCCGTGTTCAATCGGTTGCGGGGCCTCTCCGCGTTTGATAGGATGGTCGGACTATGGCATACCGTTGCTCCATCTGCGAGAAGGGACCCCGGGCCGGATTTTCCTACAGCCATTCGAACCGGGCCACCAAGCGCGTCTTCCGCCCGAACCTGCACAGGCAGAAGCTCGTCCTCGACGGCCGCACCGTGACCGCGTACGTCTGCACGTCCTGCATCAAGTCCCGGAAGGCCGTTCGCCCCTCACGCTGAGTTCCCGGGGGCGCCCGGGACCATGAAAGAGACCCCCTCTTCCGCCGAGAGGGGGGTTTCTCTTGTCTGCCTGGCCGCGGCCGGGGCCCTGTTCGCCCTGCCGCTGGCGAACCCCGACGTCTTCTGGCATCTGAGCGCCGGACGCTGGATGGCCGAGCACGGAGCGCTGCCGTCGGCGGACTGGCTGTCGCACACGCGGGCCGGGGCCCCTTGGTCGGACTTCGAGTGGCTCGCCCAGCTCCTCTATTACGCCGTCCATAGCGCGGCCGGCATGCCGGGCCTCTTCGCGCTGAAGGCGGCGCTCATGTGCGCGGTCTCGGCCGCCCTCTGGCGCGGCCTGGGCCTCTACGGGGCGGGTCCGCTCGGGCGTTCGTTGGGCGTGCTGGGTTGGGCGCTGGCCAGCCCGGCGGCCAATGACCTGCGCCCCGAGAACTTCTCCGTCCTATCCTTCATCCTGCTCCTCACCGGGCTCGAGCGGCTGCGCCGCGAGGGCCGTGACGGCGCTACGGCGGGCGCCCTGGCCGCCGTCTGCGCCCTCTTCGTCCTCTGGGCGAACCTGCATGCGGGGTTCGTCTACGGCATCGCCCTGGTCGCGCTCTACGCGGCCGGCGCCGCCTGGCGCGCGCGCGCGCTGCGCCCGCTGGCCCCGCTGGCGGCCGCCGCCGCCGGGTCTCTGGCCAACCCGTTCGGCGCGGGGGTCTATGCGGTGAGCTTCGGGCACTGGGCCGAGCTCGCCGAGCTCGAGCGCTACATCCGCGAATGGCAGGGGGCCTCGGCGGCCAGCCCCTGGCTCATCCCCTTCTGGACCCTGCTGGCCCTGGCCTTCGCCGCGCTGGCCGCGCGGCGGCTCTGCGCGAAGGAGGCCCCCTTCGAGCTGGCCGTCGGTGGGGCCGCGCTGGCCCTCTCGGCGGTCCGGCACGTGCGCACGCTGCCCTACTTCGCGGTGACGGCCGTCTTCGCGGCGGCCGAAGCGGCCTCGGCCGTCCTGCCCGCGCGCTGGGTCCGCCGGGCCGGCGTCTTCGCGGCCCTGGCCGCCGTCGCCTTCACCTGCGTGCAGTACCGCCCCGCCTTCGCCCGCGGCGTCGGCGGCTTCGACGCGGCGGGCCTCCCGGTGCGCGCCGCCGCTTTCCTGCGCTCCCACGAGGCGGCTTTCGCGGGCCGGCGCCTGTTCAACCCCTGGCACTGGGGCGGCTACCTGGGCTGGGAGCTCGCCGGGAAGGTCCCGGTCTACTTCGACGGCCGCTACATCTTCCACCCGCTCTTGGGCCCCTCCTACGCCGCGGCCGCCGACCCGTCGTCCTACGCCGCCTTCCTCGACGCGGGCCGCGTCGAGGCCGCCGTCATCGAACGGCTCCCGCAGTTCATGCCGATGGAGGCGGCGCTCAAGGACGGCTCGCGGCGCAGGCTGCTGCGCCCCTTCTACGTCTTCTATCTTCCCCGCGAGGCCTGGGCGCTCGTGCACTGGGACGACGACGCGCTGGTCTTCGTCCGGCGCTCGGCTTTCGACGAGAAGTGGGTGCGCGGGCTCGAGTACCGCTGGTTCCGCCCCGACGACCTTTCCGCGGCGTCCCTGGCGGTCTCCGAAGGGGAGCTCTCCTTCGCCGACCTCGCCGCCGAGGCGAACCGCTGGGCCGCGCAGGCCGAGAAGCCGGGGGCCGCCAACGCCCGGCTCTGGCTGGCGGACCAGGCGCGCAAGCCATGAAGACCGGGGCCAGGACCTGGGAGCTGGCCGGCGCCGCCGTGCTGGCCGCCGCCGTCCTCGCGCCCGCCTCCGACACCGACCTGTGGTGGCACCTGTCGGCCGGCCTGGGCATCCTCGACGCGGGGGCCGTGCCCCGCGTGGAGAGCGCCTCCTGGAGCCTGGCCGGTGTCCCCTGGACGGACTTCGAGTGGGGTTCGCAGGCCGTCTTCGCCACGGCCCATCTGGCCGCGGGCCTGTGGGGCGTCTGGCTGGTGAAGGCGCTGCTCCTCGCCGCCGCCGGAGCGGCCGTGATGTCCGCCGCGCGCTCGTTGGCCCTGGCCGCGCCGGCGCGCGCCCTGGCCCTGGCCCTCTTCGGCCTGGGGGTGCTGCCGCGCGCCGACGCGCGCACCGAGCTCTTCTCCATCGCCCTGTTCGCCGCCCTGCTGGCCGGGCTCGAGCGGTTGCGCGCCGACGACTGGCCGGTGCGGCGAATCGGCTGGGCCGTCCTGGGGGTCGCCGCGGTCTTCGCGCTCTGGGCCAACCTGCACGCGGGCTTCCCCGTCGGCCTGGCCCTTCTCGGGGCCTATATCCTGCCCCAGGCGCGGCGCGAGCGCCGCTGGCTGGCCGTGCTCCTCGCCGCGGCCGCAGCCACCTTCCTCAACCCCTACGGCCCCGGCCTTTGGGCCGTGCTCTGGAGCCACGCCCGCGAGTCGTCCGCCCTGCGCGGCCTCATCCTCGAGTGGGGGCCGCTGGGCCTGGCCAAGGCCTCCCACCTCGGCGCCTGGTCCGTCGTGGCGGCCGCGGCCGGCGCGACCTTGCTCTGCGCGGCGCGCGGACGCCTGCCGGCCCTGCCCGAGCTCTTCGCCCTGGCCTTGGCGGCTTCGACGGCCCGGCACGCCCGGCTCTGCGGCTACGCCGCCGCCGCCGCGCCGCTCCTGGCTGCGGCCGCCGCGCGCGCGGTGCACGGGCTCTGGGAGCATTCCCTGCCGCGCCGCGCCGCCGCGGCGTCCTGCGCGGCGGCCCTCCTCCTCGCCCTCTCCGCCGCCCAGCCCTGGCGCCTGCTCCAGGGGCCCTACGACCCCGCGCTCGTGCCCTACGAGGCGGCGTCGTGGCTGGCCCAGCGCCCCGACCTCAAGGCCCTGCGGCTCTACAACCCGTGGAGCTGGGGCGGGTATCTCTCGCGGCGCCTGGGCGTGCGCGTCTACCAGGACGGGCGCTACCTGTTCCACGGCCTGCTGGCCGAGCAGAAGGCCGCGGCGGGTTCGCCAGAGACCTGGCAGGCCTTCATCGAGAAATCGGGAGCGGAGGTCGTCCTCCTGGAGAACCTCCCGCGCATGCTGCCGACCACCTTCACGGACAAGGCCGGGCTCGAGTCGCGCGTCGAGCGGCCCTACTACCAGGCCTATATGCCGCGTGAGCGTTGGGCGCTGGTGTGGTTCGACGACGCGGCCCTGGTGTTCGTGCGCCGCGACCGCCTGCCCCAGGGGCTGGCGGAGTACCGCTGGCTCAGGCCCCGCGACGGGGCCGCGCTCGAGCTGGCGCGCGCGGCGGGGCTCGTCGACGAGGCGGCGCTGGCGGCCGAGGCGCGGCGGCGCGAGGCAGAGAAGGCGGCGCTGAGGCCGGAGCTCTAGGGCGGCGGACGGGCGGCGGGCCTAGAGGAGGTCCGGCGTAAGGGCGGCGAGGGGCAGGACTTCGACGCGCGGAGCCAGCGTATAGCCCCGCTCCCCGGGATAGACAACGAAGAGCCGGTCGAGCCTCAGGTCGCGCATGGCGATGCGCATGGACGGCGTGAGCCGAGGGGCGTCAGCCCGCTTGACCTCGATGCCGATGCGCTTTCCGCGCCGGAACAAGAGCAGGTCCAGCTCCGCGCCGTTATGGGTCGACCAGAAATACGCCTCGTCGGGACGCAGCGCCTCCAGGGCCTCGGCGACCACGTAGCCCTCCCAGGACGCGCCGCATTTTGGATGGCCGAGCAGCTCCCGCCCGGTGCGCACTCCCAGGAGCTGGTGCAGGAGGCCGGTGTCCCTGAAATAGACCTTGGGGGCCTTGACCTGCCGTTTCCCGAGGTTCTCGTGCCAAGGCTGGAGCTGGCGGACCATGAACAGGCCGTCAAGGATGTCCAGGTAGCGACGGACCGTGGTCTCGCCGGCTCCCAGCGAGCGCGCGGGCTCGGCGGCGCTCCAGACCTGGGCGTGGTAGTGCGCGAGCATGCTCCAGAAGCGGTAGAGCGCCGTCGCCGGGACACGGATGCCTAGCTGCGGGACGTCGCGCTCGAGGACGCTGCGGATGTAGCCCTTGCGCCAGGCGGCGCTCGCCTCGTCGCTCTTGGCCAGGAAGGAGGGCGGCAGGCCGCCCCGGAGCCAATGCCGACCATGCCGGGACAGGCCCACCTCGCCGAGGGTGAAGCCCCCGATGTCGACGGTCTCGAGCCGGCCGGTCAGGCTCTCCGAGACCTCGCGCGCCAGCGACATGGAGGCGCTGCCCAGGAGGAGGAAGCGGGCCGGCAGCGGGCGGCGGTCGCAGAGCACGCGCAGAACGGGGAACAGCTCCGGGCGCCTCTGGATCTCATCGATGACGACCAGGCCGCGCAGCGGGCGAAGGGCCGTCATGGGCTCCGCCAGGCGCGCGAGGCTCTCCGGGTCCTCCAGGTCGAAGTAAGCCGCGGGGGCGCGCCCGGCGACGAGCCGTGCCAGGGTCGACTTCCCCGACTGCCGAGGCCCGAACAGGGCCACGGCCCGGCTGCGGCGCAGGGCCGCCTTGACGCGCTCGACGAGGATGGGGCGGGGGAGCATGTCTCACTGTACCATGAAATTCCTCCACATGCAAGGGCTTTTTCATGAACATGAAATGTCAATTTAACTTGACAAATGCCGTTTTCCCCTATATCCTAGAAGGGGATGGAAAGGGATGCCCTGCTCCTGCTCATGCGCGTGCGCGGCCTCAGCCAGAGCGACCTGGCCCGGCTGGCCGGCGTCTCCCGCCAGGCGGTCTCCCTTTGGCTGGGAAAGGGGGGCTCAGCCGACATGCGCGTCTCGCACCTCCTGAAGCTCTGCCGCGGGCTCGGCCTGGGCCTCGACGCGGTCGCGGCGCCCCTGCCCGCGCTCTCGCGGGAGGCGGAACAGGGCATGCGTGCTGACTTCCTGTGGGACGGCCTCTATCCCGACCTGGTGTCCTTCGGCGCGGCGCTCGCCCAAAACGACGCCAGGGCCTTGGCCCGGCTCGTCCAGGCCGAAGGCCTCTACCGTGCGGCCGCCGCCGTGGGCCCGGTCGTCTGGGAGCGCTTCCCGGCGTACAAACGCCACATCAAGCCCCAGCGGCGCGCGGGGCTGGAGCGGATATGGATACTGGAGAACAGCCCAGCCTAGACTTGGCCAGGAAGGTCCTGCCGGCGCCGCTTCTTAAGGCGCTGCGCCGCCTGTTCGCCCAGCGTCTGAAGGGCTGCATGCTGGTGGGAGGGACGGCCCTGGCGGGCTTCTATGCCGGCCATCGCCGCTCCGACGACCTGGACCTCTTCACCGAAGGGGGGGCGAGCCAGACTGCGGCCGTCCTGGCCGTGCGCTCCTTGGAGGGCATCGGGGCCCGCGTCGAGGTGCGCCAGGACTCGGAATCCTATTTCCGCGCGCGCTGCACCCTGGACGGGCATGACTTCACCGCGGACGTCTCCGCCGCCCCGGCCGCCTTCCGGGCGGGCCGCGGCGTAGCGTTGCAAGGCGGTTTGATGGTGGCGGACCTCGAGCTCCTCCTGGTCTTGAAGGCGGCCGCCCTGCTCAGCCGGTGCTCCGAGAAGGACCTCTACGACCTGTGCTGGATCCTGGGGCGCCGGCCGAAGACGACGCTCTCTGAGCTCATCGCCTCGGCCGCGGCCTTCGACGCGGGAGCCGACGCCGAGGGCCTGCTCATCAGTCTGACGGGGACGGCGCTCGACAAGGAGAGCTGCGGGTTCGGGCTCAAGGGCGCCTCCAAGGCTGAGGTGTACCGCCAAATCACGCGCTTCAAATCCGGCCTCGTGCGCGGCCTGCGCGCGCTGGCGAAGAAGGGGCCCGCCTCGCCGATAGCCGGCCTCGTGGAGAGGGCGCGGCGCCTGAAGGGCGGCGGCTAGTACATCAGCTCGGCGCGGCGCCCCTTAGGCGTCGCGTCTCAGCTTGGCGGTGAGCTTCTCCACGTCGATGTTCTTGAGCTCCATCGCGTGGTCGCTCAGCCAGGCGGAGAGGCCGGCCAGGCCCAACTCCTTGTCGGGGCTGGAATCCCAGCGGTAGACGGCCTCCATCTCGGCGTTGTCGAGCGCCCACCAGGGCTCGCTGACCTCGACCGGGGGCTCCAGCCGCGTCGGCGGGGGGGTGGGCGGAGGCAGCCAGGAGCGCGGGGCGGGCGCGGGGCGGGGCTCGTGAAAGGGCGGCAGCGGCGTCTCCTTGGGGAGCTTGACGACCCCGGCGCGGGCGCGCAGGCGCGGGCGGTCCAGCCAGGTGCCCAAGGCCAAGGCCACCAGGATGAGGGCCCCGGAGCTGAGCAGGAGCTTGGGGGGTGCGGTTCGGCAGGGGCGCCGGCTTGTAGGTGTAGTCGGCGGCCCGCCCGGGGTCGGGGACGGCGCGCGGGGCGGTGCGCGTCTCCGGCAAGGGTTCGGAGAGGGGGACCTTCTGGCGCCTCGAGGGGGCGTAGGCCGTGTCGGGCACCGCTACGGCGGCGTCGGCCCTGGTCTTGGACACGTCGGTGAAGCGAGCGAAGGCCTCGGGGTCCTTCAGACGCGGGTCGGCGATGTCGGCGTGAGCCGACATCGCCGATAGGACGAGGACGCCTGCGAGGAGGGGGGCCCGCATAGGCATATCCTGGCGCCGGAGGCGGGGATGGGGCAGAGTCGGTGGGCCCGGGCCGCCTTGGGACCTAGGGCCCGGATTGTTGGGGCGTCCGCCGCTCCTCCCCGAGGCCCCAGGCGGGTCCAATAGCCCGCTGTGCGTACCCGATTGGCCCTATGTGGAGAGCCGGGCAGAGGATATCCTCGATGAGATGGCAGGGTTCACATCAAGGCGCCTAAGACGCCAGGGGGCGTCGTGTCTGCGGCTGGCTCTGGCCGCGACCATGCTGGCCGCGGACGGCCGGGCGGTCCTGGCCGGAGTCGTACGCGCCGCGCCGGCGGGCCCGGGCACGGCCGTCGCCGGCGCCGCCGGGGTCTCGGCCCTCCTCCCAGTCCGGGCCCCCCTGGCTCCCGACTCCCTCTTCGGCCCGGGGCGCAGCGTCCTTCCCGCTCCCGCCTCGCCCATCACGCCGCGTCTTGCTCCGGCGGCCGTCCCCGCGCCCCACGCCGCCGCCTCCGCGGCCGCCGCCGCGGCCCGGGCCGCGGCCCAGGCCGCGCCCGCGCCCGAGGACGC
>JACRDU010000114.1 GCA_016218495.1 Elusimicrobiota bacterium
AACACGCTCTGCGTCCGTGGAGCGTCATTGTTCTGGAATCTCAACGGACAACGGCAACAGAAACGGAGGCAAGACCCAGCAAACTACGGCAACGGACCCTCAACGCTCTTCAGGCTCATTCCCGGATTGGAAAATGCTGGCGACGCCCCGCCCGCCCGGCGCAGCAGCCGCTCCAGATAGAGCGCCCGGAGCTTGGCCAGACGCTCGTCGGCCTCCATCAGGGGGTTCCGTTCATATGGGCTAGGCAGCGCCGCCGCCAGCCCTACGGCCTCCTCCGGGGTCAGCGAGGAAGCGCCCTTTTCATAGTAGGCCCTGGAGGCGGCCTCGGCCCCGAAGACCCCCTCCCCCCACTCGGCGATGTTCAGATAGATCTCCAGGACCCGCTCTTTGCCCAAGGTGCGCTCGAGGTGCCGGGCGATGAGTATCTCCTTGAGCTTGCGCCCGTAGGACTTCCGCGGGGTCAGGAACAGGTTCCTCGCCACCTGCTGGGAGATGGTGCTGGCCCCTCTGACCCGCTCCCCCCGCAGGCCGGCCTTGAGGGCCTTCTTGAGCTCGCGCCAATCGATTCCGTGATGGCGGAAGAACCGGTCGTCCTCCGCGATGAGCACGGCGTTGACCAGGTGCGGAGACATCTCCCCGATGGGCATCCAGCGCATCGAGGTGACCGGCCTATGCCCGGCCCGGGTCTTGCGGTTCACATAAATCTGTACGTAGCGCGTGGTCATGGGATTTCGTACGCGCAGGTCGCCGACGTCGGGAAGCCAGGATAGGAAGGCGGCCATGACGGCCCCGGACGCCAGACAGACGGCGCCCGAAAGGAGCAAAGTGGTCTTGCCGTCGCCGCGAGGCATGCGAAGAGGATAACACGCTAAAGGCGTCCACGCCATGTTGCGCGTCTTCGGCTATTTTGTTGCAATGGGCGTCTATGCGGCCCATGTCACGCTCCCAGCGTCGGCGGACCCTCCTCCTCATCGCCGGCTTCGCGGGGTTGGCAGCCCTGCTCGGCACCATCGGCGCATACGCCTACCTCTTCCACGTCCGGCAATTCCAAATCGGCAACAAGGGACTGATGGAGAGCATCCTGCCGTTCGAGGACCTACGGCTGGACGCCTGGCTCAAGGAACGCACGGCGGACCTGGCGTTCTACGCGGGCAGCCCGCCGGCCCGCGACCTGGTCGCACGCCTAGCGCGCAGCCCCTCCGACGCCCAGGCCCGGCGCCGCCTCGCAGCCTGGTTCGACGCGGCGCGCGCCGCCCATCCGGAATATCGGGCGGTCTCCGTGCTGGCGAGGGACGGCCGGACACTCTGGGCCAGCTCGGGCGCGGACTCATTCGGTTCCCCTAGGGACGCCGCCGCGGCGGCGTGGACGCAGGAGCGCGTCGCCTTCGCCCCTCTGCAAGACGTTTCCGGCCAGGCCGTGGCGCTCTGCGCGCTGCGCTCGGGTCCCGCCGTCACGGTCTTCC
The DNA here is from genome assembly GCA_016218495.1 of Elusimicrobiota bacterium. Taxonomy (GTDB): domain Bacteria; phylum Elusimicrobiota; class Elusimicrobia; order UBA1565; family UBA1565; genus SCTT01. The sequence goes on from JACRDU010000114.1 coordinate 1,464, forward strand.
ATGTCGACGCCACCAACGGCATCCTCCCCTCTCTAGGAGGGCTGGCCCCCTGGCCCCCGGGCGCCTTCGACCTCTACCTGGGCCGGCGGGCTCCGGAGGGAGCCGAGGTCCTGGACCACGACCCCGCGCGCCCGGGGAAGTTGCGGTCGTACCGGCTCCCCCCGACGAGTGCCGCGGCCAAGGCCCTGTGGAGCGGGGCGCTGAGCAGCGGCGCCGACCACTTCGGCAAGAGCGTGCTGGTCATGCCCGCGCGCAAGGAATTCCTCGGCTGGCGCCCACTAGGGGTCCGGGAGTTCGGCCATGCGGCCGGGGACTCGCGCACCTTGGCCTTCGTCTTCGCCCTGCTCGGGGCCTTCGGCGTGGCCGGGGCGTTCCTGCTGATGGGCCGTCTGGTGAGTTCCGCCGAAGCCGAGAACGTCCGGGCCCTGCTCCTGAGCGACTCGCTGATGGCCCGGGCTCCAGACCCCATCTTCCTGATTTCGCGGGAGGCCGTCATCCTGGAGGCCAACCCCGCCGCCGAGAGCTTCTACGGGTACGCCCCGGGGGAACTGGTCGGCAAGCCGGTCAACGTCTTGCGCGGCCCTCAGGAAAGCGGCCAACCCGCCGCGCGCGTGAAGGAGACTTTGGAACGCGGAGCCATCCGATTCGAGGCCGCCCATGTCCGCAAGGACGGAGCCCCCCTCTCGGTCGAAATCAATGCCTGCCGCCTCGAACTCGAAGACCGCCGCATCGTCCAGGCCATCGTGCGCGACGTCACCGAGTCCAAGGCTCATCTCAACACCATCGAGCGGCTGGGGCTCCTCTATAAGATTCTGGCCGACTGCTCCATGGTAACGGCTTCCCCGAAATCCCGCGCCGGGCTGTTCGAGGACCTCATCGACGTCCTGAAGCCCCTGCCCGGCCTGGCCACCGTCAGCATCGTGCGCCCGGACGAGGCCCGGAGGGCACTGCTCCTGGAAACCGGCTACCCCGACGAATTGGTTCGCCGGGCCTGCGCCGAAGTCCCTTTCTCGGAAGACGGCACGGGCTCCCCCGTCCAGCGCTGCCATTATCACCGGAGACTCGTGGCGGACGGCGCCTCCCAAGAACCCCAAAATACCCCCTGCGAGCTGCAGGCCGCGGCGCTCGGGGTATCGAGCAGCGTTTCGGCTCCGGTGTTCTCGCAGGGGGCCCTGACGGCCATCCTCCACATCGCGTCCCGCGAGCCCGACCTCTTCACCGAGCAGTTCAAGGCCCTGATCGCCATCCTGGCCCAGGGCGTCGGGCGCTCGCTCGACACCTTCGCCGCCGCGCACGAGGCGGACGAATCCCGCCGGGCCCTGGGGCACAGCCGGAGGATGCTCGACAAGGTCTACGAGACCCTGCCGATGGGCGTATACATCTTCGACGCCAAGAACCGCACCATCCCCTTTCTCACCGCAGGCTTTGAAAGGATGTTCGGGATGTCGGCCGCCGAGATTCAGACCGAGGGCCCAGCGTTCCTGACCGAGCGCTTCCATCCCGACGACCGCCACATCCTGGACACCGACCCCGTCCGCTTCCTCGCCCTCAAGGACGAGGAAGTCTCCGTCGTCCAGAACCGCCTGCGGGTGAAGTCGGGCGACTATCGCTGGTTCCGGACGAGACAGATGGTCTTCGAGAGGGACGCCGACGACAATCCGCGCCTTATCCTCGGCTCCATCGAGGACTTCACCGAGGAGGTCGTGGCTCGGGACACCATGGCCGCCGCACTGGCCCGCGCCCGCATGCTTACGCAGGCAGTGGAGAACGCGGCCGAGAGCATCATCATCACCGACCCGGCGAGCATCATCCAGTACTTCAACCCCGCGGCCGAACGCACCTCCGGCTACGCGGCCGCCGAAGCCGTCGGACGCCATACCCGGATCCTGAGCAGCGGCCGGCATGACAAGGCGTTCTACCGCCACCTCTGGGACACCATCCTCCGGGGCGAGGTCTGGCACGGGACCTTCGTCAACAAGCGCAAGGACGGCATCCTGTTCGAAGAGGAGGCCTCCATCGCCCCGGTCAAGGACGAGTCCGGCCGGGTCACGAACTTCGTCGCCGTGAAGCGCGACGTCTCGCGGGAGCGCTCCCTCGAAGACCAACTCGCCCAGGCCCAGAAGCTGGAGGCCATCGGCCGCCTGGCCGGCGGCGTGGCCCACGACTTCAACAACATCCTGACCTCCATCCTGGGCTACGCCCAGCTGGCCAAAGAGGAGCTGCCGAAGGACGATCCGATGCGGGCGGACCTAGAGGAGATCGAGAAGGGAGCCGCCCGCGCCGCCGACCTGACGCGCCAGCTCCTCATCTTCAGCCGCAAGCAGGTCGTCAAAGCCCGGCTCATCGACCCCGCGGCCGTGGTCGGGGCCCTGCAGAAGATGCTCCACCGCATCATCGGCGAGCACTATCGCCTGGTCTTCGCCGCCGAGACCTCGGGGAAGTTCATCAATGCGGACCCCTCCCAGCTCGAGCAGATAGTCATGAATTTCGTCGTCAACAGCCGCGACGCCATGCCGCGCGGAGGCGACATCCGCGTCGCGCTCAAGGACGCCCGCCTCGACGCCCCCCTGAGCGGCCTCGACGGCCCCATCCCGCCCGGCGACTACGCGTCTCTTACGGTGACCGACGCCGGCTCCGGCATCCCTCCTGCCGTCCTCAAGCACATCTTCGAGCCCTTTTTCACCACCAAGCCGGCCGGTCAGGGGACGGGCCTGGGCCTGGCCACGGTCTACGGCATCGTCAAGCAGGGCGGCGCGTACCTGACGGTGGAAAGCGCCGAAGCGAAGGGCACCTGCATGACGGTCTATTGGCCCTATTCCACCGAGGTGCCGGAGCCCGAAGCCGCGGGCGCCGAGCGGGACATCGGCGGCGCGGAGTCCATCCTGCTGGTCGAAGACGAGGGGGCCGTCCGGCGCCTGACCGAACGCCTGCTGACCTGGGCCGGCTACAGCGTGACCCCCTGTTCCGGGCCGGAGGAGGCGCTGGCCAAGGCCGCCGATTCCCACATCCTGTTGCTCACCGACGTCGTCATGCCCGGGATGAGCGGGAAGACCCTGGCCGAGCGCCTGCGCGCGCGCCATCCCGGCCTCAAGGTGCTCTATTCTTCCGGCTATTCCGACGAAATCATCTCCAAGCAGGGCATGCTCGAACCCGGCGCCCGCCTCCTGCAGAAGCCCTTCACCAAGGAAGCCCTCTTCAAGGCCGTCCGCGAGACCCTCGACTCCTGAGCTGCAAAGCGTGAGCGGGAGTTGAGCCTCCCGCGTACGGCCCGTCAGCCTCGCCTGCCATTATATCGGTGGGAGGTGAGCGACCATGACGAACGGACTGGCGGTCTTCCTCACGACGGCGGGGCTGCTCCTCGGAGCCCTGCCCGCCCAAGCCGGGGTCGGCCGTGACTTGGGAGCCTGGGCCTCGAAGGCGGCCCGCCGGGCCGGCGTAGCCCGGGTCGCCGTCCTCCCGTTCTCCCCGATGGACGGCTCCGCAGCGGCCGAGGGGGCGCGCGCCGCCGAGGAGCTCGCCACCGAGGTGTCCCGCCGCGGCCGAGTCGCCGTCTTGGAGCGCGCGCTGCTCCCCAGCGTGCTCTCGGAGCACCGCTTGGGCATGACGGGCCTGCTCCGCCGCCAGGACCTGGCCGCGGTCGGGGACTTCCCCCAGGCCCAGGCCGTGGTCGTGGGCAGCTTCGTCACCATCGGGAACACCATCCAGGTCACCGCCCGCCTCGTCCTGGTCGCCCCCGGCGCGGCCGTGGCGGCGCGCCGGGCCGAGGGCCGCCGCGACTGGGTCTCCGATGAAATCATCCCCCGGCCCGCCGCCATCACGGCAGACCAGGCGGTGGCCGAGGCCTATGAATACCAGACCGGACGCCGCTACCATCCCCGCGGGAAGACGGCCGCCCAGGAGGCCCGGACCCAGCTGGCCCGCCTCGACAACGCCTCCGACCTGCGCGACGCCCCCGCCGACCCCTGCTCGGGCGCCGCCGCGCGGGCCAACGCCCTGCAGGAGGACATCCTCGAGATCAAGGCCCGCTACTGGGCGGCCCAGGCCCGCAAGAAGGGCTTTTCCGCCAAGAGCCTCGCCGTCAAGCCGGCGGACACCATCCCCGACCGCGGCCTGCGCGAGCGCTTCCTCGAGCTGATGGCCGAGTGCCCGGCCGACGACGCGCCGCTCAGCCTCGACGAGGTCCGCCGCTTCGTCTCGGCCGACCAACAGTCCTTCCAGCTGCTGGCGTCTTGCTCGCCGGCCAGGAAATAATAGAATGGGCGGCATGCCCCAGCGCATACTCGTGGCCGACGACGTCGAGTCCCTGCGCAAGGCGGTGGACCGGGCGCTCAAGCTCGACGGCTTCGAGACCCTGCTGGCCGCCGACGGCTCCGACGCTTTGCTGATGGCCTCGGAGAGCCGCCCCGACCTCGTGCTGGCCGACGCCGTGATGCCCGGGCTGACCGGGCACGAGCTGTGCCGCATCCTCAAGAAGAAGGACGAGACCCGCGGCATCCCCGTCATCATCATGTCGGGCGAGATGATCGAGGAGAAGGACGTGGTCACGGGCCTCGAAGGCGGGGCGGACGACTACATCGTCAAGCCCTTCCCGATGAAGGTCCTGCTGGCCCGCATCAAGGCCGTGCTGCGGCGCTACGACCACGGCGACGAGTCCCGCGGCGCCCAGAAGCGCTCCGGCATCACCCTGAACCCCGAGGCGCGCACCGTCAAGGTCTCTGGCACGGCGGTGGAGCTCGCCCGCAAGGAGTTCGACCTGCTGGCCCTGCTGCTCGCCCACCCCGGACGGGTGCTCAAGCCCGGCTTCCTCCTGGAGACCGTCTGGGGCTATGACCTCGCCGACTACAACGACCCCCACACCGTGGAGACCCATGTCTCCCGCCTGCGCAAGAAGCTCGGCCCCGCCGTCTCCAAGCACATCGTCAGCGTCCGCGGCATCGGCTACCGATTCGACGCCTAAGGAGCCTGGACTAGGCGCAATGCCGTTCACTTAAGGGATCGCGTCACTTCATCGCCTTGCTCGAGACCGGCCTCGCTTATCCAGAATGCCCCCGACACGGCACCGCTTACGCGCCGCGGGCGCGTGCCTCGGCGAATCGCCGAACGGCCGGCGATTCGTCGAGGGGGAACGGATTAACGGCCCGACAATCGCGAAGACTGCGTGCACGCAGCCTATGGGCAACCGCATCAAGATGCATCAGGGGACCAGGTACTCGGAAACAGCTTATCCCAGGATAAGTTCAAGCGCCGGCATCGTGTCGCAAGGTACAGAGCCCCGATTTCTCCTGATTCGTCGGCTGGGATGGGGCCGGCTCGAACCCACGCGCGTAAAAGGCGCCGTTAATGCGGGGAGGTGCCTTAAGTGAACGGCATTGGACCTAGGCGAGCCCCGCCAGCACCCGGGCGACCTCTTCCGACGCGAAAGGCTTCTGGAGGGCGGGACGGCCGGTCTCCTGGACGCGGCGCCAGGTGTCGGCCTCGATCGACCCCGTCACGAAGGCCCATTTCCCTTTCAGCTCAGGCCTCAGCTCGATCGCCTCTGCGAAGAGCTCGAAGCCGTCGCGCCCGGGCATCCGGATGTCGGAGAGCACGCAGTCATAGCTGCCGGCGGCGAGCAGCCTGAGCGCCTCATCGGCGTCCACGGCGGCATCGGGCCGGTGCCCGAGCCGTTCCAGCATCCTGAGCAGGACGCTTCGCACCTCGGCCTCGTCATCGACGACAAGGACGCACAGTCCGCCCGAAGGGAGTCTCGCGGCCGCCCCAGGCTCCGGAGCCTGTGCCGGGGACCCGGCGGCGGATTCGAAGGCCGGCTCGAACTCCAGGATGAACCGGGCCCCGCCCGCCGACGGGCGCTCGAAGAGGGCCCTGCCGCCGTGGCTCTCCATGATGCCCCGGACGATGGCCAGGCCCAGCCCCGTCCCTTTGCCGAGCGGCTTGGTGGAGAAGAACGGCTCGAAGAGCCGCGCCTCGGTCTCCGGAGACAAGCCCGCCCCCTCGTCCTCCACCTCGACCCGGAGGCGCCCTCCGCGCGCGAGGACCCGCACGGTCACGAGGCCTCCCTTGCTCTTCTCGAGGGCATGTCGCGCGTTCACCAGGAGGTTGATGACGCAGCGCTCGAGCTGGGCCGCGTCGGCCAGGACGAAGCCGGGCTCCGGGCCGTATTCCTCGCGCACGAGCACTCCGGCCGCCTCCAACCGGGGACGTTCCGCCGACACTGCCCCGCGCACCGGGTCTTCCAACCTTATCCGGGCCTTGACGGGCTTCTGGCCCCGGGAGAAGGCGCACAAGTCCGCGACGACCCGCTGGCAGCGGCGCGCCTCGGCCAGGACCCTTTCCAGGTCCGCGCGCGCCGCCGGAGCGGTCGACAGAGCTTCGTCCTCGAGCAGGAGCTGCGCATAGCCGAGGATGCCGGTCAAGGGATTGTTGAGCTCGTGCGCCACCCCCGCGAGGACGCGGCCAAGGGCGGCCAGCTTCTCGCTGCGGGCGAGGCTCTCTTTGGCCTGACGGAGTTCCTCGAGCGCCCTTCCCAGCTCGTCGGCCCGGTGCCCCTCCGAGACCGCCAGCGCCCGCGCCTGGCCCTCGGCCAGGCGCAGCTTGAACAACATCTCGGCCCGCGAGAGCATGATGGTCCCGATTTCATCGTCCGGGACCTCGCCGGGGGGGATCGGGCCGGCCTCGGCGTCGGCGCGCAGGATGCGGGCGATGGGGGCGAGGAAATGGGTCATCAGGACCCATAGGAACGTCACCGCAGCCGAGAGGAGCAGCCCGGCGAAGAGCAGTCCGGCGCCGACCCTGCCCAGGAATTCCCGGCGTAGGCGGGTCCCGGAGAGCCGCACCGTCACGGTCCCGATGTCGCCGGACCAGGCTCCCTTGGCGGCGGCGACCGGGGCCTGCGCCTCGATGGCGGTTTCGGAGCCTAGTCGCGCCCAGCCCAAGCCGGGCGCGTCGGGTCTCGGCCTCGGCGTCGGCGCGCAGGATGCGGGCGATGGGGG
>JACRDU010000115.1 GCA_016218495.1 Elusimicrobiota bacterium
GGACAAAATGCTTCGCCCAATTCCGTCCCCCTCGCAGGCGCGTTCGCCTGCGAGGCCGCGAGGCCATCCCCACGGGAGGGCCGAGCGATCCGTAGGTGGGGCGAACAGCCCAGGGACATGGAGCCCTGCGCAGGGGATGCGCCGGCGAATGGTAAGATGGGCCCCATGGACGACAAGGACGCCGGGCTCAAGCGCGAACTAGGCCTCTTCGACGCCACGATGATCGTGGCCGGCTCGATGATCGGCTCCGGGATCTTCATCGTCAGCGCCGACATCCTGCGCACGGTCGGCGGCGCGGGCTGGCTGCTGGCGGTGTGGCTGATCACCGGCGCAGTCACCATCACGGCGGCCCTGGGCTACGGGGAGCTGGCCGGCATGATGCCGCGGGCCGGCGGCCAATACGTCTACCTGCGCGAGGCCTACGGCCCGCTGGCCGGGTTCCTCTACGGCTGGACCCTGTTCCTGGTCATCCAGACCGGCACCATCGCCGCCGTGGCCGTGGCCTTCGCCAAGTTCACGGCCTACCTCATACCCTGGTTCAGCGAGAAGCACGCGCTGCTGCGCCTCGGGTCCTTCACCGTCTCGGCGGCCCAGGCCCTGGCCATCGTCGTCATCGCCGCCCTGACCGCGCTGAACCTGCGCGGCCTCAAGCTCGGCAAGCTCATCCAGAACCTCTTCACCGTGGCCAAGCTCGCCTCGCTGTGCGGGCTCTCGCTCCTGGCCCTGTACGCGCTGCGCGACGGCTCGGTGCTGGCGGCCAACCTGACCGGAGCCTGGGACGCGGTCTGGCTGCACATGAAGGACGGCGCGCTGGAGTCCAGCGAGCCGCTCTGGGGCCTCAAGCTGGGCGCCGCCGTCGGCGTGGCCATGGTGGGCTCGCTGTTCTCGGCCACGGCCTGGGAGAACATCACCTACGCGGCCGGCGAGGTGCGCCGCCCGGACCGGGACATCGCGCTCAGCCTGGTGCTGGGCACGACCCTGGTCACCGTCCTCTACATCCTGGCCAACGTCACCTACCTGGCCGTGCTGCCGCTAGACGCCATCAGGAACGCCCCCAACGACAGGGTGGCCACCGCCGCCCTCTCGGCCCTCTTCGGAGCGCCCGGCGCCCTGGTGATGGCCGTGCTCATCATGGTCTCCACCTTCGGCTGCAACAACGGCCTGGTCCTGTCGGGCGCGCGGGTCTACTACGCGATGGCCAAGGACGGCCTGTTCTTCGAGCGCGCGGCCGAGCTCAACGGCGCGTCCGTGCCCGCCGCGGCGCTGGTGCTTCAGGCGGTCTGGGCCTGCGTGCTCTGCCTGTCGGGGGCCTACGGGGACCTGCTCGACTACGTCATCTTCGCCACCATCTTCTTCTACGCGCTGACGGTGGGAGGCATCTTCGTCCTGCGCCGCAAGCGGCCCGATGCGCCGCGGCCGTACCGCGCCTGGGGCTTCCCCGTCGTCCCGGCGCTCTACATCCTGTTCTCGGCCGCCATCGGCCTGGACCTGCTGGTCTACAAGCCGGCCTACACCTGGCCGGGCGTCTTCATAGTCCTGCTGGGGATCCCCGTCTACTACTGGCGCCGGCGCGGGGCCTAGTCGGGGAAGAGGCGGTCGTACTTCTGGAAGTTCGAGAGGACCTTCACCACATAGCCGCGGGTCTCGCGGTAGGGCGGCACCCCGCCGTACTTCTGCACCGCGCCCGGCCCCGCGTTGTAGGCGGCGATGGCGGCCTTGACGTCGGCGCGGGTGAAGGGGTTGATCGAGCCGATCTCGGACCAAGCCACGTCCGAGAACTGCTCCCAGAGGCCCTTGAGGTACTTGACCCCGGCCCGGATGTTGGTCGCCGCGTCGTAGAGGGCGTTGGAGTCCTTCACGCCCAGGCCCCGGCCGGTGGCGGGCATGATCTGCATGAGGCCCTTGGCGCCGACCGGGCTGGTCGCGTGGGAGTCATAGCCCGACTCGGCCTCGATGACGGCCAGGACCATGCGGAAGTCCACGCCCTGGCGCTGCGACTCGCGGTAGGCCTGGCGGACGATGGTGGCGTTGAGGCCGTTGGCCCGGGCGGCGGCGATGACCTTGCCCTCGTCCTGGGTGATGGGGGCGGAGTCGCCGGGCTCGGGGACCTCCAGGCTGCCGTGGGCGCGCTGGGAGATGTTCGGGCGCGGATAGGTCCAGTCGCTGAAGGAGCCCATCCCGGCCGTGGCGCTGAAGGCGCTGGCGCTGGGGGAGACCGCCGCCCCGGTCAGAGCGCGGGTCCGGTCGAAGAGGGTGGAGAGGCCGGCCGGCGAGAAGCCGGTGCGCTTGATGTCCTTCTTGAGCCCGTCAATCTGCTTGGCGGTGCGGCTGTCGGCCCCGAGGCGGCGCTGGTTGAGGGCCACCAGGGCCTCCTTCTCCTGCAAGATGAGCTCGCGGGCCTCGCGGCGGGACTCCGCGTCCATCCCCGCCATCTTAGGGTTGAGGCGCTCCATCAGGCGGGTCTCGAAGGCGTCGACCACGAAGGCCCAGGAGGCCAGCTCGGCCGGGTCGGCCAGGGCGCTCAGCCGCCCCTTCATGTCGGCGATCTCGGGCAGGAACTCCTTGGCCAGCGGGCTGCCCTCGGCGAGCATGGTCTTCCAGCCGTCCACCCGCTCGGCGAGGTAGTCGCGCCGCTCCGGGAAGGACGCCAGCGTCAGAACGAAGGCCGATGCGACGGGGCGGGCCGCCGGCACCGCCGAGCCGACCACTTGGGCCGGGACGGCGGAGGGAACCAGCAGGCTGCCCGTCAGGAGCGCGGCTAGGGGAGTTCGCATCGGCCTCATGCCCTCAGGATAGGTCCGCGGCCCCCCCCGCGCGACCCTCGGAAGGCCCAAATCACCCTAGGCCCAAGGACCTACGCGCGCCGGAGGATGGAATAGGCCTTGGTGCCTGGCACCAAAAAGTATTCCGTCCTTCTACTCCCAGGCGGAGAGGAGGTTGCGGTAGATGGCCAAGGTGAGCTCGTCGAAGCAGACGAAGCGCACCTCGAGGCCGGGGGTGCGGTCGAGGAACTCCTTGGTCTCGCGCACGGCGATGGCGGCGGCCTTCTCGGGCGGGAAGCGGTAGACGCCGGTGGAGATGGCCGGGAAGGCCACGCTGCGGGCGCCCAGCTCCTTGGCCAGGCGCAGGGAGTTGCGGTAGCAGCAGGCCAGCATCTCCTCCTCGCCGCGCCGGCCGCCCTTCCAGACCGGGCCCACCGTGTGGATGATCCAGCGCGCCGCCAGGCGCCAGCCCTTGGTGACCTTGGCCTGTCCGGTGGGACAGCCCCCCAGCGCCCGGCACTCCTCGAGCAGCTCGGGGCCCGCCGCGTCATGGATGGCCCCGTCCACGCCGCCGCCTCCTAATAAAGAGGTGTTCGCCGCGTTGACCACGGCGTCGCAGTCGCTCTGGGTGATGTCCCCCTGGACGGCCTTCATCATCCCCGGAATCCTATAATAATCCCGCCATGGCCCCGCCCCTCAAGGCCGTCCTGTTCGACAACGACGGCGTCCTGGCCGACACGGAGGACCTCTACTTCGACTCCTGCCGCACCGCCGTGCGCGAGCGCGGCTTCGACCTGACTCTGGCGGATTACCAGGAGGTCTCGCTCCGGCAGGGGGCCAGCACCATCGACTTCGCCGCCCAGGGGGCCCTGGCCCCCTACGAGCTGCTGGCGGTCAAGAAGCGCCGCGACGACATCTACCTCAAGCTGCTCGAGTCCCGAGCCGAGGCCCGGGCCGGGGTCAAGGAGGTGCTGGAAGCCCTCTCGGGCCGGGCGACGCTGGCCGTCGTCACCGCCGCCCACCGCGTCCATTTCGACGCCGTCCACCGGCGCACGGGCTTTGCGCCCTACTTCTCTTTCGTCCTGACCCAGGAGGACTGCCCCGTCTCCAAGCCCGACCCGGCGCCTTATCTGATGGCGCTGGAGCGCGGCGGCTGGCGGCCCTCGGAGTGCATCGTCGTCGAAGACACCGAGCGCGGCCTGGCCGCGGCGACCGCCGCCGGCATCCCCTGCCTCGTCACCCCCTGCGGCCCCAGCGTCGGCGGGAGCTTCGCCGGGGCCGCGGGGGTCTACGAGGACATGGGGCGGCTCAAGGACGCGCTGCTGGCGCGGCTCTAGCGCGCGGTGGAAATGAGCTCCGCCAGGCGCCGCGCGGGGGCGCGCAGGTGCTCGGGCGCCGTCGGGGACGAGGCCGGTTCGGCCAGCGCCGCCGCCCGGCCGAACATGCGCCAGTTGAAGTAGTGCGAGGCGAGGTTGAGCCCGGTGGAGGGGTCCTCTGGCGCGGCGGCGTAGGCCGCCAGGTCCAGCTGGAAGCCGCCGGCCCAGTCCAGCTGGCGCTCGATGCAGAAGCCCGACAGGGCGACGGCGCCCGCGGCCAGGACGGCCAGCGCGCCGGGACGCAGGCGCGCGGCGAAGGCCGCCGCGAACAGCCCCGCCAGAGGCGCGTAGAGGTAACCCACCGCGGCCAGCGATTCCATCGGCAAGAGGTTCGCCACAGGGGCCAGGGCGGCCAGGGCCAGGCAAAGCCCGAGGCCGAACGGGGAGCGGCGGCGCAAGAGCTCCAGCGCGGCGGCGGCCAGCGCCAGTAAGGCCGCGGCCTTGGCGGCCGCCGCCGCCGGCGCCGGAGCGAAGCTGTAGCTGATGCGCAGGCCCGCCGGCCAGAAGGCGATTTTGAGGTCCTCGAAGAGGCCGTGGACGGCGTAGACGGCGTGGGAGCCCCAGGACCCGCCCCAGGGCCGATATTGGGAGACCCCGCCCAGGATGGCGGCGCGCAGGACGAAGTAGGCTGCGAAGACGGCGGCATACGGCGCCAGGCCGCGCAGGACCGGACGCCCGCGCAGCCGGTCCCAGGCCGCCGCCCAGAGCGGCAGGGCCGCCGCCGACTCGCGGCAGAGCAAAGCCGCGGCGAAGCAGGCCAGGGCCGGCAGGGCCTTGCCCCGCTCGTGCAGCAGCAAAGCGCCCAGCATGAAGGCCGCGGCCAGGAGCGAGGAGAGGTTGGCGATGTAGGAGACGCTCTCGGGCTGGGCGGGGTGCAGGCAGAAGAGCAATGCCGCCGCCCAGGGCGCCGGGCCCGCGCCCAGCAGGGCCTCGGCCAAGAGGAAGACGAGCACGGCGTTGAGGGCGTGGACGGACAAGGAGGCCAGGTGGAAGCCGAACGGGTTGCGGCCCGAGACGGCGAAGAGCGCCTTGTAGGCCAGCGCGGTCAGAGGCCGGTAGCGCTGCCCGGCCAGGTCGGGGCTGGCCACCAGGGCCGAGCCGCTGGTGAAAGGCGCCAGCCACGAGCCCGCGGGCCCCGCATTGGGGTTCTCCAGCAGGTAGACGCGGTCGTCGAGCAGGAAGTCGCCGGAGAGCGACGGGACATAGGCCGCGAAGGCCAGTCCGGCCAGCACGATGACGGGGAGCAGTCCGCCGGGACGCTTCATGCGTGGCCTCCATTATAGGATGCGGCCGAGGCCTTCACATTCCCCGGCGAGTGTCGGGCTCCTTGCGCCGCGCGGGCCGGGCCACTATACTCCCGGCATGCTCGCCGCGGCGCTGGCCGCCCTGTTCGCCCTGCCCGCCGCGGCCGCCCCCGCCAAGGTCGAGGTGGGCGTGCACGTAAACGACATCCACGACCTGGACCTCAAGACCCATAGCTACGGCGTCGACCTCTACGTCTGGCTGCGCTGGAGCGACCCGAAGCTCGACCCCGCCGCCACCCTGGAGTTCGCCAACCCCTTCGAGACCTGGAGCCAGGTCCGCCAGCTCGACCACGAGAAGCCGGTCAGGGAGGGCGGCCTGCTCCGGCAGGTGGTGCGGGTGAACGGGCGCTTCAGCCGCAAGCTCATCCTCGACGACTACCCCTTCGACCGCCAGACTTTGGTCGTAGAGTTCGAGGACCACCGCATGGGCTCAGACGAGCTGGCCTACACGGCCGGCCCCGGGGCGGTGACCCTCAACCCAGCCCTGGAGCTGCCCGGCTGGCGCATCGGCACGCCGACCATCACGGTGTCCCCGCGGGGATACCCCACCGACTTCGGCGAGGGGCGCCGGCAGACCTATTCCAGCGTGCGCGTGGAGGTGCCCATCGAGCGGCCGCGCCTGACCTATGCGCTCAAGCTCCTGGTGCCCATCCTCTGCGTGGTGCTCTGCGCGGCGCTGCTCTTCCTGTTCCACCCGCGCTACGTGGACTCGCGCGTGGGCATCGGCATCACGGCGCTCTTGACCGTGGTGGCCCTGCAGATCACCCTCAACGACGAGCTGCCCGAGATCTCGTATCTGGTCCTGATGGACAAGATCTACCTGGGGGCCTACCTGTTCATGCTCTCCGGGCTGGGGGTGGTGGTGCGCACCACCTGGCTCATCGAGCGCGGCGACACGGCCCGGGCCATCGCCATCGACCGCCGGTCCCTGGCCGTGCTCCTCGCCGTCTACCTGGCCGCCACCGCGGCCCTGGTCTTTTTCAGCCTCTGAATCCGGGGACCCTAGAGGGTCATCAGGTCCCGCGCCAGGTCGCCGGCCGTCGGGTAGCGCCGCGCCGGGTCAGGGGCCAGCGCCGAAGCGACGACGCGGTCGAGCGCGGGCGGCAGGCCCGGCACGACGGTGCTCGGCGGCATGTAATGCATCTCCCGCTTCTGGGCGAGGAAGTTGGGGCCGTTGAACGGGAGCCGGCCCGTGGCCATCTCGTAGAGGCAGACCCCGGCGGCGAAGACGTCGGCGGCGCGCGAGGACTCGCCGAGCTCCTGCTCCGGGGCCATGTAGGCCGGGGTGCCCGCCCTGTCCGTGTGCGTCACGGTCGCCAAGGTCCGCTGGGCCTGGTGGGCGATGCCGAAGTCCATCACCTTCGCCACGCCGCGCGCGTCCACCATCACGTTCGCCGGCTTGAGGTCCCGGTGGACGATCTTGCGCTCATGGGCGTGGTCGAGGGCCTGGGAGACCTGGTAGAGCACCGACTGCGCCGGCTTGAGGCCCAGGCGCCCGTTGAGCCGGATCCACTCGTGCAGAGAGCGGCCTTCGACGAGCTCGAACACCAGATAGAGGCGGCCGGGCTCCTTGACGATGGAGAGGATCTCGATGATGTTGGGGTGCTTGAGCGAGGCCACCAGGCGCGCTTCGTTGAGGAAGAGCTCGAGCTGGGCCGGCTCCGTCATGATCTCGTCGCGCATGCGCTTGATGGCGACCGCACGCCGCAGGGTCAGGTCGGTGGCCCGGTAGACCACCCCCATGCCGCCCTCCCCGACGCGCTCCTCGATGCGGAAGTTGTCGCCCACCACCCGGCCCGGCGCATCGGTGACGACCTGCGGGGTGACGGCCGGCGGGGTGACGGACGCGGACTGCAGGGTGCGCGTGGTGATGTCCTGGACCGCCGCCGCCACGAGGCGCTTCTGGAGGAAATAGAACCCCCCGGCCAAGGCGGCCAGGACGGCCGCGGCCGAGGCCGCCAGCATGAGGCGCCGCCTGCGCAGATTCCCCGGGATGTCGGCCTCCGCGTACCTTGCCTCCTCCTCCTCGAGCTGCCCGCGCAGCTCGTCCAGGGCCGCGCCCATGCGTTGGCCGGCGTTGCCATAGGGCTTGAACAGGCCTTCCGTGCCGGGGCGGAATTGGCGGACATGCATCATTAGGGACTGGAGCGCTTCCTTGAACCCGCCCGCCGTGGACTCGAGCTCGGAGAGGTCGGCCTCCAGCTCCGAGCGCAAGCGCGCGCGCTCGCGCATGAGCGCCGCCGGGTCCTCCGGGTCCATATAGGTCCGCGCCAGAGCCTTCAGGCGCTCGGCCCTCTGACGGGCTTCGCCGTAGCGGGCCTTGAAGCGCGTCCCGTAAAGCTCGAGTTGGACGGCCTCGGGTGGACGCTCGCCGGGGGGCGGGCCTTCGCCATGTCCGGGAGGAGGCCTCATGCCCCGGTAGTGTCCGGGGGGCGCGGGAGGATAGCCGTCCGGAGGCTCCTGAGCCGCCGAGAGGACGGGCAGCAGGAGCATGGCGAGCATCGCTGCCCTCGGGGTCGCGGCCATCGGCAGAATGTACAAAATGCCCCGCCGGGTGTCGGGCCTGGGCCCACTGGACCGGCCCCGGGTGTCCGAACGGCCCGGCCGGGCCCCGCGCCGGGCGGCTATCCTCATGGGATGAACACCCTGAGAATCCTCGCCGCCCTGCTCATGACGGCCTCCGCTTTCCCCGCCTCCGCCCAGGTCGTCGCCGCGCCGCGCGCGGCCGAGGCCAAGCAGCCGGAGTTCTCCTGCCCCTGCGACGCCTACGACTACGAGCCGCTGAGCGAGAAGGGGACGGCCGCCCAGGAGTACTGGGACGCCCGGCGCAAAGCCAAAATCGCGCGCGGCATCTCGACGACGGTGCTGCTCTTCGCCTACCTGGCCCAGAGCGGCGGCGCCGCCAACGAGGCCGCCGAGTCCTACGGGAAGGCGATGCGCGCGCTCGACGCCGCGCGCGCCAGGGCCGAGGGGCTGAAGGCCGTCAAGGTCGTCGGCGAAGACCTCGGCGAAGAGGCCATCGAGTTCGGCCTCAAGAAGGGCGTGGACTACCGCTTGAAGCGCTGAGCGCCGCCGCGCGCTGGACGGGGTTGAGCCGGCAGGCCGGGCGCGCCGCCGCCACCATGAGCATCGCGGCGTCCACGTCGGCCGCCAGCCCCCGGCGCACCAGCAAAGCCGCCATGAAGGCCGCCGAGCGCCCGTGGCCGTTGGCGCAGTGCACGAACACGGTCCCGGCCTTCTCCGCCCGCTCCAAGGCCTGACGGTAGGCCTGCGCGTCCGGCACGAAGGCGTCCAGCGTGGGCAGCGCCGCGTAGTCGACGCCGGAGGGATGGTAGGCGGGCTTGGGGAACTCGGAGGTCAGGTCCACCACCAGGGCGGCCTTCGGGTATTCGCCGGGACGGGGCCGCCGCCCGACGAAGAGCCCCGGCGCGGGCTCGTTGCAGCAGTCCTCCGGGCTGAGCAGCACCTGCAGGCGCCAGGTGAGGTAGTTGACCGTCAGGAAGGGCAGCATCCAGGCGACCACGCCGACCGAGCGGCTCCCGTCGGGGCGCTTGCCGAACACGCGCGCCCCGGGGCCGAAGTAGGCCGCCGCCACCGCCGCGCAGTTGGCCGCGGGCCAGACCAGGGCCCAGTGCGCCCCCCCGCGCTCGGCGGCGAGATAGAGGAGCATCCCCGCCGCCAGGACGAAGCAGGCGGGAATCCACAGGTGCGTACGCTTCATCGGCCGCATCCGCCCATTATAGCGCCGACCCGGCCGCGCCGACTGCCCATGTGGGCAGTCGGACTGGTCACGTGGCCGGCTGTCGGCACGGCCGCGGAGCGCTTCGGTCGGGCCGCAGGGCGCGTGCGCAGCCGGGCCTACGCATACAGCCCGGCGGAGCCCCGAGGGCGCCGCAAACGGCGCCCGGCGACCGGAGGCCCGACCGAA